>CANREY010000038.1 GCA_947629755.1 uncultured Oscillospiraceae bacterium | reverse complement strand
TCTTGATGGAGGACAGCTTCTTTGACGGGCTGGGCATGGGCATCGGCTACACCATGGTCATAACGGGCATGTCCGTCATACGTGAGCTCTTCGGCGCGGGGACGCTCTTGGGGTACAGGATAATCCCTGAGGGGTATCAGCTGGGCATTTTGACACAGGCCCCCGGCGGATTCTTCCTCTTTGGGTGCGCCATAGCCATACTTGTCTGGGCGATGGCGAAGCACGGGAAGAAGTTCGAGCCCAAGATGGGGTGCGACGGCAACTGCGCCGCCTGCCACTCCTCCTGCGACGACAGAAAGGAGGCTGAAGTAAAATGAGTAAAATGTTCCTCATTCTTTTCACCCTTGTTTTCACCGAAAACTACGTTCTGGTGCAGTTTCTGGGCATCTGCCCGTTTTTGGGCGTGTCCCAGAAGTTCAGCTCCTGCATCGGCATGTCCGGGGCCGTCATATTCGTTATGACGTTGGCCTCCGCCGTGACCTTCGGGATATATCAGGCGCTGATGATCCCCTTCCACCTTGAGTTCATGCGGACCATCATCTTCATACTGGTGATCGCCGCGCTGGTGCAATTAGTGGAGATAACGCTGAAAAAGTACATGCCGCCCCTCTACAAGGCCCTTGGCGTGTACCTGCCGCTCATCACCACAAACTGCGCGGTGCTGGCGGTGACTATCCTCAACATCGACGAGGGCTACAATTTCTTGGAGTCCTGCGTCTCCGGCTTCTCCGCCGGCCTTGGCTTCTCCGTGGCGCTCATACTTTTCTGCGGTGTCCGGAAGGCCCTTGAGCGGGCAAAGCCCCCCAAGGCCTTTGAGGGCCTGCCCATATCCCTTGTGGCGGCGGCCTTCACCAGCATGACCTTCATGGGCTTTACCGGCATGGCCGAGAAGATGTTCGGCGGCTGAGGGAGGTAGAAAGATGGAAATACTGAACGCTGTATGGGTTTTGGCGGCCATCGGCGCGGTGTGCGCCATACTTTTGGTGCTGGCGGCAAAATTCATGTACGTCCCCGTTGATGAGAAATTCCCCAAAATACGCGAGTGCCTGCCCGGCGCCAACTGCGGAGCCTGCGGCTACGCCGGGTGCGACGGCTACGCCACGGCCCTTGCCAGCGGCGAGGAGGACAAGATAAACAAGTGCGTCGCGGGCGGCGACGCGGTGGCCAAGGCGTTGGCGGCGGCCACGGGAGCCGAGTTTGAGGACGTGGTGGAGCAGGTGGCCATAGTGCGGTGCTCCGGCGACTGCAACACGGTGAAGAACAAGCTTGAGTATCAGGGTCTGTCCTCCTGCGCGGCGGCGAAGCTCCTCTACGGCGGGCCGGAGGCCTGCGTCTACGGGTGCATCGGCCTTGGCGACTGCGAGAAGATATGCCCTGAGCACGCCATAAGAGTGGTGGACGGCCTTGCCAGAGTAAATTACAAGGCCTGCATCGGCTGCGGCATGTGCGTCAAGACCTGCCCCAACAAGGTCATTACGCTTATGCCCGACGTGGAGCGTGTCATCGTGGGCTGCTCCAACCACGAAAAGGGCGCGGCCACAAGAAAAGAGTGCGTCAAGGGCTGTATCGCCTGCCACAAGTGCGAGAAGGAGTGCCCGGCCGGGGCCATTACGGTGGTTGACAATCTTTCACAAATCGATTATGATAAGTGTATCGACTGCGGCCACTGCCAGGACGTCTGTCCCGTGGGATGCGTCCACTACCGGGATTTCCGGGGAGCTCACAACTCCCCCGCCGGAACAAAATAATTACACAAAAGCCGCCGTGGTCGAGGCCACGGCGGTTTTATCTTTTTATCTTAACGGAGGTCCACTATGCGCTTTACTAAAATGCAGGGAGCCGGGAACGACTTCATACTTATTGAGAATCTGGACGGGAGCATCGACCCGGAGAACTATCCGCGACTGGCGGAGAGGCTGTGCGCCCGGAGGCTGTCCATCGGCGCG
Organism: uncultured Oscillospiraceae bacterium; assembly: GCA_947629755.1. Taxonomy (GTDB): domain Bacteria; phylum Bacillota; class Clostridia; order Oscillospirales; family Oscillospiraceae; genus RUG626. The sequence continues at coordinate 19,297 of CANREY010000038.1, read as the reverse complement.
GACGGGCTCATGATACTTGAAAAGCCCCGCGATAAGGGCGACGTGCGCATGGCCTTTTATAACTCCGACGGGTCCGTGGGGGAGATGTGCGGCAACGGGGCCCGGTGCGTCTCCCGCTACGCTCTGGAGCACGGCTTCGGACGGGGAGGGGAGGTCAGCATCGAGACCACCGCCGGCCTTGTCACGGGAAGGTGCGTTTCAAAGCGCATGTACACCGTGCGGCTCAACGACCCCAGCGTTATAGACCTCCACCGGAGCGTGGAGGTGGAGGGCGTGGAGTACGACTGCGCGTATCTTGAGCTGGGGGACCCCGGCATACCCCACTGCGTGGTGCTTTGCGACAGCTGGCGGGAGATGCCGGAAAACAATCTTCGTGAGCTATGCCGGAAAATACGCTGGTACGAGGGCTTCCCCAAGGGGGCCAACGTGACCTTCTGCCGGGTGGACGGTGAAAACAGCGTGGACGCCCGGACCTTTGAGCGGGGAGTGGAGGACTTCACTCTGGCCTGCGGCACGGGGTGCGGCTCCACCGTCACGGCCCTGACGCTCCGGGGGCTGGTCACCGGCGTCAATACGAAAATAACCATGCCCGGCGGGACGCTTTACGTCACCGTGGACACCGAGGGCGATACGGCCCGCAACATCATGCTCACCGGCCCCACCACGCTGGTGGCCGAGGGAGAGGTACTGGACGAGGAGCTGTGAGGGACGGGGAGCAACCGATAATTGGCGCGATGTAAAGATAAAATTGACGAAATGCAAAGTTAAAGCGGTTTTTATTTTAGGCAAATAATGCTAAATTGTAAGAGGGAGATAGATATGTTACCGGAAAAGCTGAGTGAGCTTAGAAAAAAGAAGGGACTTTCCCAGATAGAGCTGGCGGAGGCGCTGAACGTATCGCGTCAGGCTGTGTCCAGATGGGAGACGGGGGCGGCGTTGCCGAGCGTGGAAAACTTAAAATGTCTGAGGGACCTTTATAATGTGTCCCTCGACTATCTGGTGTGCAATGGCGAGGAACCGGTGAGAAGCGAGCCTGAGCCGGAGGCCGTGGAGATAATGAAGGGCGAACCTCTCCGCCCTCGGCGTGCGGCTTGGGCATTTGTCTTTGCGGTAGCTGCGCTTGCCATTTCCGTCGCGACCCTGCTCTTGACGCTAATGCCCCGCTTCGCGGCGGCGGAAGATCCTAAAGTGTTGTTCGACCCGATCCCCGGACCGAATGACCTCGTTGACGATATTTCTCCATCTGCGCAAGACGAGCATCTTTTCAATTTTTAAATTATCCGGGGAGCACTGTTTGCGGGCGAAACAAATTATGAATGGGAGGCTCGGTTATGGGTCGGTTTTTTGCCTTTTTGAACAGGACAGGACGTCTCTGCCTGCTGGTTTTATCTGTCAGCCTTGCTGTCACGTCCTGCCAGCGCGCTGGCGGGGGCGAGCCGGGGGAGACGCAAGGGGACATACCGAGCGTCCAAGATCCGAGCGATGCCGCTCACTATGAACCCCTGCCGCAGGAGCCGGTCAAGCTGCCTTTTGAGACGACTATCGACATGACACCGTCCTTTTCCGAGGAAGTGCCCGCATTTGACAAGTCTACGGATCAATTCAGCCTGACCACAAATGGACTTGACAACGGGGAGTACAGCTCGTCCGAGGATACATTTCGTCTCCCGGCTGAGTATAAGACGATGCTCCTCCACTGCACATGGGTACGCGCCGGAAAGAGTGTTTATATAGGATTTCTCAGCGAAGAGACAGGCGAGGTCTATACGCTCTCATTTGCGGGAGGTACAGCGGCCGGTACCGTTTCTCTCGACATGCTCCCGCCGGGAAGGTATAAGGTCATATTGTACTCAAGCAACAATGAAAATGTTCTCGCTGTCTTGGCGTACCAGTTCCGATAAACACTAACAGGCCCCGCGCGCGTTCCGGTGGCCATTTTAAAATCTGAAAACTCGCCCGCTGCGACCGGGAATTGACAGGCCGTGGCGGGCGAGGTTGCTTTCTTCAAAAAATCTGCTATTATATAAGAGATGGACGGGGAGCAACCAATATTTGACGGAATGTAAAGTGAAAGCGGTTTTCTTTTCCCGCGGGAAGTGATAGATTATAGAATAAGGGGGAGACGGATATGTTACCGGAAAAACTGAGTGAGCTCAGAAAAAAGAAGGGGCTTTCCCAGATAGAACTGGCGGAGGCGCTGAACGTCTCCCGCCAGGCTGTGTCCAAGTGGGAGACGGGGGCGGCGCTACCGAGCGTGGATAACCTGTTGAGCCTGAGGGAGCTCTATAATGTGTCGCTGGACGAGATGCTGGACGAGCGGGAGGGACCGGAGAACACCGTGGCGGCTGACGCGGCGATCCCTGCGCCGGTTGAGGCGGAGAGCCGAAAAACGCAAGCCTCCGCCACCGTCCGCCGGTTGCGCCGGGCGCTGTGGGCCGTCAGCGCCGTAGCTGTCATGGCCTCCGTCGCGGCCATCGTGTCGATCTCCATGCTTATCCCCACGGCGGGTGGGGATAAACGGGAGATCGACCCCGTTAATGTAATTGAGGTCACGACGCCCGCGTATTGCGTGGAAGGAGAGCCGTTAGAGGGAGAGAGCCCATATGAGTAAAACAGGGAAGATCGTTATTATCGCGGTGAGCGTTTTCGCCGTGGCGGCCGTGCCGGTGGCGAAGGTGGCGGAAAATCAGCATATGGAGCGGGCAAAAGAGCCGACTTCTATATATGCCGATCCGGAAGGGCCCGCGTCAGCGACGGAGGAATGGACGCCGCCGGTGAGCGATGTGGAGGATCTGTCCGCCGCGTACAGTGATATTTCCGGGGTCTCCTTTTCGGACGACGCTGAAAAATACACGCTCGGTTGCGTTGAGTTGTCTCGTGATGCCATCGCGGAATCTGAGGATATTATAACTGTGAGCAGCTCCGATAAGACAAGGTTTATATTCCACTGTACGTGGGGATCTCCGTCAAGAGAGGTATTCGTGGGCTTTAAAAGCTGTGATACGGGTCTGGTTTACGCGGTATCAGCCGTCGGCGGATTTCTGACGGGAGCGCTTGATCTGTCGGCTCTGCCGGAGGGCGATTACCGTGCCGTGCTGTACAGCAACGATAATCCCGCCGTGGTGGCGGTGATGCTTTATCAATTGGCGGATAGCTGACGGGAATTTATACGGGCGTCTCCGGCCGGGAGGGCGGGGACGCCAATTTTGTGGATTGAATAATTTGCACGAAGGGAATGGGGGAATTGCAAATCGGGGTTGTGTAACCCTCCAAAAAGGGGGAAATGTGCAATTTTGCGGTTGACAAGCGGCAAATGGGGTCATATAATACCACGTGAAAGGGCAATGGTGCTTTTCTTCATGAAAGCCGTTGCCCTTTTTTAGTGGATATGATATACTTCAAAAAAGCTTTATATTTGAAAGGAGCTATCCATATGAGTCATTACACAAAGGAAGATATTATCCGCATGGTGGAGGAGCAGGATGTTGAGTTCATCCGTATGCAGTTTACCGACATCTTCGGACAGCTTAAGAACGTGGCTATCACCAAGAGCCAGATACAGAAGGCCGTCAACAACCAGATAATGATCGACGGAAGCTCCATCGAGGGCTTTGTGCGTATCCACGAGTCCGACCAGTACTTATACCCCGATCTTGACAGCTTCACCGTCCTGCCCTGGAGGCCCCAGTACGGCAAGGTCGCGCGGCTCATATGCGACGTTTATAACCCGGACGGCACGCCCTTCGTTGGCGACCCCAGAGGGGTGCTGAAGAAGGTGCTCAAGAAGGCCGCCGACATGGGGTACAGCTTCAACGTGGGCCCTGAGTGCGAGTTCTTCCTCTTTGAGACCGACGACGAGGGCCGTCCCACCACCAAGACGGGCGACGAGGCCGGTTACTTCGATTTAGGGCCTCTCGACCACGGCGAGGGCACAAGGCGCGAGATCTGCCTGAACCTTGAGGCCATGGGCTTTGAGATCGAGGCCAGCCACCACGAGGTTGCCGCCGGTCAGCACGAGATCGACTTCAAGTACGACGAGGCATTGAGGGCCGCCGACAAGATCATGACCTTCAAGCTGGCGGTCAAGACCGTGGCCCAGAAGAACGGTCTGCACGCCACCTTCATGCCCAAGCCCATCTTCGGCATCAACGGCTCCGGTATGCACACCAACATGTCCCTTTTCAAGGACGGCAAGAACGTGTTCTTCGATCCCAACGACCCCAAGGGGCTCTCCAAGGAGTGTTACAGCTTCATCGCCGGCCTTCTCGCCCACGTGAAGGGCATGGCCGCCATCACAAACCCCTTGGTAAACTCCTATAAGCGTCTGGTGCCCGGCTATGAGGCCCCCTGCTATCTTGCCTGGTCCGCCTCCAACCGCTCGGCCCTTATCCGTATCCCCGCGGCCCGCGGCCAGTCCACCCGCGTGGAGCTTCGGTGCCCGGACCCCTCCTGCAACCCCTATCTGGAGCTGGCCTGCTGTCTGGCCGCCGGCCTTGACGGCATTGAGAAGGGCTTGACGCCCCCGGCGGAGATCACCGAGAACATCTTCGCCATGGATAAGAAGACCCGCAGGGCCCACGGCATACACAGCCTCCCCGGCTCATTAGAGCAGGCAATTGACGAGTTGGAGGCCGACGAGCTCATCTGCGCCACACTGGGCGAGCACGTGCTCAGCCAGTATGTGGAGGGCAAGAAGAAGGAGTGGGACGCCTACCGCACCTACGTCTCCGACTGGGAGATCCAGAAGTATATAGTGACCTATTGATGACCTGCCGTCGATCCGGCAAGAGCGGATCTGAGGCATAATACCGGGGGCGGGAGCTTCAAGCCCCGCCCCGCCGTTTTTGGGAGATGAGTATCCGTGATACGCACGGTCGTCGCCTTTGAAAAGGACGAATCGCGAGATAAGATAGCGGATATGCTTGAAAAATCCGGCGTGACGGTCCGGTACCGCTGCCGCTCCGGGGCGGAGGTCCTGAGGGCCGTGAAGACCATGGGCTCAGGCGTCGTCATATGCGGGCACAAGCTGACGGATATGCCGGCGGAGCACCTGGCCCACGACCTGAGAGGGCAGGCAAAGTTTCTGGTGCTGGCAAAGCAGTCACAGCTGGAGCTATTGAGCGACCCGGACATTTTCAAGCTCCAGATACCTATTTCGGCGGCGGAGCTGAGGGGGAGCGTCAATATCCTCATTCAGCTTGACGAGATCTCCGCGCGGGCCCAGATACCCCAGAGGTCCCAGGAGGAGCAGCACATGATAGACCGGGCCAAGGAGGCCCTTATGGAAAAGCGGGGCTTTACCGAGGCTCAGGCCCACAAGTACCTGCAAAAGCGGAGCATGGAGACAGGCACGAAGCTTGCGGAGACCGCAAGGCTCATATTGGAGATGTGAGGCTCCGCTGTACTGATATTCCGGCCCGCCGCCGTGGGCGGCGGCGCGGGCCGGAGCGGCGAAAAGAAGGCCGGGATAATAACGACACGAGGACGTGTTAAGATGTCAGATAAAAATTTTGAGAACAGGGGACTCTACGACGAGAGGTTCGAGCACGACGCCTGCGGCATCGGGGCCATAGTGAGCCTAAAGGGCATAAAGACCCACAAGACTGTGGACGACGCGCTGAAGATAGTGGAGCGCCTTGAGCACCGGGCCGGTAAGGACGCCACCGGCGAGACCGGCGACGGCGTGGGCATAATGCTTCAGGTCAGCCACAGCTTCTTCAAAAAGGCCGCAATGAAGCTGGGCATCGACCTTGGCGGCGAGCGTGACTACGGCGTGGGCATGTTCTTCTTCCCACAGGACATAGTGGCGAGGGCCCAAGCCAAGAGAATGCTGGAGATAATCGCGGCCAAGGACGGCCTTGAGTTTTTAGGCTGGCGTGACGTGCCGGTGGACCCCTCAATACTTGGGCAAAAGGCACTGGACTGTATGCCATTTATCGCCCAGTGCTTCATAAAGCGGCCGGAGAACGTGGAGAAGGGCTTGCCCTTCGACAGGCTCCTCTACGTGGTGCGCCGGGAGTTTGAGCAGTCAAACGACAACACATACGTGCTGAGCTTAAGCTCCCGCACGGTGGTTTATAAGGGCATGTTCCTTGTAAACCAGCTCAGGAGGTTCTACTCGGACCTTCAAAGCCCGGACTACAAGTCCGCCATAGCTTTGGTGCACTCGCGGTTTTCAACGAACACAAATCCAAGCTGGGAGCGGGCCCACCCCAACAGGCTCATACTCCACAACGGCGAGATAAACACCATCAGGGGCAACATCGACCGCATGGTGGCCCGCGAGGAGACCATGTACTCCGACATATTGGAGCCCTACATGGACAGGATACTGCCGGTGGTCAACCCCTCCGGGTCGGATTCGGCCATGCTGGACAACACACTTGAATTTCTGATGATGAGCGGCATGGAGCTTCCCATGGCCGTTATGATACTCCTGCCCGAGCCCTGGCGGCACAGTGACTCAGACCAGGCAAAGCAGGACATGTACCACTACTACGCCACCATGATGGAGCCCTGGGACGGGCCGGCGGCGGTGCTTTTCTCCGACGGAGACAGGGTGGGGGCGGTGCTGGACCGGAACGGCCTGAGGCCCGCGCGCTACTATGTCACCGACGACGACCATCTGATACTCTCCTCCGAGGTGGGCGTGGCGGACATCGACGACGCGCACATAAAGGAAAAGGGAAGGCTCATGCCGGGAAAGATGCTCTTAGCCGATACGGTGGAGAAACGCATAGTCACCGACGAGGAGCTCAAGACCCGCTACGCCGCCGCTCAGCCCTACGGCGAGTGGCTGGACGCGAACCTTGTAAAGCTCAGGGAGCTGCCCATACCAAATAAGAAGGTGCCGATCCACAGCCAAGACCAGCGCGACAGGCTCTATAAGGCCTTCGGCTACACATATGAGGACGTGAGGAGCGTCATTTTGCCAATGGCAAGGACCGGCGCGGAGCAGACGGCCTCCATGGGCACGGACATACCATTGGCCGTGCTCTCCGAAAAGCACCAGCCGCTGTTCAGCTACTTTAAGCAGCTATTCGCCCAGGTCACAAATCCCCCCATCGACGCCATACGTGAGGAGATAGTGACGGACACCACGGTCTACGTGGGCTCCGACGGAAATCTTTTGGAGGACCGGCCGGAGAACTGCCGGGTGCTGGAGATACACAACCCCATACTCTCCGGGGTCGACATGCTGAAGATACGCAGTATGAACAAGCCGGGGTTCAAGGTGGAGACGGTGTCCATACTCTACTACAAGAATACCCCACTTGAGCGGGCGATCGACCGTATGTTCATCGCCTGCGACAGGGCGTACAGGAACGGGGCCAATATAATAATCCTCTCCGACAGGGGAGTGGACGAAAACCACGTGGCCATACCGTCGCTTCTGGCCGTCTCCGCAATGGAGCAGTACCTTATCCGAACGAAAAAGCGCACGGCGGTGTCGGTCATACTGGAGTCCGGCGAGCCAAGGGACGTGCACCACTTCGCAACGCTCTTAGGCTACGGCGCGAGGGCCGTGTACCCCTACCTTGCCCACGAGTGCATAGCGGAGCTTATCGAGAAATCTATGCTGGACAAGGACGTGTACGCCGCGGTGGACGACTACAACCTGGCGGTGCTCCACGGGATAGTGAAGATAGCCTCAAAGATGGGCATTTCCACCATACAGTCCTACCAGTCGGCACAGATATTTGAGGCCGTGGGCATAAGGCCCGACGTAATCGATAAATACTTCACCAATACCGTCTCCCGCGTGGGCGGCGTGGGGCTTGAGGAGATAGGCGAGGGCGTTGAGTACCGCCACTCCCACGCCTTCGACCCCTTGGGGCTGGGTGTTGACCCCACGCTGGACTCCACCGGCACCCACTCATTGAGAAGCGGCGAGGACAAGGAGGATCACATGTACGATCCTCTCACTATCCTCACACTTCAAAGGGCCACGAGGGAGGGGGACTACCAGCTATTTAAAAAATATTCGGAGCTTGTGGACTCAGACACGGTGCCCCACACGCTGCGGGGCCTTCTCCGCTTCGACTTCCCTGAGGAGGGGATAGACATAGACGAGGTGGAGAGCGTGGACGAGATAGTAAAGCGCTTCAAGACAGGCGCCATGTCCTACGGCTCCATCTCCCAGGAGGCCCACGAGTGCCTCGCTATCGCCATGAACACCTTGGGCGGCAAGTCAAACTCCGGCGAGGGCGGCGAGCTTCCTGAGAGGCTTGGGACCATAAAGGGCTCCGCCATAAAGCAGGTGGCCTCCGGCCGGTTTGGCGTCACAAGCGAGTATCTCGTCTCCGCAAGGGAGATACAGATAAAGATGGCCCAAGGGGCCAAGCCCGGCGAGGGCGGGCATCTGCCGGGGAAGAAGGTCTACCCGTGGATAGCCAAGACGCGCTACTCCACCCCCGGCGTGGCACTCATATCCCCGCCGCCACACCACGACATTTACTCCATCGAGGATTTAGCCCAGCTCATATTTGACCTTAAAAACGCAAACCGCTACGCGGACATAGCCGTGAAGCTGGTGAGCGAGGCCGGCGTTGGCACCATCGCCGCGGGCGTGGCCAAGGCGGGGGCCCAGACGGTGCTCATCTCCGGCTACGACGGCGGCACCGGCGCGGCCCCGAAGACGAGCATACACGACGCGGGGCTCCCCTGGGAGCTGGGCATCTCCGAGACACACCAGACGCTGGTGAAAAACGGTCTTCGACACCGCGTGCGCATAGAGGCCGACGGTAAGCTCATGACGGGCCGGGACGTGGCCATAGCGTGTATGCTGGGGGCGGAGGAGTTCGGTTTCGCCACGGCTCCGCTTATTACATTAGGTTGCGTCATGATGCGGGTCTGCAACCTTGACACCTGCCCCATGGGCGTGGCCACGCAAAATCCTGAGCTTCGGCGGCGTTTTTGCGGCAAGCCGGAGTACGTCATGAATTTCATGCGCTTCGTGGCCCAAGAGCTCCGGGAGATAATGGCGAGGCTGGGCATACGCACGGTAAACGAGCTGGTGGGCCGGTCGGACCTTCTGAAGGTCCGGGAAAAGCAGGTCACCCACCGGGCGGCCAGCGTGGATATGTCCGCCATACTCCAGAGTAAGTACTCCGTGCCGGAGCACTTCGAGGCCGGGGACGTATTCGACTTCGAGCTTGAGAAGACCAAGGACTTGGGGACGCTTTTGAAGGAGCTGGACCTTGACAGGAAGTTTTCACGCGTGAGCGTGGAGGTCGGCAACGTGGACCGCGCCTTCGGCGCCATACTGGGAAGCGAGATCACGAGGAAATATAAAAACACCCTCCCCGACGACGCCTTTGTGGTGGACTGCCACGGCGCGGGGGGACAGTCCTTCGGGGCCTTCATACCCAAGGGGCTGACGCTTAATCTTGTGGGCGACTCCAACGACTACTTCGGCAAGGGCCTTTCCGGCGGCAAGCTCACAGTGAGGCCCCCGGAGACGGCCAAATACAAGGCCGGTGAGAACATTATAATCGGCAATGTGGCCCTCTACGGCGCCACGGCGGGCAGGGCCTACATCGCGGGACTTGCCGGTGAGAGGTTCGCCGTGCGAAACTCCGGGGCCTGCGCCGTAGTTGAGGGCGTGGGCGACCACGGTTGCGAGTACATGACCGGCGGCCGAGTGGTGGTCCTTGGACCCACCGGCAGGAATTTCGCGGCCGGCATGTCCGGCGGCATAGCCTACGTCTGGGACGGCAAGAGAGACCTATATAAGCGGGTCAACAAGTCCATGGTGGAGCTTGAGAGCGTGACCCAAAAGCACGACATCGAGGAGCTCAGGACGCTAATCGAGGAGCACCTTCGCGAGACGGGCTCCGAGAGGGCCCGCGAGATACTGGCGAATTTCAACGAAAATCTTGGACTTTTCAAGAAGATAATGCCAAGGGACTACGACAAGATGCTCAGGGCCATAAGCCAGTTCGAGGAGCGTGGCATGAGCCACGAGGAGGCCCGCGAGGAGGCCTTTTACATGATCACGAGAGGGGGCGAGGGCTGATGGGAAAGCCTACGGGATTTCTTGAGTTTGAGCGCAAGGTCAGCGCGGCCCGCCCGCCCCGTGAGAGGATACACGACTACCGGGAGTTCCACCCGCCCCTTGATACGGATAAGCGCCGTGAGCAGGCGGCCCGGTGCATGGACTGCGGCGTGCCCTTCTGCCAGTCTGGGCTGAAATTAGAGACCGGCTTCACCGGGTGTCCCCTCCACAACATGGCCCCGGAGTGGAACGACCTTGTGTACCACGGAAATTTTGAGGAGGGCTACAAAAGGCTCCGCAAGACCAACAATTTCCCGGAGTTTACGGGCAGGGTCTGCCCGGCTCTATGTGAGGCGGCCTGCACCTGCGCCCTTCACGGCGAGGCCGTGACGGTCAGGGAAAACGAGCTTTTCGTGGTGGAGCGGGCCTACGCCTCCGGCGTGGTGACGCCCCAGCCGCCAAAGGTCCGCACGGGCAAGAAGGTGGCCGTCATCGGCTCAGGCCCCGCGGGGCTCACGGTGGCGGACCAGTTAAATCGCCGGGGCCACTCGGTCACCGTATTTGAGCGGGAGGACAGGGTCGGCGGACTTCTGATGTACGGCATACCCAATATGAAGCTTGACAAGAGCGTCATCGACCGCCGGGTCAGCATAATGCGTGACGAGGGCGTGGAGTTTAAGACGAACGTTGACGTGGGCCGGGACGTGGTGGCCGGGGGGCTGACGGCGGTATATGACGCTGTGGTGCTCTGCACCGGGGCCAAGGCTCCGAGAGACCTTAAGGTCCCCGGACGGGAGAGCGGCGGGGTATATTTCGCCGTGGACTTCCTCACCTCCACCACAAAGAGCCTTCTTGACAAGGGGCTCAAGGAGGGCACGTTCATATCCGCAAAAGGGAAGAACGTGGTCGTCGTGGGCGGCGGCGACACGGGCAACGACTGCGTGGGCACATGTATGCGCCACGGTTGCGCCTCGGTCACACAGCTTGAGATGATGCCGAGGCTCCCCCTGACAAGAGCGGAAAATAACCCCTGGCCCCAGTGGCCCAGAGTTGAAAAGACGGATTACGGCCAGGAGGAGGCCATAGCGGTCTTCGGTCACGACCCAAGGCTCTATGAGCGGACGGTGAAGGAGATAGTTCCCGACGAGAACGGGAATGTGCGGGAGCTTGTCATAGTCTCCCTCATGCCGAGGAGCGAGAACGGCAGGACCGTAATGGTCCCGGTGGACGGCTCCGAGGAGCGCATACCCTGCGAGCTTCTGCTCATCGCCGCGGGCTTTGTGGGGACGGACAAATATGTCCCAGAGTCCTTCGGCGTGGACACCGACGCGCGGGGCAATATCGCCACCGGCGGCGGCTACCGAACGACAAACCCCAAGATCTTCGCCGCCGGCGACACAAGGCGCGGACAGTCCTTAGTGGTCCACGCCATAGCCGAGGGCCGCGCCGCGGCCAAAGAGGTCGACGAGTTTTTGATGGGGTACACGAATTTAATATAAGCTACCTCTTTGCCCTCTCCCTTTGGAGGGAGAGGGGTAGGGGTGAGGACGGATAAGCGGCGTAGCCGCAACAATAAAACTTCATCTTTGCCCTCTCCGCTTGGGCGGAGAGGGGAGACAGGGGTGAAGTGGGATAAGCGGCGAAGCCGCAACCTTGTAAGAAAGAGCGACGGTGCTTTTTGACGCTGTCGCTCTTTTTATATTTATCCGTGGGCCCCTGAGGGTGGGGGCCTTCGGAGGACAAAATTTTCAGGAGGATAAAAAAATGGACATGTCAGTATGGTATCTCGTTGGCGCTGTATTGGTGTTCTTCATGCAGGGCGGCTTCGCCATGGTGGAGACGGGCCTCACAAGGGCCAAGAACGCCGGCAATATCATCATGAAAAACCTTATGGACTTCTGCATCGGCACCGTGGTGTTCAGCCTTTTGGGCTACGGCATCATGATGGGCGAGCACGTTTTCTTCGGCCTTATCGGCAAGCCCGACTGGCAGCTTTTCACCGACTTTGACGGGGCCGACTGGAAAAGCTTCGTGTTCCAGCTGGTGTTCTGCGCCACCGCCGCGACGATAGTGTCCGGCTCCATGGCCGAGCGCACGAAGTTTTCTTCCTACTGCATCTACTCTGCGGTCATATCCCTTGTCATCTACCCCATCGAGGCCGGTTGGGCCTGGGGCGGCGGCTGGCTCTCCAAGCTTCAGTTCATCGACTTTGCCGGCTCCGCCGTTATCCACATGGTGGGCGGCTGGACGGCCCTCATCGGCGCGGCGCTGGTTGGCCCCCGTATCGGCAAGTACACAAAGGACAAGGACGGCAAGACAAAGGTCAACGCCATACCCGGCCACTCCATGACGCTGGCGGCCTTGGGCGTATTCATGCTCTGGTTTGCCTGGTACGGCTTTAACGCCGCCGCCGCCGCTGACGTAAAGGAGATGGCCCAGATCCTGGGCACCACCACCATCGCCCCCTCCGTTGCCACCGTGGTGTGCATGATCTACACCTGGGTCCGCACCGGAAAGCCCGACGTCTCCATGTGCCTTAACGCCTCTCTGGCGGGCCTCGTGGCCGTCACCGCCGGTTGCGCCAGCGTTGACGCCATCGGATCGGCCGTCATCGGCGCGGTCTCCGGCGTGCTGGTGGTGGAGTCGGTCAACTTCATCGACCAGAAGGTCAAGATCGACGACCCTGTGGGCGCCTTCTCGGTCCACGGCGTGCACGGACTTTGGGGCACCATCGCCGTTGGCCTCTTTGCCTGCAATGAAAAATACGGCACCAAGGGCCTTTTCTACGGCGGGGGCTTCAGACAGCTGGGCGTGCAGTGCTTGGGCGCCGTGTGCATTTTAGCATGGACCATTGTCACCATGTTCATAGTTTTCAAGATCATCGAGAAGACCAACGGCCTTCGCGTAAAGCCTGAGGAGGAGATCGAGGGCCTTGACATAGCCGAGCACGGCTTGGTTTCGGCCTACGCCGACTTCGTAACTCCCCAGAACCTGTCCGTCTACTCCCTTGGCGCTTCCACCATACCCACGGAGGTTGTGGCGAAGGCCGACGGCAAAGTGCCGCCTGAGGTGGCTATCCCCGCTTACGGCCGCAAGTCCGACTCCAAGCCCGGCGAGAAGATAAGCAAGGTTGAGATCATCATGAACATGAACCGCTTCGAGCCGCTGAAGAACGCGCTGGAGGAGATAGGCGTCACAGGAATGACCGTCACCAACGTCATGGGCTGCGGTATCCAGAAGGGCCAGAGCCGCTATTACCGCGGCGTCCCCGTGGAGATACAGCTTTTGCCCAAGGTACAGGTGGACATCGTGGTCTCCAAGGTCCCCGTAAGCGAGGTCATCAACACCGCCCGGAAGATCCTCTACACCGGCAACATCGGCGACGGCAAGATATTCGTCTTCGACGTTGAGAACGTGGTCAAGGTCCGCACCGGCGAGGAAGGGTACGACGCATTACAGTGATTTAAAAGGCGGAGCCTTTTAAATCAAGAGGGGATACGTAATGAAAAAATCCGCGAAAAGGCCTGCGGGCCTATTCGCGGATTTTTTTCTGCCGTTTTGCTCCGCGCCGCCGGAGGCGGCACTCCGCAAAACAAGAGGGATTTTTCGCAAGGCGCATGTCCTTGCGAAAAATATTAAAATTGGGGTTACGCACATCGGGGCTGGCGGATATGTATGGGGGATTTACGGAGGTCAGGTGGTTGTGATGTGCCAGGTGGTTTTGAATTTTTTGCCCGGAGCGAGGGGGACGAGGGAGGGAGAGGGAGAGGAGAAGTCGGTGAGCTCGCCGGATCTGCCGGGGAGGGTGAGCCATGGCTCGATGCAGACGTAGGGGGCATTGGTTTTGGGGGCGTGCCAGATGCCGAGGTAGGGCATATCGGGGAAGGAGACCGTCACGCCGTGGCCGCCGGGGCGCCCCAATGTCACCTCGCGGCATGTATTTTTGAGCACGATGGCATCGTCGTCAAATAGCCCGTGGCTCAGACGCAGGATCTGCCCGTCCTCAAGGGGGTAGGGCGTGTCCTCGCCGCTGAGGAGCAGGTCCGGCGTGAAGCCCACGCGGACCGGCTCGCAGGGACCGGAGAAGCGCAGGCGGTAGTCCTCAAACTCCCCATTGCGGCCAAGAGGCACTCTGAAGCCGGGGTGGCCCCCAAGGCCGAAGGAGAGGGGGCGCGGGTCGGTATTCTCCACCTCATAGGTGACGGAGAGGCAGTTGTCCTGAAGCTCATATATGACCCGGAAGATAAAATTTCTGGGGTACATCTTCCAAGTCTCAGGGCCGCTCTCAAGCTCAAGGGCTATGCGGCCCCTGTCACGCTCAGAGACGGAGAAGTCGAGAAAATTGGCAAAGCCGTGTATAGGCAGTGCGTACTGCCTGCCGTCCATTATGTACCGCCCGCCTTGGAGCCTGGCCACAAAGGGGAAAAGCACCGGGGACCTGTCCGGCCAATAGCGGGAGTCGCCGTCCCAGAGGTACTCGACCCCGTTTGCGCCCGTTACGGACCTGAGCTCCGCTCCCCGTGTGGCGACAGTCGCCTCAAGGGCGCCATTTTTTATAGTGTACTCCATGTCTCCGCCCTCCAAAAATGTTTTCACCAATTATGCCACATTTTTCGCCCTTTATCAAGTGCGCCCTTTGACCAAATACAGCCGGGAAAAGAAAAAATCGCTTCCGGTAGTTGCCGAGCGGGACAAAAAGTTATATAATGGTCGAAGAATATATGCTCCGGTGACATTTTCGGGTTATCGGGGCAAAAAAGGAGGGCAGGAAATGTATTACATAGGTATTGACCTTGGCACATCAGCGGTAAAGCTCCTCTTGGTGGACGACAGGGGGGCGGTGATAAACGAGGTATCGCGGGAATACCCCCTGAGCTTTCCCCACCCCGGCTGGAGCGAGCAGGAGCCGGAGGACTGGTGGAGCGCGGTACTCTCCGCCGTGCCGGAGCTTGTGAGGGACGTGGATAAAAGCTCCGTCCGGGCTGTCGGCCTTGGGGGACAGATGCACGGGCTTGTGGCGCTGGATAGGGAGGACAGGGTCATACGCCCCGCCATACTCTGGAACGACGGGCGCACGGCGAGAGAGGTGGACTATTTAAATAACGTGGTCGGCCGGGACAGGCTCAGCGAGTATACGGCAAACATAGCCTTCGCCGGGTTCACCGCGCCGAAGCTTCTGTGGATAAGGGAAAACGAGCCGGAAAACTTCGGGAAGATCGCGAAGATAATGCTGCCCAAGGACTACCTTGTCTATAAAATGACCGGCGTTCACGCAACGGACTACTCCGACGCCTCCGGCATGCTCCTTCTGGACGTTCAGCATAAGCGCTGGTCAAAGGAGATGCTGGACATCTGCGGCCTTACGGAGGAACAGTTGCCCACGCTCCATGAGAGCTGGGAGAGCGTGGGGACGCTTAAGGCCGAGGTGGCCGAGGCCTTCGGGCTTCCCGAAAATGTCAAGGTCTGCGCCGGGGCCGGGGACAACGCCGCGGCGGCGGTGGGCACCGGCACGGTGGGGGAGGGGAGCTGTAACATAAGCCTCGGCACCTCCGGCACGGTGTTCATATCCTCGGAGAAATTCGGCGTTGACCCCATGAACGCCCTCCACTCCTTCGCCCACGCCGACGGGGGTTACCACCTTATGGGCTGTATGCTCTCCGCCGCAAGCTGTAACAAGTGGTGGCTGGACGACGTCTCCGGCGACGCGGACTATGCCGCCGAGCAGGCAAAAATTTCACCTGAAAAGCTGGGCCGGGGGCACGTGTGGTTCCTGCCCTACCTCATGGGCGAGCGAAGCCCCATAAACGACACGAACGCCAGAGGCACATTCACGGGCCTCACCATGGACACCACCCACGCGGACATGACCCAAGCGGTGTTGGAGGGTGTGGCCTTCGCCATTCGGGACAGCTTCGAGGTGGCAAGGGCCCTCGGCATAAACATAGAGCGGTCCAACATCTGCGGCGGCGGGGCCAAATCGCCGCTGTGGAGGAAGATACTGGCAAACGTTCTGGGCATACCTCTCGACATGGTGGCCACGGAGCAGGGGCCGGGCTACGGCGGGGCGATACTCGCCATGGTGGCCGACGGGGTCTATCCCACCGTCCGGGAGGCCTGCACGAAGCTCGTCAGCGTGTCCTCCACCACCTGCCCGGAGCCGGAGCTCACGGCGCTATATGATGAGCGATATAAGCAGTTCAGGCAGATATATCCCGCGATGAAAAACCTTTTTCCGAAAATTTTGTGAGGTGAGATCATGAAGATATATTCAGTATACGACCCGGAGTTCAAGCCCTACGGCCGGGTGGTGGAGGGCTATGACGTAAAGGCTCTTGTCGCCAATGCCAAGAAGATACCCCTTCCTGAGGCGGGCACGGCCTACGAGCCAAGCATACCGGCACTTGAGGCCACGGCGGTTTACGGGGAGCTTCAGAACAGCCTCTACGGCGGTATGCCTATCGAGATTGGCATGTGCTGGGGCAGTAACGTGACGCTCAACTGCCTTGAGTACCACCGGGACAGCGAGATAAACATCGGCGAGGACGACTACATACTGCTTCTGGCAAAGCAGGACGAGATAGAAAACGGCGTGCTTGACACCTCACACGTCAAGGCCTTCCGGGCCCCAGGAGGGGTGCCGGTGGAGGTCTACGCCACCACGCTCCACTACGCCCCCTGCAACGCCGAGCGCGACGGGCATTTCAGGGTGATCGTGGTCCTGCCGAGAGGCACCAATTTTCCGGCCCCGGACATTGAGAAAAGGACCGCCGAGGACCGTATCCTCACCGCCCGCAACAAGTGGCTCCTGGCCCACCCGGATTCCCCGGAGGCGAGGACGGGGATACCCACGGGGCTGGTGGGGGAGAATATAACGCTGGAGCTTTAAAAAATAATTGGCCGCCCCGATCGGGGCGGCCATTGTCGTGTTATTTCTGGTCGGCTGTCGTCAGATACACATGGATAATTTTTTCAATTTCCTCAGTCGTGTAAGTCTGCTTTTCGGGCTTTTCCTTCAAAATCTGTATGAGGTCATACGCCATAGCCTTCCGGGTGTCCTGTCTTTCTGCTTCGGTTCCCATGCAGCGCACCTCCTTTCGCACTTCTATCATATCATATTCTAACTTGATTGGCAAGTGTTTTCAACAACTGATTTCACTTCTCCAATATCCCCATAAACTCCTCGCCTGTTATGGTCTCCTGTTCGTAGAGGTACTTGGCAAGCTGGTCAAGCTTTGACATGTTATCCCTAAGTATCCCCAGCGCCTTTTCGTGCTGGCGCTTGACCAGGTCAACGACCTTGGCGTCGATCTTGGTCTGGGTCTCGGCGGAGCAGGCGAGGGAGGCGTCGCCACCGAGGTACTGGTTGGTCACGGTCTCAAGGGCCACCATGTCGAAGTCCTCGCTCATGCCGTAGCGGGTTATCATGGCGCGGGCCAGCTTCGTGGCCTGCTCGATGTCGTTGGAAGCGCCGGTGGTGACGGAGCCGAAGCGGACCTCCTCGGCGGCGCGGCCGCCGGTGAGAGTGGCGATCTTGTTCTCAATCTCCTCCTTCGTCATGAGGTAGTGGTTCCCCTCGTCCACCTGCATGGTGTAGCCAAGAGCCCCGGAGGTCCGGGGGATTATGGTTATCTTCTGCACCGGGGCGGAATTTGTCTGCTTTGCGGCGACTAAGGCGTGGCCGATCTCGTGGTAGGCCACGGTCCACTTCTCCTTGTCCGTCAAAATGGCGTTCTTCTTCTGGTACCCGGCCACCACCACTTCGATGCTCTCGGAGAGGTCCTCTTGGGTCACGGCCTTGCGGCCCTGCCTCACGGCCCGGAGGGCGGCCTCGTTTACTATGTTGGCAAGCTCCGCCCCCGACGCGCCGGAGGCCATACGGGCGATCTGGGTGAAATCCACGTCGTCGGCAATTTTTATCTTCTTGGCGTGGACCTTAAGTATGGCCTCGCGCCCGGCTAAATCGGGGAGCTCCACGGGCACGCGCCTATCGAAGCGCCCCGGTCTTGTGAGGGCGGGGTCAAGAGATTCGGGCCTGTTGGTGGCGGCTAAGATAATGACGCCCTCAGCGCCCTCAAAGCCGTCCATCTCGGTGAGGAGCTGGTTTAAGGTCTGCTCCCGCTCGTCGTTGCCGCCGCCGAACTGGCCGTCGCGCTTTTTGCCGATGGCGTCGATCTCGTCGATGAAGACGATGCATGGGGCCTTCTCCTTGGCCTGCTTGAAAAGATCGCGGACCTTGCTGGCTCCCATGCCCACGAACATCTCCACAAACTCGGAGCCCGACATGGAGAAGAAGGGCACGTTGGCCTCGCCGGCCACGGCCTTGGCCAGCATCGTCTTACCTGTGCCCGGAGGGCCGACTAAAAGCACGCCCTTTGGCATACTGGCGCCGATCTCCTTATATTTTGACGGGTCGTGGAGGTACTCCACTATTTCCTTTAAATTGTCCTTGGCCTCGTCCTCACCGGCCACGTCGGCAAATTTTATGCCGTCGGAGGACTGGACGTAGACGCGGGCGTTATTTTTGTTCATGCCGAACATCATGGCGTTCTCGCCGCCGGCGCGCTTCATTATGAAGCGGGATATGAGCTGTCCCACCACGATGAATATGACCACCGGCAGTATCCATTCCACGATGATGCTCATGAGGGGCGACATCTGCTCGATTATTTCCTTTGTGAACTGAGCGCCGGATTTATAGAGACGCTCGGTGAGGCCGGGGTCGTCCATGAGTCCGGTCCTGAATATGCCGGTCTCCTCCTTGTCGGTGAAAAGTATCTCGTTGGACTGTACCTCGACCCTGCCTATATCGCCCTCGTCGGTCATACGCATGAAGGTGCCGTAGTCCACGTCCTGCACTCTCGGCATCATGAGCCGTGGCATGATGAAGAAATTGAAGACCAACAGCACCAAAAGCACGATGCCGTAATAATAGAACAGCGGTTTTTTCGGTTTTTTTACTTCCTTCATAAAGAAGCCTCCCTTGTTTCTATTCTCACTGCCCTATACTATACGCCATTTTTCTCCATAAATCAACCGAAAACGGACATAGTTTTGTCACTCCGGCGTCCTTATTTTGACGTTTATCCTCGCTCAAAAAAATAGCCGTCCTCTCGGCAAGGCCATGGACGGTCACAAGTTCACTTATTTTGGAATCCGGCACGTTCCGGACGGTGCAGTATTGGGCATAGGCCATTTTATCCCGGTGGAGCCTAAATTGCAAGGGGGAATGTGAAAACACGAGATGCCGCTCGTCATCAACATGCTCAATGCCTTCACATTCCTCGTCGGCGCTCACATCAT
>CANREY010000037.1 GCA_947629755.1 uncultured Oscillospiraceae bacterium | reverse complement strand
CGACTTGCATGTGTTAGGCACGCCGCCAGCGTTTATCCTGAGCCAGGATCAAACTCTCAATAAATGGTATCTTAACAGCCCCTTACAGAGCCGCTAAAATCATTTCTTGATCGCTGTTTCTCAGCTCTCAAAAGAATCTTTTCGCTACTTCGTAGCTTAAAGCCCTTCTCTTTTTTGGTGCTTTTCTCGTTTACACTGTTTAATTCGCAAGGTGCATCTCCGCTTCCCCTCATAGGCTCAGCGGACTTTTAGAATAACATATCCGAACGCTCTTGTCAACCCCAAATTTGAGATTTTTAAGAGGTTTTTTATGTTATTCTCACTGCCGTTTCGCAACAGCTTGCTTACTATACACCCACTTCACCGCAAATGTCAACACTTTTTTTCGTATTTTTCAAAAAAATTCGCGAGGATTTTTCTCCCCGCGTTTTGACCACTATATGTTGTATTTTCTTCTGTCGGCAAGCACAGGCTGGAGCTGTCTCCCCTCCATGGCCGCCGCCACCGTGTCCTCTATAAGATTAAGGTCCGCGGCCAGCGACGTGGGCTTGCCAATGGGGTCGTCCTGATAAAACGGGACGAAATAAATATTTTTCCTGACAAGGAGCTTTCCTATATTCTCCGCGTTGGCGCTCAGGGCGTCGTTGGTGGACACCGCAAGCACCACGGGCCGGCCGTTTCTCAGGTGGGCCTTGGCCGCCATGGTCACCGCCGAGTCCGTGACGCCGTTGGCCAGCTTCGCGATGGTGTTCCCCGTACAGGGAACGATTATAAGTACGTCAAGGAGCCTCTTGGGCCCGATTGGCTCGGCCTTGACGATGGTGTCCACTATCTCCCGGCCTGAGGCCGAGGTCAGCCTCTCTCGAAAATCCTGAGCTTTGCCGAACCTCGTGTCGGTTACGGCGGAGCTTTCGGACATTATGGGCGTCACGTCGTACACGCCGCAGAGCCTCTCGAAGGCGTCCACGGCCTTCTTGAAGGTGCAGTAGGACCCGCACAGCGCCACGCCCGCTCTAAGCTTTTCCATTATTCACTCTCCAATTCATATATTATATTGTATATGGCGTCCCGTATGGCCTCCCCGGCGGTTACCGGGGCCACCTGCCCCGGAAGGGACAGGGCCCAGATGACGTGGGTCCCCATCGCCTTGGCGGCCTCAAGGTCCACCCCTCCCGGCTTGGAGGCCAGATCCAGACAGACCGAGCCCTCTCTGAGCGCCGCCAGCTCCCGCTCCCCCAGCACTCTGGCGGGGACCGTGTTCACCACCGCGTCAACATCGGCAAGGGCACCCGCGAGCTTCGCCGTGTCCACCGCTTTAAGGCCCAGAGCCTCTATCCACGCCCTGTCGGAGCTTTTTCTGGCGGAGCATGTCACGCAAGCGCCGAGGGCCCGGAGTTTCAGGGCCAAAAGCTTGCCTATCCGGCCAAAGCCCACCACTAAAATGTGAGAGCCCATCAGCGTCACCGGGAGCTCCCGCATCAGTATCTCCACCGCCCCCTCGGCCGTGATGCCGGCGTTTTTCACCGTCAGCTCCTCCCTCTCAAGGTAGTCGATGACCGGGACCGAGCGGGCCCGCGCCGCGTCAGTGAGCGCCGCTCCCGCCTTCCCCGCCAGAATTGTCTGGCCGGGGAAAATGGCCTCAGCAAGCTCCGAAAGCCTTATCTCCCACTTTGACAAGGGGGCGTTTATAACGTCCCCCGTCAGCGCCGGAAGCGGCAGTATCACGTACCTTGCCCCCTCCAGCGCCTCCCGGAGCGTCTCTGAGCGCGCAAGCACGCCGCTCTCCCCCCGCTCAAGCCCAAAGGGCCTGACCGTGTGGCCGTCAAGAGCCAAAAGCTCCGCCAGCTTCACTATCCTCATATCCCCGCCCACGACCGCAAATTCCATTCCGCGCGCCCTCCCCGGCTCATTGTTCCCTCCATACTATTCCTGTTGCCGCATGTCTGTTCCAAAAAATCTTGACAAACCGGCCGGAAATGCTTATACTGAACTTTGCAGTCCAGTCGGTCGAGGTGTTTTTATGGAGAAGTCACGGATAGACCGCATAAGCGAGCTCACCCGCCTCTCCCGCACCCGCCCCCTCACCGAGGCGGAGCTTAAAGAGCGCGCCGAGCTCCGTGCGGAGTATATCCAGAGCGTGAAGGCCAGCCTTGAGGGCCAGCTGGAGCACACCTACCTCGTAGACGAACACGGCGTGAAGCGTCCCCTCCCCAAAAAGCAATAAGCCGGTGTGGCGGAACAGGCAGACGCCCGGGACTTAAAATCCCGTGATGGCAACATCGTACCGGTTCGATCCCGGTCACCGGCACCAAAAAAGCGACCCGAACGGGTTGCTTTTTTCACTTTGTCGACAAAGTCCTTTTGCCTTTTTTGACAATCTACCCCCTACTCAAATGAGTAGGGGACAATCTCACATCTCTATAAAGTCGTTTATATACCTATCCGCCATTTGGCGTAGGGCAGGGGCGGAGGTGGCGTAGGAGGGGTCGTGGACGGCGACGGTGAGGAAACCGGCGTTTTTTGCCGTGCGAAGGGCGTGGGGGGCGTCCTCAAAGACGGCGGTATTTCCCGGCACGGAGGCGAGGCGGCGGGCGCACTCCAGAAAGATCTCCGGTCTGTCCTTCCCGGAGCCGAACTCGGTGCAGGTGAGGATAAATTTAAAATACTCCGTAAGCCCAAGCCGTGAAAGCACGTACTCCACCAGCGGCCTTACCGTATTTGTGGCCACGCAGGCTGGGATATTTCTGGCTCTGAGAGCCCTCAAATACTCCCGTACCCCCGGCTTTGCCTCCACCGTCCCGTAGCCCTCCCGCACGTAGCCGTTGACCTCGTCCGCCAGCTCCTCCGGCGAGGCGTGGATAGCGAAGGCCTCCTTATAAAATTCTATCGCCGTGCCCAGCGTGCGGGCCTTGTACTCGGCAAACAGACTCTCGTCCCGGACCGGGGCGTATTTGAGGCAGAACCTCTCCCATGCCCCGTCCCACACGGCCATGGAATCTATGACCGTGCCGTCAAGGTCGAATATCGCGGCTTTTATTTCCATAATTTCTCCTTATTTATAATATATTCTCCCACATGACCACGCAAAGGCCGCTGTGGACCGTCACGCGAGCCGGCCTTCCGGTAAACTGGTTGCTGACGCCAAGTGGCTTATCGTCGTGGAGGGTACTGTGGTCAAGGCCATAGAGAAGGCCGGTCTCCGTGACCACCGCGTCCCCGCCGTAGGCGAAAACGGAGATAAGCCCCCGGCGCCCCTCATCAAAGTCGATGCTCTCATTGCTTATGGCCGTCGCCGTCCACCTTGGCCCCACGAGCCGGGAGGCCACCTTCTCGCGGGCCAGCCTTACGAGCAGTTGTATATTCGCGAAGGTGTGGTCCATTCTGCCGCCCATGCCGCCGTAGATTACGATTTTTTCAGCTCCCCGCCTCACCGCCTCGTGTACCGCCAGCTCCATGTCCGTGGCGTCCTTCATCACCGGGTGGCGCAGAAGCTCCACTCCCTCAGGAAATCCCCCGTCGTAGGAGTCAAAGTCCCCAAGTATGAGCTCCGGCGTCCGCCCCACGCGGTAAAGCTCCGCAAGTCCCCCGTCCGCCGCTATCACAAAGGCCCCGTCCGGTATATGCGGGGGTGTGTCCCCGTACTCCCCGGAGCCGAAAATACAGAAGGTCTTCACCGTATCTCTCCTTAAATCAGGGTAAATTTATCTTCCCAGCAGGGTATTATAGCATACATCGGAAAATTTTTCTTCATTTTGCCGGGAAAATCGCAAAATTTTTTATTCCACCGGAGAAAAATATGCTATAATGGTGTCGTTATCCCAAAAATACGAAAAGGAGTCTTGACATACCATGAAACGTGTAGGAATCCTGACCAGCGGCGGCGACTGCCAAGCTCTCAACGCCACCATGCGCGGCGTAGCCAAGGGCCTTTACAACATCTACGGCCCTGAGGACGTGGAGATCATCGGCTTTCTTGAGGGCTACAAGGGCATGATCTACGAAAAATACCGGAAAATGACGCCCAAGGATTTTTCCGGCCTTCTCACCGTGGGCGGTACAATACTTGGCTCCTCCAGAACGCCCTTCAAGCTCATTCGGGAGCCGGACAGGAACGGTCTTGATAAGGTCAAGGCCATGAAGGACACCTATAAAAAGCTGAAGCTCGACTGCCTTGTGGTGCTGGGCGGCAACGGGAGCCAGAAGACCGCGAACCTCCTAAGCGAGGAGGGCCTCAATGTCATCGGCCTTCCCAAGACCATCGACAACGACCTGTGGGGAACGGACACCACCTTCGGCTTCCAGTCTGCCATCTCCAACGCCACCAACGTCATCGACTGTATCCACACCACCGCCGCCTCCCACAACCGCATATTCATCGTGGAGGTCATGGGCCACAAGGTGGGCTGGCTCACCTTAAACGCCGGTATCGCCGGCGGCGCGGACATAATCCTCATTCCGGAGATACCCTACAAGCTCAGCTCCGTCATAGACAAGATCGAGGAGCGGGGCAAGACGGGCCACGACTTCACTATTTTAGCCGTGGCCGAGGGCGCCATATCCAAGGAGCGGGCCGAGATGTCCAAAAAGGAGCGCAAAAAGTCCCTGGCAGAGCTGGCGGCGTCCTACCCCTCCGTGTCCTACGAGTTGGCGGCCCAGATAACCGAGGCCACCGGCAAGGACGTGCGCGTCACGGTGCCGGGACACATGCAGCGTGGCGGTATGCCCGTGGCCTACGACCGGGTGCTCTCCTCGCGCCTGGGCGCTCAGGCGGCGCTGAATATCAAAAACGACAAGTACGGCGACCTTGTGGCCATTCAGAACCACAAGATCGTCTCCGTGCCCCTTTCCGAGATCGCCGGGAAGCTCAAAATGGTGGACCCGGAGGGCGACATCATCACCGAGGCCAAGCTCCTCGGCATCAGCTTCGGTGACGAGTAAAAAATCTTACGGCGTTTTCCGGCAAGATCCGGCGGGAGGAAGCTTCCGCCGGATTTTTATTTGGGTATATTTTTGAAATTTTTATTAAGCCTATTGACATTCGGGCTCTCCGGTGGTAGATTATGCTTAGCACTCAGAAAGTCGGAGTGCTAAAGAAGGTGAAGTCATGGAGCTGTCCCAGAGAAGGAAGAAAATACTGAGGGCGGTGGTGGAGGAGTACATCGACTCCGCCGAGCCCGTGGGAAGTAAGACGGTCCTCTCGCGGACGGGCCTTGACTGCTCCTCGGCCACCATACGCAATGAGCTTGTGGCGCTGGACAAGGAGGGCTACCTTGAGCAGCCCCACACCTCCGCCGGGCGGGTGCCCACGGCAAAGGGCTACCGGCTCTATGTAAACGAGCTCATGCGTGAACGGGAGCTCACCCGTGACGAGACCGAGGCCATAAACCGGGGGCTTGACCTTCACGGACGGGGCCACGAGAAGATAATGGACACCGTGGGCCACATGGCCACGGAGCTCACCAGCTACCCGGCCCTGACCATATCAGCCGCCGCGGCTGTGACGGTGAAGCGGGTGGAGCTCATATATTTAGACCCCAACTCATTTATAATAGTACTGCTCCTCACCGGCGACACGGTGAAAAACAAGCTGGTGCACCTGCCCTTCTCCTTCAGTCAGGTGACGATAACGAGGCTCTCGGCGGTGTTCAACTCCTCCTTCACCGGGATAAGCGAGGAGAAGATAACACCGGAGCTCATAGCCTCCACCGAGCGGGCCGTGGGCGACACCATGGGGCTCACCTCGGTGATAGCGGGCTTTCTCATCGAGACCCTCGCCACCGCCAAGGGCGGGGCCAACGTATCGGGAGAGGCGAATCTCTTGAAGCTCCCGGAGTTCCGGGACCCGGAGAAAGCCCACAAGCTCATAAATTACCTCTCAAACTCCGAAAATTTGGCCTCCCTCTCCGCCTCCCCCGACTTCGGGGACGTGAAGGTGCTGATCGGCCCGGAGAACGCGGCGCTGGAGCTTAAGGACTCCTCCGTAGTTCTGGCAAGCTACAACGCCGGAGACAACATGCGGGGGATAATCGGGGTCGTGGGGCCCACAAGAATGGACTACTCCGCCGTGGCGGCTAAGCTTGCGTACATCGCCGAGGGGCTCTCAAAGCTCTTGGGCGGCGGCGCGGCGACGAGCGGCTACGGGAAACTGATGATAAAGGGAGATGACAGCGATGGCTAAGAAGAATAAAGAGGAAGAAAACGAGAAGACTGTTGAGGCCACGGATACTCAGGAGGCCTCCGAGAGCGCGCCGGAGGAAAAGCCGGAGCCGGAAAAGGCCGGCCCCACCGCCGAGGAGCTTTTGGCGGAGGAGAAGGACAAATACGTGAGGCTCTACGCCGAGTATGAAAATTACCGCAAGCGCTCGGCCAAGGAGCGGGAGGCCCTTTACAGTCAGGTCAAGGCCGACACGGTGGCCGGATTTTTGCCGGTGTACGATAACCTTGAGCGGGCTCTAAAGACCGGGTCCACGGACGAGGCGTTTTTGAAGGGCGTGGAGATGACCATGACACAGCTTGAGGGCGTCTTTGAAAAGCTGGGCCTCAAGCCCATCGAGGCCGTGGGCAAGCCCTTTGACGCCAACCTCCACAACGCGGTGATGCACGTGGAGGACGAGAGCTACGGCGAGAACGAGGTCGTAGAGGAGTTCCAGAAGGGATTTATGCTGGGGGATAAGGTGATAAGGTTCTCGATGGTTAAGGTCGCCAATTAATAAGGCGCTTTGTTGGAAGTGCGGCAAAAATTGAAAGCCTCGCTTCCTCAGTCTCGCTTCGCTCGACAGCTCCTCCTACGAGGAGGAGCCAAAAAGGTAATTTTTATTTCAATTCATATACAGGAGGAAATCAAAATGGGAAAAATCATAGGGATAGACCTTGGGACTACTAACAGCTGTGTGGCGGTGATGGAGGGCGGCGAGCCTGTCGTTATCGCCAATGCCGAGGGTATGCGCACCACACCGTCTGTGGTGGCCTTCTCCAAGGAGGGCGAGCGCATGGTTGGCCACGTGGCGAAGCGTCAGGCCATCACCAACCCCGACAGGACCGTAAGCTCCATAAAGCGCGAGATGGGCTCAAATTATAAGGTGACCATCGACGGCAAGGCGTACACCCCTCAGGAGATAAGCTCCATGGTGCTCCAAAAGCTGAAGGCCGACGCGGAGGCGTATATCGGCCAGCCCGTCACCGAGGCGGTCATCACCGTCCCGGCGTACTTCACCGACTCCCAGCGTCAGGCCACCAAGGACGCGGGCAAGATAGCCGGCCTTGACGTAAAGCGCATCATCAACGAGCCCACCGCCGCGGCTCTGGCCTACGGCGTGGACAAGGAGCAGGCCCAGAAGATCATGGTCTACGATTTGGGCGGCGGCACCTTCGACGTGTCCATTCTGGACATCGACAACGGCGTCATCGAGGTTTTGGCCACCGCCGGTAACAACCGCCTGGGCGGCGACGACTTCGACCAGTGCGTGGTCCGCTACCTCATCGACGAGTTCAAAAAGTCAACCGGCATCGACCTCTCCAATGACCGCGTGGCCATGCAGAGGCTCCGTGAGGCCGCCGAGAAGGCCAAGTGCGACCTCTCAGGCGTGACCAGCACCAACGTGAACCTGCCCTACATCACCGCCGACGCCACCGGGCCCAAGCACCTTGACGTGACGCTGACAAGGGCCAAGTTCAACGAGCTCACCGCTCACCTTGTGGAGGCCACCGCCGGCCCTGTCCGTCAGGCCATGTCCGACGCGGGCCTCAGTGGTAACGACATCTCCAAGGTCCTGATGGTGGGCGGCTCCAGCCGTATCCCCGCCGTTCAGGACGAGGTACGCAAGCTCACCGGCAAGGAGGGCTTCAAGGGCATCAACCCCGACGAGTGCGTGGCCGTTGGCGCGGCCATTCAGGGCGGCGTCCTTGGCGGCGACGTGAAGGGCATCATGCTCCTTGACGTCACTCCCCTGTCACTGGGCATCGAGACTCTTGGCGGCGTGTTCACGAAGCTCATTGAGCGCAACACCACCATTCCCGTAAAGAAAAGCCAGGTCTTCTCCACCGCCGCGGACAACCAGACCTCCGTTGAGGTCAACGTCCTCCAGGGCGAGCGCGAGATGGCCCAGTACAACAAATCCCTTGGCCGCTTCCATCTTGACGGCATAGCCCCGGCCCGCCGCGGAGTGCCCCAGATAGAGGTCAGCTTCGATATAGACGCCAACGGCATCGTCAACGTCTCCGCCCGTGACCTCGGCACCGGGCGTGAGCAGCACATCACCATCACCTCCTCCTCCAACATGTCCAAGGAGGACATCGACCGGGCCGTCCGCGAGGCCGAGCAGTACGCCGCCGAGGACGCAAAGCGCCGCGAGGAGGTGGACACCCGCAATCAGGGCGACCAGATGGTCTACCAGACCGAGAAGATACTCTCCGAGGCCGGCGACAAGCTCGACCCCGCCGATAAGAGCGAGATCGAGTCCAGCCTCTCCGCCTTGAAGACGGCCCTTGCCGGTACGGACGCCGCGGCCATAAAGACCGCCACCGACAACCTGACCCAGGTCTTCTACAAGGCCAGCGAGAAGCTTTATAGTCAGGCCAACCCCCAAGGCGGCCCCAACCCCGGTCAGGGCTACGACCCCAATCAGGGCAACAATCAGGGCGGCCAGAACGGCGGACAGCAGTACTACGACGCCGACTACGAGGTCGTTGACGACGACGATAAGAAATAATTTCCCATTTGCGAAAAATATCCGGGAGCGCGCTTGCGTACTCCCGGATAAGTGAGTGAAAAATATCGCGCGTAATGCGCGAGCTCTGCGAGGCTTTCTATGGCAGATAAACGAGATTTTTACGAGGTTTTGGGCGTGGCAAAAGGCGCCACGGACGACGAGATAAAGAGGGCTTACCACAAGATCGCCCGTGACAACCACCCGGACCTGCACCCCGACGACCCAAAGTGCGCCGAGAGAATGAAGGAGGCCAACGAGGCCTACGAGATACTCTCCGACAAGGACAAGAGGGCAAAGTACGACCAGTTCGGCTTCGCCGGTGTAGACCCCAACTACGCCGCCCAGAACGGCGGAGGCTTCGGGGGCGGCTTCGGCGGGGTGGATTTCGACCTTGGCGATATACTTGGCGGCATATTCGGCGGGGGCTTCGGCTTCGGCGGCGGCCGCCAGCGCACGCGCAACGGCCCCCGGCAGGGGGAGGACATAAGGGTGGGCGTCTCCCTGAGCTTCGAGGAGGCGGCCTTCGGCTGTGATAAGACCGTGAACGTGGGCAGGGTCGAGGACTGCGACGAGTGCGGCGGCACCGGCTGTGCCAAGGGCACCACCGCCGAGGTCTGCCCCGACTGCCACGGCTCCGGCGTCACCGTCACCACCCAGCGCACGCCCTTCGGCATGAGTCAGGTCCAGTCCGAATGCCCAAGGTGCCGCGGAAAGGGCAAGATAATCCACCAGCCCTGCTCCAAATGCCGTGGCCAGGGCAAGGTCCGCCGTCAGCGGAGCGTCAATGTCCACATCGACGCGGGCATAGAAAACCACGTGACCATGTCCCTCTCAGGTCAGGGCAACGCCGGCGTCAACGGCGGCCCCGCCGGGGATCTCTTAGTCACCGTGTCGATCCGGCCCCATGAGTACTTTGAGCGCGAGGGCACAAGCGTGCTCTGCGAGATGCCCATAACCGTCACCCAGGCCATGCTTGGGGCCGAGCTGGAGGTCCCCACCTTGGACGGGAAGGTCAAGTACACTATCCCCGCCGGCACACAGCACGGCGACACCTTCAGGCTCCGGGGCAAGGGTATCCCCTACTTCCGCTCCTCCGGCCGGGGCGACCAGTTCGTCACCGTGGCGGTGACCATTCCGAAGAACCTCACCGGCGAGCAGCGCGAGCTCGTAAAGAAGCTTGACGAGACCCTCGGCGGCACAGGCGAGAGAGTGCGGAAATTCAAAAAGAGAAAATAAACTTATCCCCGTGGAATTTTCCGCGGGGATAACCTTTACGCTCCCTTTCTCCATGTCCCCGGTCTCAGCAGGAGGAGCATGGGGAAAATCTCAAGTCTTCCGGCCAGCATGTCGAACATGAGGATAAATTTTGAAAATACCGAGAAGTCGCCGAAATTCCTTGTGGGGCCAACGAGGCTGAGACCCGGCCCTATATTGTTGAGCGTTGCGGCCACGGCGGAGAAGTTGGTGGTGAAGTCGAAATTATCAAGGCTTATGGCCAGCATGGAGGCGAAGAACACGGCGATGTACGCTAAGAGCCACATGTTGACCGAGGCCACCATGCCGCTCTCCAGCGCCTTGCCGTCCATGCGCACAACGGTGACCCGGCGGGGGTGGATAAGCCGGCGGAGCTCCCGGCCTATATTTTTAAAGTACATTATCATGCGGCTGACCTTTATTCCGCCGCCGGTGGAGCCGGCGCAGGCGCCCACGAACATGAGACATATGAGCACGGTCTTTGAGAATGTGGGCCAGAGGTCAAAGTCCACGGAGGAAAAGCCCGTGGTGGTCATGACCGAGGAGCACTGGAAGGCCGCGTGGAGAAGGCAGTAGCCGAAGCCGCCGTACTCCATGCTCATAAGATTCACGGTTATGAGGGCGATGGCGGATACAAAAACGATGAGATAGCACCTGACCTCCTCCATGGTGAAGGCTGAGCGGAGCTTGCGCATGATAAGAAGAAAGTAGAAGTTGAAATTTATGCCGAAGGCGAACATAAACACCGTCACGGCCACCTGAACATAAGTCGAATAGCTGGCAAAGGAGTCGTTGAGCACCCCGAAGCCGCCGGTACCGGCGGTGCCGAAGGATATGCAAAGGGCCGAAAAGAGGTCGAGCTTGCCTATAAGCAGCACTATGACCTCGGCCACGGTCATGCCGAAATATATGCCGTAGAGGTACACCGCCGTGCGCTGGAGCCTCGGCACCAGCTTGCCCACGGAGGGGCCGGGGCTCTCGGCCCGCATTATGAGTATGCTCTGACCGCCCGCCATGGGCAGAAGGGCCAGCAGGAACACCAAGACGCCCATACCGCCTATCCAGTGGGTGAAGCTCCGCCAAAAGAGGAGCGACTTCGGCATGGCCTCCACGTCCCGCAAAATAGACGCTCCCGTGGTGGTAAAGCCGGATATGACCTCAAAAAGCGCGTCCACATATTTCGGTATACAGCCGGAGATCCAGAAGGGGAGCGCCCCTGCAAGGGAGAGGACTATCCAGCTCAGGGACGTGGCCACAAAGCCCTCGCGGGCGTAAAAGGAGCTGTTTTTCGGCCTTTTGACGGCCATGATAAGCCCCGGCACCGCCGTGGCGGCGATGGCTATGAGGTAGTCCACGGCGTAGGGCTCGCCGTAGCATAAGCACAGCGCCAGTGGGATCAGCAAAAACGCGGCCTCAAGGCAGAGTACCCAGCCCACAAGCCAGCGTATGACGGAATAGTTCATGTCACCCTCCCCTCAGGCCTTGAGTATGCCGTTTATGGACGAAAGGCCGTGGGTGGTGGTGACGACTATGACCGTGTCCCCCGCCCTTATCTCGTCGTTGCCGCGAGGGATTATGACCCGGCCTCCCCGGTAGATACAGGCGATGAGCACATTTGGCACCATTGTGGGCCTGAGCTCCGACAGGGGCTTTCCGGTGACGCCGGAATCGGAGCGGATATAAAATTCCAGCACCTCCACCTTCCGGCCCGCCAGGTAGTAGAGGGACTCTATCTCGCTGGAATCTGAGGAATTTGACATGGCCCGGACGTAGCGCAGTATTCGGTAGGCCGTTATCTCCTTGGGGTTTATGATGCTCCCCACGGGGAGTTCCTCGGTGACCTCGGCAAAGCCCACGGTACTGACCTTCGTTATGGGCCGGACGTGGCTTATTTTCCGGGCGTAGAGGGAGAGCAGTATATTCTCCTCGTCCATGTCGGTAAGGGGCACGAACACGTCCTCCTCCCCTATCCCCTCCTCCAGCAAAAGCTGGCGGTCCACCGCGTCGCCGCAGATGACGTCCGCGCCGCGCAACGAGGCGGAGAGCTCCTCGCAAAGGGCCCTGTTTTTCTCGATTATCTTCACCCGGTTTCCGGCGGCAATGAGCTGTTCGGCCAAATAGAAGGCCGTGCGGCCCCCGCCGATTATCATCACGTCCCGGCTGGGCTTTACGGGGAAGCCCAGCTTTTTAAATAGCGGCACCAGCTCCTGGGGCGGGGTGATGATATAGATGCTGTCCCCGGCGTGGAGCACCGTGTCGCCGCGTGGTATGACGGCCTCGCGGGTCAAGCGCCGCTCGATGACGCAGATAAGGGTGCCGCGGCTGACCTTTGCCGGGAAATCCGCGACCTTCAGCCCGTCTGCCGGGGATCCCTGGGGTATTACTATCTCAATGAGGTTCACACGGCCCTTGGCGAAGGTCTCAACGGTCATGGCTCCGGGTATCTGGATGAGGTCGAATATCTCCCCGGCGGTGGCGGACTCAGGATTTATGGCCATACTGAGGCCCAGCTCGTCCTTTATAAGGTTGACCTCCCGGTAATACACGGGGTTACGCACTCTGGCGATGGTCTGACAGCCAGAGAGCTTCTTCGCCATGAGACAGCAGAGCATATTGACCTCGTCCTGATCGGAAACGGCGATAAGCAAATCGGCGCTCGCTATGCCCGCCTCGCTCAGGACCTCGTGGCTCACGCCGTTGCCGGGAACGCCCCGAATGTCCAGCTTTTCAAGGGCGGAGTCGAGCTTGGCGGAATTTAAGTCCACAAGCGTTATCTGGTGGCCCTCGGAATTGAGGCTGTCGGCCAGGGAGTACCCGACGCCACCGGCCCCGACGATTATGATATTCAAATTACTCCCTCCAAAAGAAAAGGCTGTTATGGTAGTATAATTATATCAGGAAATCAGGAAAACGCAAGTATTTTAGGCGCTTGACAATGGGGGTAGAGGGTGCGATAATACTGTTTTGAGGTAAAAAAAGAGTATGTCAAGGGTATGTCGAGGGTAAGCCGCGGGTATATCGAGGGTATATCGAGGATAAGTCAAGGGTAGGTTCAGGGGGGTGTGAAGGTGGTTTATGAGGATATAGTTGATGGCATTTTTTGGGAAAGGCCCAACAGGTTCATAGCGAATGTTGAGATCGGAGGGAGGATAGAGGTCTGCCACGTGAAAAATACGGGGCGGTGCCGGGAGCTTCTCGTTCCGGGGGCAAGGGTCTGGCTCCAGAGGAGCCACGCTCCGGAGAGAAAGACGCATTTTGACCTCATCGCCGTCAAAAAGGGGGACATACTTATAAATATGGACTCCCAAGCCCCGAATAAGGTCTTCGGCGAGTATCTGGCCGCCGGGGGGATATTCCCAAGCCCCACGCTCATAAGGCCGGAGACGGTGTACGGCTCCTCGCGGTTCGATTTTTATGTGGAGGCGGAGGGCCGGAGGGCCTTTTGCGAGGTCAAGGGCGTGACGCTGGAGGATAAGGGCGTCGTCCGCTTCCCCGACGCGCCCACCGAGAGAGGGGCGAAGCACTTAAGGGAGCTCATAAGGTGCCTCGGTGAGGGCTTCGAGGCTTGGGCCGTATTCGTGGTGCAGATGCGGGGGGCTGAATATTTCGAGCCCAACGTCCTGACCGACCCGGTCTTTGCAAGTGAGCTCACAGCGGCGCAAAAGGCCGGGGTCCGTGTGATAGCCCTTGAGTGCTCCGTGTCCCCGGACAGCATGGCCGTCGCTAAGGAGATCCCCGTGCGGCTCGGAGAGTATTGATGCAAAAAGTGAATTTTGTGCAAAGCTACAATAATTTTTGTCATTACACGACAAAATGGGCCATAAATCCGCAAAAAAGTTCAGATTGTTCCGGTAAAACGCGGGAAACGACCACATAACAGCCTTTTTATAGTGCCAAATCTGCGTGAAAATATAAAAACACAATATATATGGTTTACCCCTTGACCTTGGAAACAAGATGTGGTATAGTTTATTTACTTTCGGCCCTGACGGCCCTGAACGAATAAGCGGACCGGCTTAACAATGTATTTTCCGTTTGGCGACACGGTTTTACCATAATTTCGACATGAGGTGACAAGTCATGAGAATAATAAAGAGAAACGGCGCGGAGATGGAGTTTGACATCTCAAAGATAGAGAACGCCATAAGGAAGGCCAACATGTCGGCGGAGGAGACCTCCCGCATGACCCCCCTTCAGATAAAGCGCATCGCCCAGTCCGTGGCCTTAGACTGCGAGAGCATGGGCCGGAGCCCCTCGGTGGAGGAGATTCAAGACCTGGTGGAGAAGCAGATAATGGCCCACGGGGCCTTCGAGGTGGCGAAGAATTACATCACCTACCGCTACACCCGGAGCCTTGTCCGCCAGAGCAACACCACCGACGAGAAGATCCTCTCCCTCATCGAGTGCTGCAACGAGGAGGCCAAGCAGGAGAACTCCAACAAGAACCCGGTGGTCAACTCCACCCAGCGCGACTACATGGCCGGCGAGGTCAGCCGCGACCTCTCCGAGCGCATACTGCTCCCCCGCGACATCGTGGAGGCCCACGAGGCCGGCATTATCCACTTCCACGACACGGACTACTACGCCCAGCACATGCACAACTGCGACCTTGTGAATTTGGAGGACATGCTCCAGAACGGCACGGTCATAACCGGGACCCTCATCGAGCGCCCCCACAGCTTCTCCACCGCCTGCAACATCGCCACCCAGATAATAGCCCAGGTGGCCTCCAATCAGTACGGCGGACAGTCCATCTCCCTGACCCACTTGGCGCCCTTCGTGGACGTGAGCCGCCGGAAGATCCGCAAGGTCGTGGAGAAGGAGCTGGTGACCCTCGGCATCAACCCTGAGGAGGAGAAGATCCAGAAGATCGTGGAGGACAGGCTTTTGGAGGAGATCCGCCGGGGCGTGCAGACCATACAGTACCAGGTGGTCACCCTTCTCACCACCAACGGACAGGCCCCCTTCGTCACCGTGTTCATGTACCTTGGCGAGGCCAGAAACGAGCGGGAGCGGGAGGATCTGGCCCTCATAATAAAGGAAGTGCTCCTCCAGCGCTACGAGGGCACAAAGAACGAGGACGGCGTGTGGGTCACCCCCGCCTTCCCCAAGCTCATATACGTCCTTGAGGAGGACAACATCACCGAGGGCTCCCGGTATTGGGAGCTTACCAAGCTGGCCGCCAGATGCACCGCCAGGCGCATGGTGCCGGACTACATCTCCGAGAAGAAGATGCTGGAGCTCAAGGGCGACGTGTACACCTGCATGGGCTGCCGGTCCTTCCTGACGCCCGACAGGTTCACGGACGCGGGCGTGGGCAACATAGCCAAGGCCAAAAACTACGAGCCGGGCAAGCACAAATACTACGGCCGCTTCAATCAGGGCGTTGTCACCATCAACCTGCCTGACGTGGCCCTCTCCTCCGGCGGCGACATGGACAAGTTCTGGGAGATATTTGAGGAGCGTTTGGAGCTGTGCCACCGGGCCCTCCGGTGCCGCCACGAGCGGCTTCTGGGCACACCCTCTGACGTGGCCCCCATACTCTGGCAGTACGGGGCTCTGGCCCGCCTCGACAAGGGCGAGCCCATAGACAAGCTCCTCTACGGTGGCTACTCCACCATATCCCTCGGCTACGCCGGACTTTACGAGTGCGTAAAGTACATGACCGGCAAGTCCCACACCGACCCTGAGGCCACGCCCTTCGCCCTCTCGGTCATGCAGAAGATGAACGACAAGTGCAAGGAGTGGAAGCTGGCCGAGAACATCGACTACTCCCTCTACGGCACGCCTCTGGAGTCCACCACCTACAAGTTCGCCAAGGCCCTTCAGCGGCGCTTCGGCATCATCGAGGGCATAACCGACAAGGGGTATATCACAAACTCCTACCACGTCCACGTCTCCGAGAAGATAGACGCCTTCACCAAGCTTAAGTTCGAGGCCGAGTTCCAAGCCCTCTCCCCCGGCGGCGCCATAAGCTACGTGGAGGTGCCGGACATGCAGAATAACCTTGAGGCCGTTTTGCAGGTCATGAAGTTCATCTACGACAACATCATCTACGCCGAGCTCAACACCAAGTCCGACTACTGCCAGGTATGCGGCTGGGACGGTGAGATACAGATAGTCGAGGAGGACGGCAAGCTCATCTGGAAGTGCCCCAAGTGCGGCAACATCGACCAGAACAAGATGAACGTGGCCCGCCGGACCTGCGGCTACATCGGCACCCAGTTCTGGAACCAAGGCAGGACCCAGGAGATAAGAGACAGGGTGCTCCACCTTTAAATTTCACTTCAAAATAAACCGTTACCGGGGCGCAAGTCCCGGTAGACGTTTTAAGACTGATATTAATACTTTATGGCCCTTTTTCTGAATACGAGGGCCAGGGCGGCGCAGACGGCGATGCCGATAAGGTACGGGACGGCATATAAAAACGCCGTGGCTGGGGGCGCGCCGTACCCGGCGTACCGCCCGCCCCATGTGAGGGCGCAGTAATTATACGCCACGACCGCGCACATAATATCGGACAGCAGCACCGCCGATACGCCAAAAATAAGGGACAGCTTTTTCAAAAATGTCACTCCTTTCGGTTTTTCCCGGAGCCGCTCAGTATAAGGACGGCCCCGACAGAGACCGCGGCCGCGCACAAGAGCAGACAGACGCCGTTACCGTCTATGGCGACGGCCGACGAGTCGGCGAGGCTCCTTGAGGCTGCGGGGTCCAGCAGCGACAGGAGCCCCCAGGCCGCAAGGCAGACGACGCCGCACAATAAGATGATAAGGCCCGCGTACACTCTCGCCCGGCTTACTCCCCTCTCCGTTCTCCCCCGCTCCGTCCCCGGCATTGCCTCGGCCCCGTCCTCATTTATGAGGTAGTCCAAAGAGACGTTGAAATAACGGCTGACGGCGATGAGCTTATCGGTCTCCGGGTACGAGGCGCCCGATTCCCACTTGGAGATCGCCTGTCGGGACACGTCCAGCTTCTCCGCCAGCTGCTCCTGAGAAAGGCCGCTCCTTTTGCGAAGCGCGTACAGTTTTTCCGGTAACGCCATATTTTCCTCCTTTCGCCCCAATCATACAGCTATTCCCGGTGGAACGCTATACAAAGAGGCTGTCGATTTCGCAACCGGCGGTTGCGATAGCCTGTCGAAAAAGGCCCGCGGCCTTTTCCGACAAAGGGGAACGTGCGGACTAAATTTTTTGAATTTTGCGAAATTCAAAAAATTTAGTCCTGCCGTCACGCCGCGCGCGCCGTCGTCGTCGCTGATGCCGCTTTGCCTCGCCCTCCCTGCAGTCGGGCTCAGGCGCTGGCATCGCTCCTCCTCTCCCCAGCGGGCAACAGCCCGCCGGGGGCCCCATAGCACACTTGCGTGACAAAAGGTAATTTTCGCGACGCACATGTCGCCGCGAAAATTGAATTTGAGTTTTTTGACGGTCTGACGCAACTGGCAGATGCGAAGGGCTTTGATTTATTTAAAGTTTTTCGTTCCCTTTCAAAGTACGGGCGCTCTACCGGCGGTGGAGAAGGCAAAAATCAACCGCCGGTTCCTGTTCACAGGCATTGATTTAAGCTAAGCTTGAGCCGTGAAAGGAGGTGCCCGATATGGACCAGATAAAAATTGGAAAATTCATAGCGTCACGCAGGAGGGAACAGGGCATGACCCAGGCCGTCCTCGCCGAGAAGCTGGGCATCAGCGACCGGGCGGTATCAAAATGGGAGACGGGAAAGTCACTGCCCGATTCCGGCATAATGCTGGAGCTGTGCGATATTCTGAAAATCAACGTAAACGAGCTCCTGTCGGGCGAAAAAATCATGGCGGACTCTTATGACAGACGGGCGGAGGAAAATCTTCTGGCGATGAAGCGGGAGATGGAGGAAAAGAACCGGCAGCTGCTGAGGACGGAATACCTTGTTACCGTTCCGGCGGTTCTTGCCGGGCTTGCGCTGGTGTTTGTGGCTTGCTTTGTCCCAATGCCCATGTGGCCGCGGGTCGCGCTGCTCGCGTTTGCCCTTGTGATGATTTTCGCGGTCGCCTTTGTCGCGGTGGGCATCGAGCAGAAGGCCGGATACTACGAGTGCCAAAGCTGCGGTCACAGATATGTGCCGACCTACTGGCAGACAAATCTTGCTCCCCACGCCGGCAGGACGAGATACATGAAATGCCCTGAGTGCGGTAAACGGAGCTGGCAGAGAAAGGTGCTGACGAGGGAGGATTAAATCCCCACAGCGCTGAGAGTACCGGCCTTTGCAGACAATCTATTTGAAAGGAGGCGCGGACGCGCAGCGGTTTGACGGCCGGAGGGCGCGTTCGGCGACGGCATGAATTACGGAGAGATAAAAAACTGCGATATTGCCGACGGGCAGGGGGTGCGGGTGACGCTCTTTGTCTCCGGGTGCACCAACCACTGCGAGGGGTGCTTCCAGCCCCAGACCTGGGACTTTGACTTTGGCAAGCCCTTCACGGGGGAGACCGAAAATGAGCTCATAGACATGCTGGCCCCGTCCTATATAAACGGCCTTACGCTCTTGGGCGGCGAGCCCATGGAGCCTGAAAACCAGCGGGCCCTCCTCCCCTTCGTGCGGCGGGTACGGGAGACGTACCCCGATAAGACGATATGGTGCTACTCCGGCTTTACGCTGGAGGAGCTCTTGCGCGACGGCTCACACCCCAGATGCGAGGCGACGGACGAGCTTCTGTCCCTTATCGACGTTCTGGTGGACGGGAAATTCATTCTTGCCGAGAAGGACATCTCCCTTCGCTTCCGGGGCTCAAGGAACCAGCGGGTGCTGGACCTGCCCGCCACGCTGAAGACGGGCAAGGCGGTACTCTGGGACGGAATATAATCATAAAGGGCAAATCAAAAGGATAATCGGTTTCTCCGGTTATCCTTGTTTTTTTATTTTTCCTCCGGCTCTCTTTTGGGCTTGGGGGTCGTGGCGGAGAGGAAGCGGGCGGTGCTGTCGGCGAGGTAAACAGCCCCGGCGGCTATGACGAGCTTCAGGGGGAGCGTGTAGCTGTCGGCCAGCGTCAGGGTCATGAGGAAGACGGAGGCGAGGCTCGTAAACACCGTGCCGGCCATATTCTTCCGCCCGTAGGCGTATCCCGCGGCGTAGTAGAAGCTGAGGGCCGCGGCGGCAAAGGCCATACAGCCGTAGCAGAAGTCAAGGAGCACCGGATTCCCGGCGTTCAGCCGGTAGAGGGCCACCATGAAGTAGCAGTAAAAAAGCGGCGGGATCACGCTGAAAAGCTTCAGGAACGGTTTTTCTCTCCGCTGGGTGTAGGAGTAATAGGCCATGCTCGTCATGCCGACGCCCGACAGGAAAAGCAGGAGCGCGAATACCCACCGGGAGACGCCGGTGAGGGCCATGAGGTCCGCCCCGCTAATGACGCAGACGATGGCTATGACGGAGACGGCCAGCCCCAAAACGGCCCGGAGGGCGAAGGCCGCGTAGCTTCCCGTGTAGAAGCTCTTTCTGAAGCTCCCCGGCGCGTCAAGCTTAAGGGATACGAATACTGCCGCGGCGGCAAAGAGGGCCAGCGCCGCTATCACAAGGGCCAGCAGAAGGGCGCTGAGCCCGGAGTCGCTCTTTGGAAGGCCTGAGTACGGGTCGAACGCCGTAGTAAGCTGAAGGCGCCTGAGCACGGCTCCCGCCGCGCCGAGGAGCAGAGCTCCAAAGGGGAGCAGGGATAATTTACGCATAACATGCACCAGCTTCAAATAAAGATAGTTAATGGAATTGCCCGTTTACCCTATTTTACACATTTTGTGCCCGCAAGTCAATGCGCAAACGGAGGATTACATATGAAAGTGATGCTGGCGCTGTGCCTTTTCGCGGTGATATTCGCTCTCGTCTTCCCAGTGGCCGCGGCCTTGGGGCCAAAATCTCAGCCTCCGGAGGACCCCACCGTGGCGACGGACAGGCCCCCGGAGTCCCCGGCCTCCGACGGGCTTTTTTACGTGGAGGAAAGGCCCGCGAGCCCGGACAGGGACGATGAGACCACGGTGAAGCTCCTGCGGGACGGTAAGATCGAGGAGCTGAGCCTCACCGATTACCTTATCGGCGCCATGTCGGCGGAGATGCCCGCCACATTCGAGCCGGAGGCGCTGAAGGCCCAGGCCGTGGCGCTGAGGACCTACTATCTGCGCAAGGCGAAGCTGGGCTCCTCCGCCCACCCGGAGGCCCAGATATGCGCCGACAGCACATGCTGCGCGGCCTTCAGGGACGAGGAACAGCTAAAGGAGCGGTGGGGCGAGAGCTTCGAGACAAATTTCAAGAAGATCTCCGCCGCCGTCAGGGCCACGGACGGGCTGTACATCGCATACGAGGGTCAACCGGCGCTGGCGGTGTTCCACTCCTCCTCCGCCGGGAGGACGGAGGACTGCGGGGAGATATGGAACGGGCCGGTGCCGTACCTTGTGAGCGTGGAGAGCCCGGAGAGCGCCGACACGGTGCCGGGGTACGTGGCGTCGGTCACGGTGTCGGCGGAGGAGTTTCGGGAGACGGTGCTGGAGAAATACCCCGGTGCGGTGTTCGGGGAGGATATGAGCGGTTGGGTGACGGAGCCGGTCTACTCCGCCTCCGGGCGCTTAAGCCACGTGCTCATCGGCGGGGTCGCCGTGCAGGCCACGAGCCTTCGGAGCATGTTCGGCCTCAGGTCCACGGCGGTTAAGATCGAGGTGAATGACGGCAGCGTCACCATGACCACCACCGGCTACGGCCACGGCGTGGGCATGAGCCAATACGGCGCCAACACCATGGCCCAAGCCGGCGCAGATTTTACCGAGATCCTCTCCCACTACTACCCCGGCACCACTCTCGCCGGCCTCTGATCCGCCTCCGCGTCGAATTACGTTGGCACCCCCATCTTTGCTCTCCCCCAATTCAAATCAATTTTCGCGGCGACATGCGCGTCGCGAAAATTACCTCTTGTCACGCAAGTGTGCTATGGGGCCCCCAGCGGGCTGTTGCCCGCTGGGGAGAGGAGGAGCGATGCCAGCGCCTGAGCCCGACCGCAGGGAGGGCGAGGTAAAGCGGCATCAGCGACGACGAGGCCGTGCGCGGAGCAAAACGGCAGAAAAATACCGCAAATAGGCCCGCAGGCCTTTTTGCGGTATTTTTCGCACGCGTCCCCTCTAATTTAAAAGGCCCGCCGAAGCGGGCCTTTTAAATTAATTATTCTTGAGAGTACATGGTGACAAGTCTGTTGAGGTGATCCCAGCGCTCCATGGCGGCCTTTTCGTTCTTGGCGAAGAGGTCCTTGGCGCGCTCCGGGAAGGAGCGGGTCAGGGCGCTGTAACGGGCCTCGTTCATCAGGAACTCCTGATAGCCGCCGGCGGGGGCCTTGGAGTCGAGGACGAACTTCTTGCCCGGCTCCGCGGCGGGGTTGAAGCGGAACAGGTTCCAATAGCCGCACTCAACGGCCTTCTTCATTTCCTTCTGGCAGTTGACCATGCCGCCCTTGATGGAGTGCATCTCGCAGGG
>CANREY010000036.1 GCA_947629755.1 uncultured Oscillospiraceae bacterium | reverse complement strand
GTGCGAGAGCGTTCGGTTCGCATCCGAGAGGTCGAGGGGTCGAGTCCCTTCAGGTCCACCAAAGCGCGCGGTGACGAACTTTCTTGGTTCGGGCATCGCGCATTTTGCTACATCGGAAAAAGCAGTCCGCATTATGGACTGCTTTTTGGGTGGGCCTTAGATTTAAAATTGGCGAATGGGTGTGGGGATATTTTTGGAGGCAGATAGACGTTGACGGCCATCTGAAAAAGTGATATACTGTTACAAAAATAAGGAGGCGTGACGCGCGGTGGATATTGCGGCCCTCAAAGCTCTCTGTAAGCCGGAGCGGATAGCGATAACGGAACACGCCCGCCTTCGGCTCGTTGAACGTGGGATCACGGTTTCGGATATAATAAGCTGTATAGCGTCAGGCGAGATAATTGAGCAATATGAGGACGATAAACCTTTTCCCAGCTGTCTACTGCTCGGTATTTCCGCAAAGAATAAGCCTATCCACGCGGTCGTGAGTGAGGACGGCGAATTTATCTATTTGATCACCGCCTATTTCCCGGACAAGAACGTGTGGGAATCTGATTACAGGACAAGGAAGGAGCGGTCAATATGAAATGTTTATCCTGCGGCGCTGCCGCTGAAAAGGGGTTCACCACCAGCGTCACGGACCTTGGAAAGTGTCTTATCATCGTCCGCAATGTCCCTTGCTACAAATGCACACAATGCAACGAGGTCATCTACACCGCCGATGTGGTCCAGAAGCTGGAGCGGATCATTGAGACGGCAAAAAATCTGATGCAGCAGATCTCCATCATCGACTACTCTGAGGCGGCGTAGAAGTCGGCTTATTTTGGCCCAAATACAAGAAATTAACGGGAGCGCGGTCATGCGCTCCCGTTTTTAAGGCACATTTTCCTCTTTTAAAAAATTTTTTCAAAAATTTTTAAATACCCTATTCCATTTTCACCCCTTGTGTGATATATTAAAGGCTGATGTCGACAAAATAAGACATTTTTAGCTATTTTCTGACATTTTACACATTTGTTGGGGGCAAAGAGATGAGTGAGAGGGACGAGGTCATAAGTCGGCTTTTTCATGAGGAATATGAAAACCTGTTCAGAAAAGCCTACCGGCTCTCAGGAAGCACCCAGATGGCCAACGACCTTGTTCAAGAGACATTTCTCCTTGCCCTGATCCGTTATGACGAGCTGACGGAGCACCCCAACCCCAGAGCGTGGCTCTCCACGGTGCTCTTTAACTACTCCATGAACGAGCGCCGTCTGTGGGAAAATTCCCACAGCATATCCCTTGAACAGCTGGGTGACGTCTTTCAGGCGGAGGAAGCCGAAATTTTTGAGGAGATACTGCCTGAAAAGCTCAGCGACGACGAAAAGCGCCTGCTCATCTTGCGGTATAAGCACAAGATGAACAGCCGGGAGCTTGGCACGTTCCTCGGCATATCCGAGGGCGCTGTCAGGGCGCGTCTCGCGAGACTTCTGAAGAAAACGCGAAAATATTTTGATTTTCCTGAAGAAAATCAAAAAGATACGTAACGTTTTCCCGCACTCGGCACATATAGGAGTAGAGGGAAATGAGGTGTAAACATGGAGGACAGTAAAAATACCTGCTCAGGCACGCCAAATCCGCCTCGCGGCGCGTGTTTAGACAGTAAGTCTCTGGACGCGATGTCAGCCGTTGAGCTGGCGGAGGGGCTGGAGCGCGTTTGGGGCGAGATGGACGAGGACAGCTACGACGAGTCGGTCATAAGCGCCTACCTTGACGCGCTGGACCGCAAGGTCCCCCTGCCGGACCACCCGGACGCCCAAACGGCGTACAGGCGCTTTTCTGAGCTTACCGGCAAACAAGTCCGCAAGTCGGGGCGCGGCGCTTCCGGCGGCATACTGCGTGCCGCCATCGCCGCCGTGGTCACTCTGGCCGTAGTTTTCGGCGCCATGATAACCGCCCAAGCCGCCGGCCTTGACGTCTTCGGGCGAATAGCCAGATGGACGAAGGAGACGTTCAGCTTCGGTGCGACGTCAGTCGAACAGGGAAATGACACCCCTTGGGAGAATGGGGAACGGGCCGTATCCGACGTCGCAAAACATAAGGATAACGATTTATCCGAGTTCCAAAAGGCCCTTGATTCCTGCGGAATAACCAGCATAAAAGCACCGGTCTGGATTCCAGATGGATACACATTAGAAAATGTATCAGTAATGGACTTAAGTGATTATAACCTACTATCAATAAATGGTGAATTTGAAGATTCGTGTAGCTCCCGTCCCAATATTGTTATTGGTATTATAAAACATATAGGTACATATCCTTTTCAAATCCAAAACGATAAAGAGATTGTTGATTCGTTTAATATAAATAATGTTGAACTTTTTCTTGTAGAAAACGAACAAAACAGTACAATCACTTGGATCAACAACGACATCGAATTTCAAATAAACGGTGGTAGTACAGAGCAACTTAAGCGTATTGCTGAATCAATGATAGCATAAACAGGAGGAATAACTATTTTGAAAAGAAAAACCACTGTCACGGTTTCTCTGCTTATCATTTTAGCGATTTTTTGTTCTTTCACATCATACGCAACCGATGCCCAAATTCAGGGAAGTCCCCAGATTGCAAGCACCTTTGCAGTAGCCGCATGGTCCAACACCATACCTGGCCGCATGTGCGTTGCCTATGGGATAACAGCATCTAAAACAATGGATACCATTGGTGCCAGCAAGGTGGAAATATACCGCTACCTCAATGGGCAGTGGGAGGTTGAAGAAACATTTTACTGGATGGATTATCCGGATATGCAGGATAGCAATGTCGGCATATGCCAGGTATCAATCGAATACTCCACCGAATACCTCAAAATTCCCTACTACGCCAAGGTATACTTTTATGCTGAAGGCTCTTACGGAATAAGTACTCTCGTTCAACACACCAACGTCATCTGATTCCCCTCCCTCCCGCCCCTGGCTCCGCCGGGGGCGGTTTTTTGCCGCGTTTACGCAACGGATCACCCCCGACTTACCGGGGGTGATCCGTTATCAATATCAAAATTTTATACGTTTTTCGCGCCCTTCAACGCCTTCATGCGGAGGGAATGGTCGAGAATAGATTTGCGTATCCTCAGCGACTGGGGCGTGACCTCCAAAAGCTCGTCGTCGGAGAGGAACTCAAGGCACTGCTCAAGTGACATGATCCGGGGCGGCACAAGGCGCAACGCCTCGTCGGAGCCGGCGGCCCGCATGTTGGTGAGCTGCTTTTTCTTGCAGACGTTCACCGTGATGTCCTCGTCCTTGGGCGTCTCGCCCACCACCATACCGCCGTAGACCTGCACGCCGGGGGAGACGAACATCACGCCCCTGTCCTGAACGCCGAATATGCCGTAGGCAACGGCCTCGCCGGTCTCGCTGGCCACCAGCGACCCGGTGCCCCGGCGTGAGAGCTCGCCCTTGTACTTTTCGTACTTCTCAAATACGGAGCTCATTATGCCCTCGCCCCGTGTGTCGGTCAAAAATTCGTTCCGGTAGCCGAAAAGCCCCCGGCTGGGCACGAAGAAGGTGAGCTTCATGCGGCTTCCCACCGGCGTCATCTCCACGAATTCCCCCCGGCGGGAGCTGAGCTTCTCAATGACCGCGCCAACGCTGTCCTCAGGCACGTCGGCCACCACGCGCTCGATGGGCTCGCACTTTTCACCGTCTATCTCCCGCATGAGCACACGCGGGGGCGACACCGCGAACTCGTAGCCCTCCCGGCGCATGGTCTCAATGAGGATAGACAGGTGCATCTCGCCCCGTCCCGCCACGTTGAAGCTGTGGTCGGAGCCCTCCA
This sequence comes from uncultured Oscillospiraceae bacterium, assembly GCA_947629755.1. Taxonomy (GTDB): domain Bacteria; phylum Bacillota; class Clostridia; order Oscillospirales; family Oscillospiraceae; genus RUG626. The sequence goes on along the minus strand of CANREY010000036.1, from coordinate 17,896 downwards.
CCTCGGAGACCCTAAGCGACACGTCCTTCATGGTCTCCCGGAAAAGCCTGTCCCGGAGCTGGCGTGAGGTGACGTACTTGCCCTCGCGCCCGGCGAAGGGCGAGTCGTTCACGGAGAAGGTCATCTCCATGGTGGGCGCTGAGATCTTCACAAATGGCAGCGCCTCCGGCGCGTCGGCGGCGCAGATGGTGTCGCCGATGGATATGTCCGGTATGCCCGAAAGGGCGATAATATTCCCGGAGCTGCTCTCCGTCACCGGCGTGCGCGCAAGCCCCGCGAACTCATAAAGGCTCACGGCCTTTGCCTTCTTCGACGCCTCCGGGTCGTGGTAGTTGACCACGGACAGCTCCTGATTTTGCTTTATCGTGCCCCTCTCTATGCGCCCGATGGCTATGCGCCCTACGTAGTCGTTGTAGTCGAGGGACGACACCAGCATCTGAAGGGGCTCGCCGTCGTGGTCCTCCGGCGCCTGAATGTAGTCGATTATCGTGTCAAAAAGGGGCTTTAAGTCCGTCCCCGGCACGTCGGCGGAGTAGCTGGCCGTGCCCTGACGGCCTGAGCAGAACAGCATGGGCGAGTCTATCTGCTCGTCCGTGCACCCAAGCTCAATGAGAAGCTCCAATATCTCGTCCACCACCTCCAGCATACGCTGGTCCGGCCGGTCTATCTTGTTGAGCACCACTATCACCCGGTGCCCCAGCTCCAGCGCCTTTGACAGCACGAACCGCGTCTGGGGCATTGGCCCCTCGGCGGCGTCCACCAGCAGTATAACGCCGTTTACCATCTTCAAAATGCGCTCCACCTCGCCGCCAAAGTCGGCGTGGCCCGGCGTGTCCACAATGTTTATCTTAATATCCCCGTACTGCACGGCCGTGTTTTTCGCCAGTATCGTTATCCCGCGCTCGCGCTCCAAGTCGTTGGAGTCCATGACCCTCTCCTGCACGGCCTGATTTTCACGGAACACCCCGGACTGCTTGAGCATCTCGTCCACAAGCGTAGTCTTGCCGTGGTCAACGTGTGCGATTATGGCCACATTTCTGATCTTTTTTTCCAAATTCAGCACTTCTCCCTGAACGAAAATTTCAACCAAAAAATTATATACCAACAAAAGCCCGCTTTTCAATCTCCCAAACGGAAAAGCCTCGCCCCTTTTTCCGAAAAAATATGTGAAAACTGCTCATTCTCCCCCAAATGTTGCGCCCCCGCGTTCGCCCCTCCTCCCTGAGGAGGGGGCGGGGGGAGGAGCCCGAATATCCGCCCCGCCCCCAAAAGGTTGCGCCCTGCGGGGCGCTTATTTAAAAGGGGAGAGGTAGGGTCACGGGCCCTCCCCTACGGCGTAAAAGGGAAATCCCCCAATTCCCACCGCACCCCACCCCCCCCTTTTTTTGGAAAAGGGGGGCAGGGGGGATTAGAACCCCTCGTCCTCCGTCCCCCCGTCCCGCCCGCAGGCGAAACCCCCAGCCTTCCCCGCGGGGCGGGGAAGGTGCCGCCGCAGCGGCGAATGAGGTGGGAATCCCTCGTCTAACCGAGTGCTTTCCGATTTGATACCCTCACACCTCACCCCTACCCCTCCCCACGCTCATGTGGGGAGGGCAAAGAGGTTGCGCCTTACGGCGCTAATTAAATACGGGAGGGTCACGGACCCTCCCCTACGGCGTAACAGGAAAATCCCCCAATTCCCCCGTAGGGGCGGGTTCCAAACCCGCCCGTCTCCCTCGTCTACCACCGCACCCCAAAAAACGTGCCCGTAGGGGCCGATGCCCACATCGGCCCGCTCCCCCGTCCCGCCCGCAGGCGAAACCCCCGTCCCCGCCGCGCGGATACCCCCTTTTTGGAAAAGGGGGGCAGGGGGGATTAGAGCCCCACGTCTCCCGTCTTAATAAGACGAAGCGACGACGGACAGGCTTGAACCCCCCGGCCCTGCGGGGCCACCCCCCTTTCCGAAAGGGGGGTCGGGGAATAAGGTTGCGCCTTACGGCGCTTATTTAAATCCGGGAGGGTCACGGACCCTCCCCTACGGCGTAACAGGAAAATCCCCCAATTTCCCCGTAGGGGCGGGTTCCAAACCCGCCCGTCCCTCGTCCCGCCCGCAGGCGAAAAGCCTCCCCTTGTTAAAGGGGAGGACCGCCGCGAAGCGGCAGGAGAGGTTCTGCCCCTCCCTTGGGAGGGGGTAGGGGGTGGGGCGTCTCCCCCCAAAAAAATCTCAAAAAATCCCCATTTGACACTCACTGAATGTCACCCTACCCCAAAATCCGTGCTATACTCAGAAGAAACACAGGAGGTATCCATTATGCGAAAACCACGTGACCTCGCATGGGCCCGCGAAATGCACAACCAAAAACCCCCGCGCCAATACTCCCCGACGCTGTTTGAGGCCATTGCCCTCGCCAGCCTCCAAGACCCCATAGAAGTTGTTTCCGCGTCCTACAACTACGGCTTTATCCGCGGCCAGCGCTGCGAGAAGGCCCGCGCGAAAAAAGAGCGCAAAGCGTAAGGGGCTCACACCGTCTGCGTATCCCTCGCCCCGACCTCGTTCTCCACCCTCTCCCCGTCAAAGAACCCCCTCAGGCTGCCAACCGTGGTCTCCGCGATGGCCCTCAGCGCCTCGTCGGTCAAAAAGGCCTGATGGCTTGTGACCAGCACGTTCGGCTGGCTCAGAAGGAGATTGAGCGTGTCGTCCCGCATGACCTTCGAGCTCACGTCCTCGTAAAACACGTCGGCCTCCTCCTCGTACACGTCCAGCCCCGCCGCGCCCACCTTGCCGGACTTTACGTTGTCAAGAAGGGCCTCGGAATCAATGAGCGCCCCACGGGAGGTGTTTATTATAATGACCCCCGGCCTCGTCTGGTGGAAGGCCGAGCGGCTGAGCATATGGTATGTCTGGGGCGTCAGGGGACAGTGGAGGGAGATAACGTCCGCTCGCCTTATTAGCTCGTCGAGCCTCACGTACTCTATCCCCGCGCCCCACTTGGGCTCCGGGTCGAAGGCTATGACGCGGGTGCCCAACGCCCTCACCATCTGGGCGAATTTGAGCCCCACTCGCCCCGTGCCCACAACTCCCACGGTCCGCCCCTCAAGATTCACGCCCACCAGCCCCTCCAGGCTGAAATTGCGCTCCCTTGTCCGCGTAAAGGCCCGGTGGGTCTTGCGCGTCAGGGTCAGCAGTAGCGCCAGCGCGTGCTCCGCCACGCTGGAGGGGGAGTAGGCCGGCACGCGAAAGACACGTATCCCCAGCCTCTCCGCCGCCGCAAGGTCCACATTGTTATACCCCGCGCACCGGAGGGCCACCGCCCGGACGCCACGCTCCGCCAGCGCCGTCAGCGTCTCCTCTCCCAGCTCGTCGTTCACAAAGGCGCATACCGCCCCACAGCCCTCCGCCAGCACGGCGGAGCGGGCGGTCAGCCTGTTTTCAAAGTACGTAAGCTCCAGCCCCGCCTTTGGGGCCAGCTCGTCAAAATACGTCCTGTCGTAGCTTTTTGTGTCGAAAAAGGCTATCTTTTCCATTTCCATACCTCCCTGTAATAATATAATAGTATATCCTGCCAAAACCGTATCCATTCAGGCCGATTTTTAGTTAAAAATCATATGGAAATGGAGATAAAAGTGGTATATAATACAACTAATTACGTCTCAGGACGAAAATCAGATACGCGGCAGCCAGCCGCGGGAAGGAAAGAGTATGAAAAACAGCGAAAAAACACTGGACATGATCGTGAACCTGTGCAAGAGCCGGGGCTTTATCTACGCCGGGAGCGAGATATACGGCGGCCTTGCCAACTCATGGGACTACGGCCCTCTGGGAGTGGAGTTTAAAAACAACGTGAAAAAGGCGTGGCTCAAGAAATTCGTGCAGGAGTCCCCCTACAACGTGGGCCTTGACGCCGCCATAATCATGAACCCCCAGACATGGGTCACCACGGGCCACGTGTCCAGCTTTTCGGATCCGCTTTTAGATTGCCGCTCCTGCAAGTCCCGCCACCGGGCGGATAAGCTCATCGGCGACGAGCACCCGGAGGTCAACACCGACGCCATGAGCTTTGACGAGATGGACAAATTCATCGCCGAGCACGAGGACGTCATCTGCCCCGTCTGCGGCAAGCACGACTTCACGCCCATACGCAAATTCAACCTCATGTTCAAGACCGCCATCGGCGTCACCGAGGACTCCTCCTCCACCTGCTACCTCCGGCCTGAGACGGCTCAGGGCATCTTTGTAAACTTCTCCAATATCCAGCGCACCACCCGCCGCAAGCTCCCCTTCGGCGTCTGTCAGGTGGGCAAGGCCTTCCGCAACGAGATAACCCCCGGCAACTTCACCTTCCGCACCCGTGAGTTTGAGCAGATGGAGTGCGAGTTCTTCTGCAAGCCCGGCACCGACCTTGAGTGGTTCGCCTACTGGAAAAAGTTCTGCATCGAGTGGCTCAAGAGCCTTGGCCTTTCCGAGGAGAACATGCGCTACCGTGACCACGAGCCGGCGGAGCTGGCCTTTTACAGTAAGGCCACAACGGATATAGAGTACGCCTTCCCCTTCACCGACTGGGGCGAGCTCTGGGGCATCGCCGACAGGACCGACTACGACCTTGGCCGCCATCAGGAGGCCTCAGGTAAGGATCTCACCTACTACGATCAGGAGGCCAACGAGCACTTCATACCCTACGTCATCGAGCCCAGTCTCGGCTGTGACCGTGTGGCGCTGGCCTTCCTGTGCGAGGCATATGACGAGGAGCACCTTGTAGACGCCAAGGGCAAGGAGGACGTGAGGGTAGTATTGAGGCTCCACCCCTTCTTGGCCCCCTACAAGTGCGCCGTACTGCCCCTGTCCAAAAAGCTCTCCGACAAGGCCATGGAGATACGCAACGAGCTTGCCAAATCCTTCATGGTGGACTTTGACGACGCCGGCTCCATCGGCAAGCGCTACCGCCGTGAGGACGAGATCGGCACGCCCTTCTGCGTGACCTACGACTTCGACTCCGAGAACGACAACTGCGTCACCGTCCGTGAGCGGGACACCATGGAGCAGGTACGTATCCCCATAGCCGAGCTTGAGAGCTACATCGCCGAGAGAGTGAAATTCTGATTAAAAATAAAGCGTAGAAAAGGGAAGGGAGGCATGAAGATGGACGAAAACGCCCCAAATGGCATGGAAAACAGCCCCAAAGGCGGCAAAAGGGCCCCGAAAATAGTCGCGAAGCTCTTCGGGACCACATGGAAAAGCGCCCTTTTCACCCCGTCACACGGTAAAAACTGCCTCCTCTCCCGGCTCTTGCCCGGCTGGGCGGCATGCGCCGTCCGGGTCACGGGCTGGCTGAGCCTGCCCCTTTACCCCATTTTCTGCCTTTTTTTCCTCGACTACATGAACTTCGGCAAGCTTGCGAAGATGGAGGTGTTCTGGGCCGAGCACCCGCTTTCCGCCCTCTATGAGACCCTTGTAATACTTGTCCTTTTCGCGGGCCTTCTCCTGCTTTTAAGGCGCGGGGCCCTAGCCGCCGGGACGATGGGCATAGTCTCCGTGATTTTCGGGTATATAAACTTCATGAAGTTGAAGCTCAACGGCGACCCCTTCCAGCCCCACGACTTCAGTATGGCCGGTCAGGTCCGGGAGCTTTCGGAGTTTATAAGCGGCGACCTCCCCCGATGGTTTTATCTGGGGCTGGCCGTCATGGTGCTGTGGGTACTGTTTCTGGCCCTGAGCGGTACGAACCTGCCCCTTCGCTGGACGGTGCGCTTTCCCTTCCTTATGGCCGGGGCCCTCGTCATATTCTCCGCCTACTCCACCCCTGAGAAGGCCAACGCCCGGCTCACAAGGTACAACATGAATTTTTTCGACGCGGCCCTCCAGACCTCCAACTACAACGCCAACGGCTTTGTGGGGGCCTTCACGGTGAATCTCCTCATGAACCGCACGGAGCCCCCGGAGGGCTACTCCGAGGCGCGCGTCAGGGAGCTCTTGGAGGGCTATAACGCCGTGGAGCAGACCGAGGAGGACTACGACGTGATAGTGGTCCTCAGCGAGAGCTTTTTTGACGTCCGCACACTCCCCGGCGTGGAATTTTCCGAAAATCCCCTGAAAAACTACGACGAGATAATAAAAAGGCCCGGAGCGTACAGCGGCTATATCTTCACCACCGCCACCAGCGGCGGCACCGTGAGGCCGGAATTTGAGATATTGACTGGCCTCTCCACCGACTACCTCCACGACGTGGCCAGCCCCTACGAGTTTGTGACGGCCCCGGTGGAGGGGTATGTCTCCAACTACAAAAACGCCGGTTACAGGACCGTGGCCCTCCACCCCTACATCGGCTCCTTCTACCGCCGGGATAAGGCGTACCCCCTTCTCGGCTTTGACGAGTTTCTCGACATCGACGGCGTCTCGGCCATCGTGGAGCCTGAGTATAAGCGGGGACTGGTCAGCGACAGGACCACCTTCGAGGCCATAAAATATGAGCTTGAAAACGCCGGCGGCCCCATATTCCTTGAGGCCATAACCATGCAGAACCATCAGCCCTTTGATAAGCTCCCGGAGGAGGACATAGAGATAGCCGTCTCCAGTGAAGCCCTCTCCGGCGCGGACCTTGACGCGGTCACCACCTACACCCAAGGTCTTGCGGACGCGGACAGAATGCTCCGGGACCTTGTGGACTACATCGACACGCGTGAGCGCCCCACGGTGCTCCTTTTCTACGGCGACCACCTTCCCAATCTGGGCGACGCCTACACCAAGACCGGGGCCATCACCGGGGCCAACGCCCTTGAGGACCTTGAGTATAAGTACTCAACGCCCTTTGTCATCTACACCAACACCGCCGCCGGGAGCGACATGCTCCCCTCAAAAACCGGCAACCGGGTGTCCGACTACTACCTTCTTGAGATAATCGCCCGCATGACCGGCTTTCACGAGACGCCCTACATGAGCCTCCTCAATGAGCTCCACGGCAAGGTGCCCTTCTACAACGTCCGCCTCTGGCCCATGGAGGTCACCGAGGACGTGGCGAGGCTTTGTGAGATACATAAGCTTATAACCTACGACCGGCTCCTGGGCAAGCGCTGGTCCACGGGATCTTAGGAGGCCGGACATGGGCACGGGAGCTGAATTTGCCAAAAAATTAGGTACCGCCGGGGCCATATTCGTGCTTATATTGGGTATCGTCTCCACCGCCATGCTCTTTTTCTCCAAGGGCTCCACCGTGGAGGGCTACGAAAAGCCTGAGAGCGACAAATATTACGCCCAGCACCTGCCGGAGCTTGAGCGGGAGATAGAGGAAAACCTCCTCCCCAAGGCCGGAGCGCCCCAAGTCACGGTGGCGCTTTCCGGTGATAAAATACTTATCTCCGGGGAGAAAACCCAGCTCCGGACGGCCAGACTTGCCATAATACACTACTTTGACGAGGACCTTTTTGAATTTACGGAGGTGCCTGAATGAAGGACGGATTTATAAAGGTGGCCGCGGCCACGCCGAAAATAAGAGTGGCCGACTGCGAGCATAACGCCACGGAGATAATAAACCTGTGCCGCGAGGCGTCCGAGCTGGGGGTAAAGATACTCGTATTCCCTGAGCTGTGCCTCACGGGCTACACCTGCGGGGACCTATTCTTGCGCGATACCCTCCTTGACGCGGCGGAAAAGGCCCTTGGGCGGGTCATAAGCGCCACGGAGAGCCTCGACATGCTCATCGTCCTCGGCGTCCCCGCGCGCCACGAGGGGAAGCTCTACAACTGCGCCGCGGCGCTGCTTGCCGGCCGTATATTGGGCGTCGTGCCAAAGACCCTCCTTCCCAACTACGGGGAGTTTTACGAAAAGCGCTGGTTTGAGCCCGGAAGCTCGGACAACTGTTGGGAGACGCTTTGCGGACAGGGTGTCTGCTTCGGCACGAGCCAGTATTTCCCCTTCACCGACGTCCCCGGCCTCACCGTAGGCGTTGAGATATGCGAGGACCTGTGGGCCTCCGACCCGCCCTCCAACCGTCTCGCCGCCCTTGGGGCCACGGTCATACTGAACCTGTCCGCCTCCAACGAGCTGGTGGGCAAGGCCGCCTACCGCCGGGAGCTCGTGAAAAACCAGTCCGCCCGCCTCAACTGCGCCTACATCTACGCCGACGCGGGGGAGGGGGAGAGCTCCACCGACCTTGTGTTCGCCGGCCATAACATCATCGCCGAAAACGGCTCCATCTTAGCCGAGAGCCGCTTCAGGACCGGCCTCACCGTCAGTGAGATCGACGTCCAGCGCCTCATGTACGAGCGCCGCCGCAACACCACCTTCCGCCCCTCCGCTGAGCCGAAAATGAATCTCCAATACAGCCTCGCCGGCGCCTCGTTTACACTCGGCACCGCCGACACCGTCCTCACCCGCCCCATAAGCCGGAGCCCCTTCGTCCCCGAAAACCCGGACGAGCGGGACCAGCGCTGCGGCGAGATATTCAATATTCAGACCAACGGCCTCAAAAAGCGCATGGAGCACATCGGCTCGAAAAAGCTTGTCGTCGGCGTCTCCGGCGGCCTCGACTCCACCCTCGCCATGCTGGTCTCCGCCATGGCCGCCCGCGCCCTCGGCCTTCCCCCCGACGCCCTCATCGCCGTCACCATGCCCTGCTTCGGCACCACGGAGCGCACGAAGTCGAACGCCACGGTCTTGGCCCAGCGCCTCGGCGCGGACCTTCGCCTCATTGACATCACCGCCTCCGTCCGCCAGCACTTTGCCGACATCGGGCACGACGAAAACGACCGCTCCGTCACCTACGAGAACGCCCAGGCCCGTGAGCGCACCCAGGTCCTGATGGACGTCGCCAACAGCGTAAACGGCATCGTCGTGGGCACCGGGGACCTCTCCGAGCTGGCCCTCGGCTGGGCCACCTACAACGGCGACCACATGTCCATGTACGGCGTCAACGCCGGCGTGCCCAAGACCCTCGTGCGCTACGTGGTGGGCTGGTACGCCGACACTTGCAATGATACCGAGCTCTCGGCGGTTTTGAACGACATACTGGCCACCCCCGTCTCCCCGGAGCTCTTACCCGCCGAGAACGGCATCATCAGCCAAAAGACCGAGGACCTTGTGGGCCCCTACGAGCTCCACGACTTCTTCCTCTACTACTTCGTCCGCTGGGGCATGGGCCCCCGGAAGATCTTCCGCCTCGCCCAATACGCCTTCGCCGGCCAGTACGACGGCGACACCATACTCAAATGGCTCCGCGCCTTCGTCCGCCGCTTCTTCACCCAGCAATTCAAGCGCTCCTGCCTGCCCGACGGGCCCAAGGTGGGCTCCGTGGCCCTCTCGCCCCGGGGCGACTGGCGTATGCCCTCCGACGCGGCCCCGGACGTGTGGCTCCGGGAGCTGGAGGATATGTGATGGGCGAGCTCATCGCGGCCATCGCCACCGGCGCCGTCCGGTCGGCGATAGGCATAATCCGTCTCTCCGGCGAGGGCGCCATCGCCTGCGTCGACCGGGTCTTTCGCGCCCGCTCCGGCAAACGGCTTACCGACACGTGCTCAAACAAGCTGGTCTACGGCGGCGTCTACGACAGCACCGGCGCGCTTCTTGACACCGGTCTCTGCACCGTCTCCCGCGCCCCCCACAGCTACACCGGCGAGGACACGGCGGAGCTCCAGTGCCACGGCTCCCTGGCGGCTCTTGGGGCCATATTGGCGGAGCTTTTCCGAAACGGCGCCCGTCAGGCCCTCCCCGGCGAGTTTACAAAGCGCGCCTTTCTAAACGGCAAGCTCGACCTGGTGGGGGCCGAGGCCGTCATCGACCTCATCGACGCCGACACCGCCGCCGCGGCGAAAAACGCCTCCGCCCAGATAGCGGGGGCCGTCACGCGCAGGACCGACGCCGTTTACAGCGCCCTTCTTGACATAATCGCCCACTTCCACGCCGTTGTGGACTGGCCCGACGAGGGCGTCGAGGACTTCGAGGCTGAGAGCTGCATTACCACCCTCTCCGAGGCCGAGAGCACTCTCAGCGCCCTCCTTGACACCTTCGAGCGCGGAAGGGTGATCCGCGACGGCGTCAAGACCGCCATCGTGGGCCTTCCCAACGTGGGAAAATCCTCCCTCATGAACGCTGTCTTAGGCTGCGACCGGGCCATCGTCACCGCCACCCCCGGCACCACCCGCGACACGGTGGAGGACGTCTGCCTCGTGGGCGACACAAAGCTCCGCCTTGTGGACACGGCGGGCCTCCGTCAGACGGAGGACGAGGCGGAGAAAATGGGCGTGGCCCGAAGTTATGAGGCCATGGACAGCGCCACGATCGTCATCGCCGTGCTGGACTTATCCCGCGCCCTCACGCCGGAGGACGTGAACATCGCCCGAAAAGCGTCCCTTATCGCCCTAAATAAGTCCGACCTTCCACGTAAGGCGGCCCTCCCGCCGGAGCTTCTATCAATCCCGTCCGTCACCGTCAGCGCCAAGACAGGGGAGGGGATAGACGGCCTTATCAGGGCCCTGAGCGGCCTTCTGCCCAACAGCTCCGACGTGCCCGCCGGGGAGATACTCACAAACGCCCGCCAGGCCGCCGAGGTCTCCGCCGCCCTTGACAGCCTCCGCTCAGCCAAGGCCGCCATCATGTCCGGCGTCACCCCCGACGCGGCCCTGACGGAGCTTGAGGCCGCCCTCACCGCCCTCGCCCGCCTCACCGGCCGCACCCTCTCCGCCGACGTGACGGACAGGATATTCCAACGCTTCTGCGTCGGTAAATAATACTAATATCTATTTAAAAGGAGACACCGAGCGGCGAGGATTTTTCGTGTCAGGCAAGGAAGATGCCGCAGGGAATACTTTGTGTATTCCCAAGGCGGCTGACGCAGCATGGCGCGAAAAAGACCGGCGCGAATGTCTTATTTTAATTAGATATTAGTATAAAACACAAGGACCGGAAAAACCCGGTCCTTAATTATTGCGACAAGCTAAAGCGCGCCTTGTTCGTTGAAATTTTTCTTTTGTGAGAAAAACGTAAGTAAAATAGTATATTTTAGCTATCCCTGAAGCTGGACGCCGTCGTGGGGGGTCAGATCCAAATAAAGGTGGAGACGCTCAAGCCGGTCCCAGCCGACGATTATATTTCCCTTCAAAATTTCAAACGGAAGCGTGAAGGAGAGGCTTTCTCCGGCGGGGACGGTGACGCTGGTGCTCCTGCCGAGGTCCGTGTTGAGCCTCAAAAGCATGCGCATTTCGGAGGGGACTTGCAGATCGTCAAAGTAAATAGTCGGCCTCGTCAGACTATAATCGGCGTCCTTCTCGCCGGAATTTGAGACGGTGACGCCAACAAGCGCTATCTTCCCCTCAACGCCCTCCTTGCCAAGAAGTGTGTCCTCATAAAGTTCCCGGTCGAAGTCCTCCGGGTCCGCCAGCTCAAAGCTGTCCACCCTCAGCGTGAGTCCGTCGGCCACCCGCACCGCCTCGCCTATTTGGTGCTCCGTGTAGCGCCCGTAATCCGCCGGTACAAGGCTGTGGTAATAGTTATTGAGCGTGACGTACCGCCAGGTCCACAAGGCCGCCACCACCGCGATAATTGCAATAACGACGATCGCCCGCCGGTGCTTTTTTAAGCTCGCTGTCATTGGGCCCTCCTCTCCACGCGGCCCTCGGCCACGGTGTATATCTCGTCGGCCAGATTTTCCAGAAGCTCCCTGTCGTGGCATGACACTATCACCAGCGCCCCGCGGTCCCGCTCCCGGCGGATAAGGGCGCATATCTCCTCGATGCCCCCCTCGTCCAGCGCGTTTGTGGGCTCGTCCAGCAGTAAAAGCTCCGGTTTTTCCATTATGGCCGCCGCTATGCCAAGGCGCTGCTTCATGCCAAGGGAGTACTTGCGGTACTTGCGCCTGTCCTCCGGGTCAAGGCCCACGTCCTGTATAGCCTTACATATCTCCTCGTTTCCAACTCTGCCCTGGAGCTCCGCCAGAAGCTCCAGATTGCGCTTTCCCGTGTAGCCGGGGAGAAAGGCCGGATTTTCGATGAAAAGGCCCATGGAGGGCGGGAAATCAAAATCCCGTCCCAGCTCCTTCCCGTCGATCAGCACCTTCCCCTCGGTGGGCCGTATGAGCCCGGACACAAGGCGCATGAGCATGGTCTTGCCTGAGCCGTTGGGCCCCTGAAGGCCGTATATCACGCCACTTTCAAAGGTCAGGTCCACCCGGTCAAGTATCAGAGCTCCCTTTATCTTTTTCGTCGCGTTTTTTACTTCTATGACCATAGTTCATTCCTCCAGGCCGAGAATATCGGTTCTACGGAATCTTATTACCCCGGCGGCAACGCATACGGCGATGACCGCGAGGGAAAAGGCTGCGCACGCCCACGTGCTCACTCCGGCGTATTCCGGGCCGAAATCGTCGGTCGCCACCCAGTCGCTTTTCAATACCATGGCCCCTATACCGAGGCAGAAGGGCGATTTCCAAAACAAAGCAATTATGATCTGCGCCTGACAGATGAGAAAGCTTATCACGGGCTTCACGAAAAGGCACAGCGTCATCTGCAGCATACTCAGCGCCGCCACCGTCGCGAAGGGCGCCAGAACGCCCATCGCCAGCACCTGCCGTGAGGTCGGCGCGGCGTCGGAGAACATTTTAAAAATATATGGCTTAAGCTCCGCGTGGACCGTGAGCGACAGCTCTCCGCCGAAGGAGAGAGACGTAAGCGCGGCGGTCAGATATATGATAAGGAAGCACACCGCCACGCTCAGCACGTTCCACAGGCACTTGCCCAGAAACCACTCTGTTCTGGAGCGGCTCCGCACGATCACCTGCGTGCCCGCGTTCGTCAGGTCATAGAGCATGTAATCAAGCTCCATCAGCAGTATCCCGCCAAGGATCAGAAGCCAGGAAAGCGGTATGTCGAGGTCACGGTTTGCGGACGGCGGCTTTCCCTGAAAGAGGTACAGCGCCATATCCCCGAAGGACGGGGCCACATCAGAAAACGACGCGTATTTGGCCAGCGTCAGGCACTCCATTAACACCAGCAGCGGACAGAGCAGATACCGCCACCTGAACACCCCGCAGCGTATGTCGTGGCCGAATACTCTAATCCAGTTCATTGCCTGTAACCTGCAAATACCCGCCGACCAGCGTCGCGGCCGTCATGGCGAGGATAAACCCAAAGACCATCCAAACGGTGAAGTGGGGATTTCTGATCGTGGGCATGTAAAAAACGTATGAGAGCTTATTTAAAAGGCTCCCTGAGGATATAACGCCTAAATCACTCAACTGCGCAAGCAATGTGGATACCACAAAATATATGGCGTAGGGCATCACCATCACCAGCACCTGAAGCCTCAGTCCCGTCCACGCGAAAAACGTCACGCAGGCCGTGCACCCGCCGATGAAGAACGTAACTACGGTCCAGCAGAGGATATGGAGCCACGGGTTTGTGTAATAGAGCTTCGAGAGGAACATTCCGTTTCGCACAACCATTACTGTCTGTAACCGGACCTTCCAGAACGGCACTACCATCGCGTCGGCCAAGATCCCCGTGAGAAGCGTCAGGGACACAACGAGCCCTCCGGTGATAAATACGGCGATGTATTTGGAGAAGTAATATTTCTTTCTGCCTATCCGTGAGACTACCTGATTATATACCCCCGTCCTGCGGTCCTGCATATAGGAGGCCCCGTAGGGGATCGCCGCCAGGATCGGCCAGACCTGGTAGAATATAAAGGCAGTAAGAGTGGTACTTCTGTACGGCAGTGACAGGATAAAAAGGGAGTACCCCTCGGTGCTCAGGGTGACGTCCGGCGCGGTCACGCCGAAGTCACCCGTTACCCTTGTCCATTCGGCCATATTCCTTGCGCAGTCGATGACGCTCATGACCACGATAACGGCTCCGCCCGCCATCGCGAGCCAGAGCATCGGGTTGTGGAAGGCCTTCCACAGCTCGGCTCTCAGTGCTCTTTTCACTTTTCCGCCTCCTTTTGCTCCGGCCAGTGAAGGCCGAGATAGGTGACTTCGGTTATAGCGGTTTTGCCGATAGCGAATAGACATTCAGGGTCGGGGACCTCGGAGGCGGCGTCTTCCGGTACCATTATATAGCCCAGCGTGATGTCCCGTATCTCTCCGGGCTCCACTCTCACCGCCCAGCGGTTGGTGCCCTCATATTTCTCCGGCGTAAGCTCGTTGATGGCTTTTCCGTATTCGGAGAAGAATCTCGGACGGCGGCTCCATCTATGAAGCTCGGTACCGTCCCATTCCAAGATCTCAATATCTATCAGCTCCTCGGTCCAGAACAGGTACGGCTCGCCCCAGAAGGAGAAATGCTTCTCATCTTCGCCCACTATGTAGCTTGCGGCGTTCCTGTTTTCAAGGCGAAGGTCGACCGTCACAATGTACATTCCGGGGATAAGGGAGCCGTCCTCCAGAACATAATCGCCAATGACATGGTCAGCAAAAGTAAGCGTGGTTTCAAAAGGGGGATAGGGGTGGCAATAATCCTTTCCGCCAACGGATACGAAGGTGTTCTCGTTATCCAATATGCCCTCCGGCATATCGTGTATGTTTGTGACGACCTTCGCCCCGGTCACGGTGAAGGCGAGCTCTCCCTCCTTGATAAACAGACTGCTATCCGCGTCCAGTATGTATGTGTAGGGCTCGCCGTGCTCCGGGTCCAGGGACCCCACGAGCTCCAAGCCCGCCAGGGAGACCGCGTCCTCAATAGTGAGCTCGTTAGAATCAGGCGTCACTGTGTCGGACGGCTCCGTCGTCTCTCCCTGTCCCTCCTCAGCCTTCGGCCATAGCGTCACCGCCAGCGCCACAACAAAAGCCGCCAGAAACACGACGCTCAGATATTTGCTGAGTTTTTTCATAAAATAACTCCCATCCTGTCACTCCGCGCCTCTACCGGCGACCGTTCTGACCCGTAAGCCTTAAACCGAGCCATATCCCCAAATCCCGCTGACTTCATAACCGTACGGGTCATTGTAATCGCTGGCTATGCCGAGATATACATTTTTATAATAATTTTTTATAAGCTCGAATTTGTATACGTATCCGACCTGACATGGCAGATACGGGACTAATACGCCGTTCTCGTTTGCGGTCACGTTGTCTCCGCCAGAGCTTTTGTCACTATCTGTGGCTGTGAATTTTGCGTTGACGTAAACGAAAGTGTCGGTCGAAGTGCTATCCATTGGGAAAAATTTGACAGGATTATCAGGATCCTGTTTTATAGGTTCAGTATAGCTGTACGAGTTAGAGCTTCCAATTATTAATTTAAATTGAACGAGGCCATCGCCGCTTGTGGCATACGCCATCGAAGCAACAACCGACGCGATCACGGCCAGGGTAATTAATACCGCAAATACCTTTTTAACTTTAACATTTTAGACTACCTCCTTTTTATTTTTCACGCCCCGTCCGGGGCGCAAATTGACTAAACAGCGCGTGGATAATATAATCTGTTTTTGTGATTTTTACAAAAATATAATACCATTTTAAAACAAAATTGTAAATATATTTATTGTGGATATTTGAAAAAAATCGCGCCTTTCACCCCGCTATACGTTAAGGTTGGCAACAAAAATTGGAAATGACAAGCGAAGCTTACATAAGCGCAACCGATAATTGACATCTTTACTCTCACGCCCGGTCTTGGGAAGGCCCTTGAGAACCTCATAAAAAACGCCGTTGAGCACTCAACGCCCGGCGGAGCCGTCACCGTCAGCCTCACCGACTGCGGGACATACTTAAGCGTCGCCGTGTCCGACCGGGGCCCCGGTATCGCCGACGGCGATTTTCCCGTCCTCTTTGAGCGCTTCCGCCGGGGCAATAACGCCGGGGCCGGTTACGGCGTGGGCCTCCCCATGGCCCGCGACGTGGCCCGCGCCCACCACGGCGACCTCACCGCCAAAAACCTCCCTGAGGGCGGAGCCCGATTCGACCTCACCCTCCC
Organism: uncultured Oscillospiraceae bacterium; assembly: GCA_947629755.1. Classification (GTDB taxonomy): domain Bacteria; phylum Bacillota; class Clostridia; order Oscillospirales; family Oscillospiraceae; genus RUG626. The sequence goes on along the minus strand of CANREY010000036.1, from coordinate 2,023 downwards.
TATCCTCGACGGCCCCCGCCCCTACCTCCCCCCAAACCTATAATTCCAAAACCCACCATTTAATACTTATGTAACCCAATATTTCCCACCCAGTACCGCCCCCGGCGGTACTTTTTTATTTTCACCTCCCGAAACCTGCCCAAAACCTCCCCAAGACTTACCCGAAACCTACCCAAGACATATCCAAGACTTACCCAAGACCTCCCCCGAAATTACCCGAAACCCACCCGAAAACACCCCAAAATCACACGATTTATTGAAATTTTTCCTGCGTAACGCTTGAAAAATGCTCCCCTTGCTGATATAATAATTAGCGGTTTTTTTCGAGAAATAAAAAACAAAAATTTTTTATGAGGAAGGATACACAAATGGCAAAAAAGTATGTCTATCTGTTCTCCGAGGGCAACGCGAATATGCGGGAGCTCTTGGGCGGCAAGGGCGCTAACCTTGCCGAGATGACCAACATCGGCCTCCCCGTACCCCAGGGCTTCACCATCACCACCGAGGCCTGCACCCAGTATTACGAGGACGGCCGCACCATCAACGACGAGATAATGGCCGAGGTCAACCAGTACGTCAAGAAGATGGAGGAGATGAACGGCAAGAAGTTCGGCGACCTCAAAAACCCCCTTCTCGTCTCCGTCCGCTCCGGCGCCCGCGCCTCCATGCCCGGCATGATGGACACCATTCTGAATCTGGGCCTCAACGACGACGTGGTGGCCGCCATGATCGCCGGCAACCCCGATCCCAAGTTTGAGCGCTTTGTCTACGACTCCTATCGCCGCTTTATCCAGATGTTCTCCGACGTGGTCATGGAGGTTGGCAAGAAGTATTTCGAGCAGCTCATCGACCAGATGAAGGAGCGCAAGGGCGTGAAGTTCGACGTGGAGCTCACCGCCGCCGACCTCAAGGAGCTGGCCACTGAGTTCAAGGCCGAGTACAAAAAGCAGCTGGGTCAGGACTTCCCCTCCGACCCGCAGGTACAGCTTTATGAAGCTATCCGCGCCGTGTTCCGCAGCTGGGACAACCCCCGCGCCAACGTGTATCGCCGCGATAACGATATTCCTTACTCCTGGGGCACCGCCGTCAACGTCATGCCCATGGTGTTCGGCAACCTCAACGACAACTCCGGTACCGGCGTGGCCTTCACCCGTGACCCCGCCACCGGCGAGAAGAAGCTCATGGGCGAGTTCCTCACCAACGCCCAGGGCGAGGACGTGGTGGCCGGTGTCCGCACCCCCATGCCCATTGCCCAGATGGAGGAGAAGTTCCCTGAGGCATATGCCCAGTTCGTCAAGGTCTGCAATATCCTTGAGGAGCACTACCGCGACATGCAGGACATGGAGTTCACCGTTGAGAACGGCAAGCTCTACATGCTCCAGTGCCGCAACGGCAAGCGCACCGCGCCCGCCGCTCTCAAGATCGCCTGCGATTTAGTGGACGAGGGCATGATCGACGAGAAGAAGGCCGTCGCCATGATCGATCCCCGTAACCTCGACACCCTGCTCCACCCCCAGTTTGACGCCGCCGCCCTCAAGAAGGCTGAGGCCATCGGCAAGGGTCTTGGCGCCTCCCCCGGCGCGGCCTGCGGCAAGGTGGTGTTCACCGCCGAGGACGCCAAGGAGTGGAAGTCCAGAGGCGAGAAGGTGGTCCTTGTCCGCCTTGAGACCTCCCCTGAGGACATCGAGGGCATGAAGGCCGCCCAGGGTATCCTGACCGTCCGCGGCGGCATGACCTCCCACGCGGCCGTTGTGGCCCGCGGCATGGGCAAGTGCTGCGTCTCCGGCTGCGGCGAGATAAACATGGACGAGGCCAATAAGAAGTTCACTCTGGCCGGTAAGACCTATCACGAGGGCGATTGCATCTCCATCGACGGCTCCACCGGCAACATCTACGACGGCATCATTCCCACCGTTGACGCCACCATCTCCGGCTACTTCGGACGTATCATGGGCTGGGCCGACAAGTACCGCAAGCTCAAGGTCCGCACCAACGCCGACACCCCCGCCGACGCCAAAAAGGC
>CANREY010000035.1 GCA_947629755.1 uncultured Oscillospiraceae bacterium | reverse complement strand
GGAGCCGGGGGAATGAGGTTGCGGCCCGGAGGGCCGCGATTGGAATTGTCGCCTGCGGGCGGGACGGGGGCTCTAATCCCCCTGCCCATCTCCGCGCTAAGAGCCGCCCCTTCGGGGCGGTTGCGCTCCGAAACGCGCCTGCGGGCGCAGCCTTTTCCAAAAAGGGGGTGGCGTTCTGGTGGGGGTGCGGCAAAATTTGATAGCCTCCCACCTCATCTGGCCCTGCGGGGCCACCTTCCCCGCCCCGCGGGGAAGGCTGAGGTGTCCGCGCGGCGGGGACGAGGGGACGAGAGACGGGGGGACGGGGGAGAGGGCGGGTTTGGAACCCGCCCCTACGGGGTGAATGAGAAATTACCAATAAATGGCGTAGGGGAGGGTTCTAAACCCTCCCTTTTTAAATAAGCGCCGGAGGCGCAACAATATAAAGAGCCCCCTCCTCGTAGGAGGGGGGTAGGGGGGAAGCGAGGGTGAAGGGTTTGCTGGCATCTACGAAAAAAAGATTGTGCTGATACGAGGGCCTCGCTTCCTCAGTCGCCTGCGGGCGACAGCTCCTCCTACGAGGAGGAGCCAAGGGTTTCGCCCGCGGGCGGGACGGGGACTCTAATCCCCCTGCCCCCTTTTCCAAAAAGGGGGTGAGGTGCGGTGGGGTGGTTGGGGGATTTTTCAATAATTGGCGTAGGGGAGGGTTCTAAACCCTCCCTTTTTAAATAAGCGCCGGGGGCGCAAACTTTTATATCCTCCTTCTGCGCGAAAAGAGGGAGAGGGCGGATAGGAGGGAGGCGGGGAGGTAGGTGGAGAGCCAGGGGAGGAGGGGGGTGAGGGAGGCGGAGGAGGGGGTCAGGAGGGGCATGGTCTCTATGGGGAGAATGACGGACAGGGGGCGGAGGGCGGGGACGCCGACGTAGGCGTACAGCGCGGACGGCAGGACCGCCACGGCGCAGGCGGCGACGCAGGCGCGCTCAGGCCGCCGGCAGAGGCCGGAGATGAAAAGCACGATCACTCCGACGCAAAGGAGCATGAGCAGGCGAAAGACGTAGAGGAGGGTTAGCCACCCGGCCACGGAGCAGTTCAGGGGAAATTGGGACAGCATGGAGATATTTTTGGCTGGGGCCGGGAGGGCGGTCATGTCGTATTTCGTAAACAGCGCGTAGACCTCAGCGCCGTAGACAAGGGCCCAGACAGGAACGGTCATTGACAGGACAAGCATGAGCTTTCTGAGGGTGAGGGCCCCGCGGCCACGGACGGTGGAGGACAAAAGGCAGGTCATGCCGGATTGGCGCTCGTAGGTGAGGCACCCGGCCAGCAGGAGAGTGAGAGCCAGCACCGCCGCGAGGGCCGCCTTTTGCTGATTAAGCTCCGCCGCCGGGCCGTAGACGCTCTCAAAGGGCGTCTCGTCGATGAGCCAAGGGGCGAAGCCCTCGGCCTCGCCTTTTTCCCGGAGTTCCTCAACGCGGGCGCGGACCGTGTCAAGGCCCTCGGACTTTACCTGAGCGGAGGAGGCGTCGCGGGAGTATTTGTCGAGCTCCGGGTACTCGATAAGGCCGCTGTCAAAGGCGGCTTTCGCGTCCTCAAAGGCGTTTTTTATATCGTCAAGCTTCCGCTGTTCGGCCTCGATGCGCCGAAGGGTGTCCTCCGTGATGGGACCGGCAAATTCCGCGGTGTATTGCTTTGCCGCCTGCTCCGCCATGCTTTTTACGGACACGCTGACCGTGTAGGAGAGGCCGGAGACCACGTAGACTAAAAGCGCCAGTATGACCACGCCCTTTTGGAGCCACAGCGTCTTGTGGAGCTCCATGCCGAAAAGGTGCAGTCGCCGAAGAAATCTGTCCGTCAGGCTGTTGAGCTTATAGGCCGCGCGGCCTAAGAGGTCCCGGCCCGCGGCGGGCTTTTTCCGGCTGTTCACGTATACGCACACGCAGGTCAGAACGGCGCACAGCGGCGGGAGGGCGAGCTGGGAGACGCTTCGTATCCCCAGCGGGTAGCCGAAAACGTCGATATTGAGGTAGTTTGTATAGAGGTCGGACAGGCTTATGTAGGTGAAAAGGTTAAAATATTTGAGCAGGTTGAAGGCGCTCTGAACGGGCAAAAAGGCGTAAAGGCCGTACTCCGCCGCCAGCGCCGTGGCCGCCACGATGACGGTATATTTTACGTTGTTGACGGCCGTCAGCATGAGCCAGAGAAGGAGGCTCACCAAAAAGGCGGCGGCGACGCGCAGCAGGAAATAGCGGAGAAGAAACCCGCCGACAGTGGTGAGGGACGTGAGCTTGCCCAACGTCTCCACGGACTGTACGGCCCTGTCAAGGTCCTCCGCCCCGCCGTATATGTAAAAGCCCAGCGCAAGGTCCGTGCCGTAGAGCAGAGTAACGGCGATGACTGACGCGCCCAGCAAAATAAGGGCCCTTCGCGCGGATAACGTCACGCGGCCGCGGGGGGAGGCGTGGACGACGGCCCAGAGACCCGCTTTTCGCTCGTCAAGAAACGACAGGGCCACAATAAGGAGCGTCAGAAGCAGGAAGTAATCCGTGAGCTTGAAGGTCATAAAGGCCTCCACCGCCCCGTCCGCTCCAAGCTCAAGCTCAACATTTTGGAGCTTTTCAAATTCCTCCGCCGTTTTTATGATGTTCCGGCCTGAGAAGCTGTTGGGGTCGTTGAAAAGGGAGAAGGTCAGAAGGTTTTCCTTGTTCTTTTGGATACTCGCGAGCCAGTCGCCGTAGCCGGTGAGGTAATCGGTCTTGGATAGGATATTGTTCACGGCGACGAAGTCAAGCCTGTCGTTTTCGCTGCCGTCGTCCCCGGCGAGCCTTCCTGAGATCGCTGTTTTCTCGTCATTTAAAAACGGTACGGCGTCGGCAAGGGGCATGGCCCGCGCCCGGTCCAGCCACTCGGAATACCGCCGGAGCGCCGCCCGCGCGTCCACCGGCTCCTGCGTGACCTCGAATGTGCCGTCGAAGTACACGATCCCGCCGGTGCTTGGCAGGGTGAGGTCGAGGCCGAAGTCTCTTTTCCGCTGTTCCCTCACGAAAAGAAGGCCGTTGAGGAGCAGTATCGCCACAAGGCCAAGAGCCAGCCGCCGCCGGGATAATATACGTCCCAATTCTCTCATGGCTCACTCCCCCAGATAGTAGAGGTACACGTCCTCAAGGCTGAAATGTCCCGGCACAACGCTCTCCCGGACCTCCTGAGCCACGTGCTCGATGAGCCTGTCGGGCCTGTCGAGCCCTACCACGCGTCCGCGCTTCATCATCAAGATCTCGTCGGAAATGGACTCGATGTCGCTGACGATGTGGGTGGCAAGGAGGATTATACGCTCACGGGAGAGGCCGGCGATGAAGCTGCGTATGCGTATGCGCTCCTTTGGGTCCAGCCCCGCCGTGGGCTCGTCCAAGATGACCACCTTGGGGTCGCCCAGTAGCGCCTGAGCCAGCAGTACACGCTGCTTCATGCCGCCTGAGAAGCCGCCCAGCTTCTTGTGGCGGGCATCGGAGAGATTTGTAATTTCCAAAAGCCTGTCTATCTCCACTCTGGCCTCACGCTTCGGTATGGCCTTCAGGTCGGCCATATAGTAGAGGAACGTCTGGGCCGTCATGTGCTCGTAGTAGCCCTGCTGTTGGGGCATGTAGCCGAGGACCCGCCGGAAGTCCCGGCCCAGCTTCAAAATGTCCGTTCCGTCAAAGAGGATCTGTCCCTCCGTCCGGGAGATGTTGTCGGTGAGCAGGTTCATCATGGTGCTTTTTCCCGCGCCGTTGGCCCCCAAAATGCCGTAGATGCCCTCGGTGAAGGTGATGTTCACCCGGTCAAGGGCCGTGAAGCTGCCGTATTTCTTTGTAAGGTCGATAAGTTCAAGCTTCATATCTGACACCTCAGCCGTAAAACTCGGTCAGGAACGTGAGCTCCCCCGTCTCCATGTCCAGAAGGTACAGCATGTCGTGGGTGTTCTTGCTCGTGGAGGAAAAGCTCACGCCGCCGCCCAAGGAGCCGCTCTCTCCCTCCGACATTGTCCCGGCGTCGGCCACGAAGGCGACGAGATCGCCGGAGTTAAAGAGGAGCTTTATCCCTAAGACCGCGTTGCCGCCGCCGACGCCCTTGAGGGACAGCTCCTTTACAAATGTGCCGTCAAGACCGTAGACGTAGAGGGCGCTGTCATCGGTGTACGTGCCGCCGCTTGTCTCAGGGTCGTCATTTAAAAGGAGCATGTAGTCGTCGGAGAATACGGTCTTGCCGTACATAGTCTTGTCCGTGGTGTCAGCCAGCTTTTCGTATTTGCCGCTATCCAGATCGTACCGCCACATGCCGTTGGCGGAGAGGAAGAAGTAGACCGATTTACCGGTGAGATACCACTGGTCCACCATGCCATATCGCTCATACCCCCAGTGGCCTACCTCGTCGGCGGTGGGGACTACCCAGATCTTCTCTGTCTCATTCTCCTCCGGGTCGTAGGAGAACATGGTATACCGGTATGTACCGTCCGACTGCTGGGCGTTCACCATGAAGTACATGTGGTCCCCGTCGCCCCAGAGCGTGTACCGGGGCTCGTTGCCCGTCATCTGAACAAGCCCGCCGCTTTGCGCCTCCACCGGAATACCCGGATCGTAGACGACCTTCGCTTTCTCGATGTCCGCCCCAAGGGGAGAGGCGTAGAGGATATAGTTATATATGAAATACACATACCCCCGGTGGTAAATGGGGTCGCTCCGGGTTATGGACCTGTCGCCGTCGGGCTCAAATTCCAAGTCCTGCACCCGCTTAAGGCCCGTGGCGTCAAGGTTTACGGAGAACACACGCCGCCCGTTATTTACGTCCCGGCCGTTCACCATCTGGTAGTCGTCTTTTATGAAGTATATCTTGTCCTCCATGGCCCAAAGGTTGTTGGGGCCGATCCTTGCGTTGCAGTCGGCGGTCGTGTGGTCGCAGTCGGGCTTTGCGCACACCGCGGTGACCTGTTTCTTCTCCTTGTCAAGATAGTAAAGAAGCGTCCTCTCAAAGTAAAACCCGGTGTCCGTCTCGGTAATGTAGGATATGCCGATGAGGTCCTTCTCAAGCTGGTGCATGTTCTTCTGAAAATCCCCGCTCCCGCCTTGGGACGCGGGAATGTCAAGCTTTCCCCCGCCGCAGGCGGCGAGAGAGAGGGCCATCAGCGCCGCGAGGAAGGCGGCAAGGGGTCTTTTTAAGGCTTTCATTTCGTTATTGTCCTTTCCTCAGATTATATATCACTTCCGCTTCGCCGGTCTCAATGTCGGCGTGGCAGAGGTTGATGTCGCCCTGCTTGGCGGTGGCGCTGACCATACCGGAACCGCTGACTGGGGTCCGGCCGGTGGTTAGGAAGAAGATGTCAGTCCCAGTACAGCAGAGCAGGTGCATTTCGGCCATTGCGTTTGGATCGTCATAGAGGTTCTTGAGGGAAATTTCTTTGACGAGACTTCCGTCCAGCCCGTAGACGAAAATAGTGTCGCCGTAGGAGCGGAACATGCCGCCGGGCACCGGCGTCGGGTCCCCGTAAAATGCTATGGGGTAGTCGTTCAGGAGGCACATATAGTCGTCCGAGAATATGGCGCTGCCGTACTGCGTCTGCTCGTGGGTATCGGCCAGCTTCTCGGTCTTGCCGGTGGAAAGCTCCGTCCGCCACATATCGCCGCCGGAGAGGTAGAAATATATGTAACCGTTCGTGATGTACCACTGAGATACGGAGACGCCGGTTTCCTCCCACTCGCCGACTTGGTCAGCACCGGGCGTGACCCAGACCTGTTTTACGTCTGAACCGTCCAGCCCGCACTGGAAAAGCACGTCTTTGTATGTACCGTCGGAGGTCTGAACATTTGCCATAAAGTAAAGGTTATCACCATCAGCCCAGAGTGTGTAGTGTATCCCGTTGGGGTCAATATCTATCTGTCCGCCGTGGGACTGTGCCGAACCGGCGTTCTCCGGGCTCCAGATCTCCTCCGCCGAGTTCTTCTCTCCTCCGAGTGCCACGCGATAGAGAATATCATCGCTGACATAGTAGACATACCCTCGGTGGTAGATAGCTTGGTCATAGGAGGACTGGGAGTTGGAGGCTTCGTTAAACATCAGCTCCTGTACGGTTTCCCGATCCGTGGCGTCAGGTTTCACAGACTGGATCAGTTTTTCACTCTCACCGTTTGAAAAAACCGTATTTACGTAATAGATCTTGTCCCCACCCGATAGGAGGTAATCGGCAAGGGTAATGGCGTTACAGATCTCAGGGTCGGTGTGGTCGCAATCAGGCTTGGCGCATAGAATAGTGACTTTCATAGTTGCCTTTTCAATATAATAGAGCAATCCGTAAACAACATAATAGCCCGTGTCCGTCTCTACAAAGCTCATCTCGTCAGATTGATGCAGGCTTTTCTGAAAATCCTCGGTGCCAGTCATTGTAGTGGGAATGTTCACCTTTCCGCCGCCCTTTTGGCAGGCGGCGAGGGAGAGGGTGAGGAGGAGGGATAAAATCGCGGCGATAAGTCGTTTGCTCATAGTGTCCACCCCTTTACCACTCCCAGACGTCGATCTGGGTTATTTCGCCGGTGGAGATGGTGGCGGAGTAGAGGACGTACTTTCGGTACTGCTTCATGGCGCTGCCCATCACGTCGCCGACTTGAGTGCTCTCCCCAAGTCCGCCCTGTCGTGTGGCATCGGCAAGGAAGTAGACCTCGTCGCCGGAGCAGAAGGCCAGCTGAATGTGGTTTAAGGGGTCGAGCTCGCCGTAGAGGGACTTTAAGTCAAGCTCCGCTTTGAGCTCGCCGTCAAGGCCGTAGATGTAGAGTGTATCACCTCCGGTGTGGCCGGTGGAGTCGGAGTAGCTGAAAAGCTCATGGCTGTCCAGCCCGTCGTTCAGCACGCACAGGTAGTCGTCTGAGAATATGGCGGTGCCGTGAGGGGCGGCGTCCACGGTGTCCGCAAGCTTCTCCGTTTCGCCGTTTGAGAGGTCGGTCCGCCAAAGGCCGTTGCCGGAGAGGTAGAAGTAGAGCACGCCGTCCATTACATACCACTGGGTGGGGGAGACCCCGGCGGAGTCCCAGTCGCCCACCTCCTCCGTATCCGGCGTTTTCCAGAGTTGAGTTGCCTCATGGGTATCGGTGTTCAGGGAAAAGAGGGCGGCCTTGTATGTCCCGTCTGTGAGCTTCAGGTCCGTCATGAAGTAGAGGCTGTCCCCGTCGGCCCAGAGGTCGTAGCTTAAGTAGTGGGCCCCAAGGACCGGGATACCGTATTGATCGGTCTCCACCTCCGGCAGCTCCTGTCCCCATATCTTCTCCGCGTCCTCGATGTCCCCGCCGAGGGGCATGGCGTAGAGGTCGCCGTTGTAGGAGAAGTACACCGTCCCGCGGTGGAGAATGGGGCTGGCGGCGTTGGCCTTATCCCCGTTGGGCTCAAACTCCAGAGACTGGGCCACCTTCCGGCCCGTCCCGTCCGGGGCGACGCTGTACACCCGGTTGCCGTAGTCCACGTATTTTCCGTTCTCCTCCACGCTGTTTGCGTTGGTAAAATACAGCCGCCCGTCGTAAAACCACAGCGTTTGGGCGCTGAGCTCCGCGTCGCAGGTGTCGTCCTCGTGGGAGCATTCGGGCTTTCCGCACAGGAGTATGGCCCGCTTCGTGGCCTTGTCAAGATAGTAGGCCTGCCAATGGCGTCCCCCCATGAAGTAAAAGCCGCCGTCGGTCTCGCAGACGGTACGGAGCTGAGAGGCGAGGGATTGGTGCATGTTCTTCTGAAAGTCCCGGCCGGCTGTCTGGGAGGTGGGAAGGCCGGTTTTCCCGCCGCAGCTGACAGTGGAGATGGCGAGGGCCGCCGCTATAATTGCGGCTGATAATTTTCTTTTCATAGCTTCCTCCAAAAAAAGAAGAATCGCGCGGGCTTGCGCCCACGCGACCCATGATAAGCGGTAATTCTGCATTTTTTCTCAATTATATGTGTATTTTTATTTAAATTTTTGCTCTCCCATCATAAATTCCGCCGTCAGGTCCCCGCCGCCGGAGCTCTGATTGGCCACGGTGAGCCTCCCGCCGTGCTTTTCGCAGAGGGTGCGGCAGATATAGAGCCCCAAGCCGAAGTGGGTCCGGCCGTCAGTGCCGCCGCCGCTGTAATAGGGGTTTACGGCGGAGATGAGCTCCTTGTCCGTAAAGCCGGGGCCGTCGTCGGTGACGCGGAGGGTCAATATGCCGTTTTCGGCGCTCAATGTGACCGCCACCTCAGAGCGGGCAAAGCGCAGGGCGTTGCCGATGAGGTTATCGAACACCTGCCCCACCGCCGATGTGTCCGCGTTGAGGTCAAAAGAGCAGGGGAGGGCGGTGACGGTGACGCTCACGGGGCCGCCCTCGGACATGACGCGGGCCGTCTCCCTTAGGCGCTCCGCAAGGTCCTCCATTTTCACGCTCTCCCGGTTTATATCCACGTCCGAGAGCTTCTGGGCGGTGTTCATGGAGCCCGCGAATTTTTCAAGCCGCGCCACCTGACAGGACATGGTGCGCAGGGTGTCGAGGGCCTCCTCGCCGGAGATCTTACCGGTGGGCATGTACTTCTCCAAAAGGTCCGTGTAGCCCTTCAGCACGGCTATGGGCGTGCGCAGATCGTGGGTGTAGGCGTCGTTTAGCTTGTGCTGTTCGTCTATCATGCGCAGCATACGGCTGTTATTTTCCTCCAGCGCCCCGCGCATACGCTCAAAGGCCGCGCAGAGCTTCGCTATCTCGTCACGGCCCTCGTAGTCAAGGGTGAAGTCAAGCTCGTTTTCGGCTATCTTTTCCGAGGCGTCCTCCAGCATCATAAGGGGCCGCCTCAGCTTTGTGAACCAGAAGAGGAGTGCCGCCAGCAAAAGCCCCGCGGCGTATATGAGAAAGGGCGCGAGCTTGGCCTCGGTCATGGTGTAGGAGTATTCCACCTTCACCTCCGGGGGAAGGACGGTGCCGATGTCGGTCCAGTACTGATAATAGCTGCCGCCGGTCTCCGAGACGGTCACGGTGTCGGAGCTGAAGATCTTGACCTCGGTGGGCTCGGAGGTGGGGTCGGGGAAGGCTTCGCCATCAGGTTCGGCCTTTAAATAGCCGGTGCCGGTCTGAAGATCCGTGATCTTACCCGCCACCACGGCGTTTTCCCGGAGCCTTACGAGCTCGAAATATTTTGACCCCGTGACGCGGTTGGCGAAAAACGCGGACGCAGCCAGCCCCGCCAGCGCAAAGAGGAAGAAGGCCAGCCAGAGAGGTATGGACCTATACCATTTTTTTATTTTACCCATCTGTATCCGCTCCCCCAGACCGTCTGAATGTAGCTCTTACAGCCCGCCCCTTGGAATTTTGAGCGTATGCGGCTTATGTGCTCCATTATGACACCCACGTCCGTGTTGCTGTCCGGGTCCCAGATGCTCTCGAATATACGCTCCTTGCTGAAAAGCTGTCCGGGATAGGTGGACAGAAGCTCGATTATCTCAAACTCCTTGGGCTTTAGGGGTATCTCAACGCCCTTGAAGGTCACCTTGCGGCTGGTGTAGTCGATGACGAGGTTGTCGTCGAACATGGTCCTCCGGGGCGTCTGCTCACGGCGGGCCTCCCGCCGAAGGTGGGCGTCAACTCTCGCGCCCAGCTCGTCCAAGGAGAAGGGCTTGACGATGTAGTCGTCGCCGCCGGAGGCGAAGCCAAGAAGCTTGTCCCGGTCCTCCACGCGGGCTGTCAAAAAGAGTATGGGACAGGCCACGAAGTCCCGTATCCTCCGGCAGACCTCCATGCCGTCGATGTCCGGGAGATTCACGTCAAGAAGTATTATGTCCGGCTGGTGTCCGGCCTTCTCTATGCCCTCAAGGCCGCTCCCGGCTATGCTCACCCGGTAGCCGTTGAGCTCGAAATAGCGCCTGAGCATAACGGCAAGGTCCCGCTCGTCGTCTATTATGAGCACCGTCTTTTCCAAACCGCCCACCCCTTTCGCGTAAAACAGGTTTAACTCAAAGTATAACACGAAATTCTAAAAAATTTCTAAACTACTGTAAATTTTGTGTGTATTCGGCCCACCCCGGCCGGCGCTGCGCGCGGCCACCCCTCCCAAGGGGAGGGGCTTTGGGCGGGGAGCACGCGGGGGGTGCTCTGAGAAATTGGTGCGTGCCACGCGGGACCCCTCAGTCACTGCGGTGACAGCTCCCCATTGAAACGGGGAGCCGGGGGAATGAGGTTGCGGCTACGCCGCGATTGGCATTGTCGCCTGCGTGCGGGACGGGGCTCTAATCCCCCTACCCCCTTTTCCAAAAAGGGGGTGTCCGCGCGGCGGGGACGGGGGATTGGGAGGGATTTTCCGAAAAATTGGGGGGTGAGGCGCAAAAAAACGCGGACGCTGGGCGTCCGCTGGTTATTGGGCTTTTATTTCGGGGAAGGGGATAAAGGGGGCGGGGGGGTCGCTTGTCTCGTGGAGGACCTTCTGCATCCAGACCACGTCCACCCAACGGCCAAGCTTGAAGGCGCACTTTGAAAAACGGGCCACGCGCTCAAAGTCCAGGCTCGTGTGGAATTTTATGCTCTCCCGGTTGGGGTGGGAGATGCAGGCCTGCATACTGGCTATGTTCTGGTACCGGAGAAGGCGCTCAAGCTCACCGTACAGCAGCCGCCCGATGCCGAGCCGGTGGTAGCCGTCACGGACGTAGACGCTGACCTCGGCCGACCAGATGTAGGCCGCGCGAGACCTGAAGGCCCCGGCGTAGGCGTAGCCCACTATCCGCCCGTCGAGCTGGGCCACAAGGTACGGGTATTTTTCAAGAGTTTTGCGGATCCTGCCGGAAAACTCCTCAACGGTGGGGACCTCATACTCAAAGGTCACGGTGGTATTCAGGACGTACGGGGCGTAAATCTCCAAAAGCTCGCCGGCGTCCTCAGGGACGGCGAGGCGAATAACGGGCTTTTTTTCTTCCATAATATGGCCTTCCTATATTATTTACATCAGTATAAATCAAAAAGCCGCCAAACGGAATAGTAAATTTGCAAAAAAGCCGGAGCGAATATAAGTGAAAAATTTGTTGACTTGCCGGGGCTGTGATATTAAAATAGGGGTGAGACCGGAAAGATGGGAGGAGAGGACTTGAGAGTCATCAGGATAGCCGATGTGCTTTTGCAGTACATATTCATATTCCTGTTTGCCGTAAGCCTTGTGGCGGGAGTTTTTCGCTGGCAGTGGTTCATCGTGGCCGGCGTCGCTATCCTCGCCTATCTCGTCTGGGGGCTCTGGCGCTTGAGGTGTCCCTGGTGCAAAAGCTTCGTGGAGCTGGGGGACCTTGTACGGGGCCTTAAGAGAAGCTGTCACTGTCCGGCCTGCGGCCACGAGATAACGGTGGTCACAAGGCTCGGCAAGGTCACTGCTCGCGAAAGGCCGGAGGCTGTGCCGGCCATAAACCCGGAGGCGGACACGGTGGAGGAGCCTGAGAGGGGCTTTGAGCAGGACGGGGCGGACGCGCGATTTGACCGCTTCGGCCCTGAGGTGACAGTAAGGCCCGACGCCACATTGGAGGAGGCCGTGGCGGCGATCCTCGGCACGGACCCGGACGCCCCGGAGAGCGGGACGAACGACCCCACAGCGGGTGAAAATAAAAACTGAAGGGAGTTTTACAAAATGAAGGACCCCAACTGCGGCTACTGTGTGGGCGGAGCGCCCCTGGCGGCCTTCGGCATCAAGATCTGCGACCTCAACGTTTCCCAGCTCATACTTTTCAAGGAGCAGTCCCACCCCGGCAGGTGCATCGTGGCCTACAAGGACCACGTAAGCGAGATAGTCAACATCTCCGACGAGGAGCGCGACGCCTTCTTTGCCGACGTGGACCGGGCGGCCAAGGCTATCCACGCGGCCTTCCACCCGGATAAGCTCAACTACGGCGCTTACGGCGACACCGGCTGCCACCTCCACATTCACTTAGTGCCGAAGTATAAGGACGGCTACGAGTGGGGCGGCGTCTTCGCCATGAATCCCGGCGAGAAGTTTTTGACCGACGAGGAATACGCCGAGATGATCGAGAAGATAAAGTCACATCTGTGAAAACCGACGCCCCTGCCCGTGATGACGGACAGGGGCGCGCTGATTATTGGCGGTTCAGGGGGCTGTGAAGATGTTGTCGGGAATGACGTTGCCCTCAGGGAGGACTATCATGGCCACAAAATTACCGGCCTGCTGTATCTGGGCGCGGGAGGCCCAGCCGATGGAGGACTCAGGGTAGGCGGCGTTGTCGGAGCCCGTCTCGATCCGGGCGTTGAATATGTCCCTGACCTTCTGAATGTCGCCGGAGTTTTTCACCTCCACCATCACAAGCTCGCAGGGGTGGGTGACGATAGGGGGGAAGTAGGCGGCGGACTGGTTAAGGTCCAGATCCAGAAGTCCGGGGTAGAAGTTGCCAATGAGGCCCGGATCCTGCTCCGGGAACAGCACCACGGCCTCGGCGTCGGCCGGCTGGGCGGCCATGACGGCGTCGTAGAAGTTGGCCAGCGGCGTGCCCGGCTCAGGGCCCTCGGACCCCCCGTCAGCGCAGGCGGCGCAGGACAGGACCAGAACGGCGGCAAGCAACAAAGGTATGAGCTTTTTCATGTTTTTGACCTCCCTATATGATCTGTTGTCAATAATTATAATTTTCTTGTCCGCATATGTCAATCGGAAGCGTAAAATATATGTATTTTCGCGCAAAAAATCCTTGAAAAGAGCGCCGGTGTGTGGTAGACTATGTGTCGTTACGGCGTTGAAGGGGAAAATTGCGGAGACCGCGCCATCAGAGAGGGGTTGCCAAAGGCTGGAAGCGCCCCGGCGAAAAGTCCGCACGGTTCGCCCCGGAGCTCCGGCCAATCCCCGGCGTGGGCCCGCGTTAAGGGCGCAAAAGCGCGCGTTTTACGCGAACTTGGGTGGTACCGCGGAAGCTCCTTCCGTCCCATGGGGACGGGGGGGATTTTTTTGTGGATCTATAAATATACCTTTATATTTATGGCTAAATATTTATAAATGTATGTTTATATATAATGTATATCGTATAAACAATGTAAAACCTTTTACAATGGAGTGATAAAATGAGAGAACAACTTGCGCGTATCCGGGAGGAGGCAATGGCGAAGCTCAATGAGGCCTCAAGCTCCGCGGAGCTTGAGGAGCTCAGGGTGAAGTACCTTGGCAAAAAGGGCGAGATCACGGCCATTTTGAAGCAGATGGGCGGACTGCCCGCCGAGGAGCGGCCGAAGATGGGCCAGCTGGCCAACGAGGTCCGGGCGGTCATAGAGGAGAAGCTCACCGCGGCGAAGCGGGAGATGGAGGAGAAGGCCCTTGACCTTCGCCTTCGTGCCGAGGCCCTCGACGTGACCGTCCCCGGCAAGGCCCCCAAGATGGGCCACCGGCACCCCATGTATATAGCTCTTGACGAGATGAAGGAGATATTCATCGGCATGGGCTTCACCGTCCTTGACGGGCCGGAGGTGGAGCTTGCGGAGCTCAACTTCGACAGGCTCAACGCCGACGAGGGCCACCCCAGCCGGGACTGGTCCGACACCTTCTATTTTGACGAGCAGAGCCGCGTCATGCTCCGCTCCCAGACGAGCCCCATGCAGGTCCGGGCCATGGACTCCATGGAGTTGCCCATACGTATAATCGCTCCGGGGCGCGTCTACCGCAAGGACGAGGTGGACGCCACCCACTCGCCCATGTTCCACCAGGTGGAGGGCATGGTCATAGATAAGGGCGTCACCATGGCGGATTTGAAGGGGACCCTCAATACCGCCGTCCAGCAGCTTTACGGCGAGGGCACAAAGACACGCTTCCGCCCCCACCACTTCCCCTTCACGGAGCCCAGCTGTGAGATGGACGTACAGTGCCACAAATGCGGCGGCGTGGGCTGTCCCACCTGCAAGGGCGAGGGCTGGATAGAGCTTTTGGGCGCGGGAATGATCCACCCCCACGTTCTGGAGATGGCCGGCATCGACCCCAACGTCTGGTCCGGCTGGGCCTTCGGCTTCGGCCTTGAGAGGCTGGCCATGCGGCGGTTCAAGATAGACGACCTACGTCTCATATTTGAAAACGACGTAAGATTTTTGGAGCAGTTCTGAGGAGGTGGAGAGATATGTTACTTTCGCGCAAATGGCTCCGTGAGTTCACGGACACCGAAAAGGTGAACGATAAGGATTTCGCCGAGGCTATGACCCTCTCCGGCTCCAAGGTGGAGACCGTTGAAAGACCGGGCGACGAGATCTCCAACGTGGTCGTCGGTAAGATAGTTGAGATGGTCCGGCATGAAAATTCCGACCACATGTGGGTGTGTCAGGTGGACATCGGCAAAGACGAGCCCATTCAGATAGTCACCGGGGCCCAGAATCAGAAGGTGGGCGACCTTGTGCCCGTGGCTCTGCACCACTCCACACTTCCCGGCGGGAAGAAGATTGAGAAGGGCAAGCTCCGCGGCGTCATGTCCAACGGTATGCTATGCTCCTATCAGGAGCTGGGCTTTACGGACAACGACTGGCCCCACTCGGTGGTGGACGGGCTTTTCATTCTGAACACCGATCCGGACCTTATGGCCATGGGCCCCAAGCCCGGCGACGACATAAAGCCGCTTTTGGGTCTTGACGACACGGTCATCGACTTTGAGATAACCCCCAACCGGCCCGACTGTCTCTCCGTTATCGGCCTTGCCCGTGAGGCGGCGGTGACCTTCGGCTCCTCTCTTACGCTCCACACCCCCGCGGTGAAGGGCTCCGGCGGCGCGGCCTCGGACTACGTCACCATCGACATAGCAGATCCGGCCCTATGCCCACGCTACACCGCCCGTATGGTGAGGAACGTGAAGATCGCCCCCTCGCCCCTGTGGCTGAGACAGCGCCTTCGGGCCTCCGGCGTGCGGCCCATATCAAATATCGTGGACATCACAAACTACGTGATGCTGGAGTACGGCCAGCCCATGCACGCCTTCGACTTCAGCTGCGTTGAGGGCAAGCACATAATCGTCCGCACGGCAAAAGAGGGCGAGACCATAACCACCCTCGACGGAAACCCAAGGGCGCTGACGACGAAGATGCTGTGCATCTGCGACGAGAACCGCCCCGTCTGCGTGGCGGGCGTCATGGGCGGAGCGAACTCCGAGATCGTGGGCGACACCGCCATGGTGCTCTTTGAGTCGGCCAATTTCAACGGCCCCAGCGTCCGCCGGACGGCCACGGCTCTCGGTATGCGCACCGACTCCTCCGGCCGGTTTGAGAAGGGCCTTGACGTGATGAACACCATCAACGCCGTCAATCGCGCCTGCGAGCTGGTGGAGCTTTTAGGCTGCGGCGAAGTCGTGGACGGCGTTATCGACGTGTTCCCCGATAAGCCTGAGCCCGCCCGCCTGCCTTTGGAGCCGGAGAAGATAAATGCCCTTCTCGGTACGGACGTGGACGCCGACGAGATGCGCCGGATACTCCGGGAGCTCGATTTTGAGATAGACGGCGACGACACGGTCACCGTCCCGTCATGGCGCGGCGACGTGCGCAGAATGAATGATCTTGCCGAGGAGGTCGCCCGTTTCTACGGCTACAACCGGATACCTGTGACGCTTATGCGCGGACAGACCACCAAGGGCGGCTACTCCGCGGCCCAGAAGCTGGAAAATCGTCTGGGCGAGCTTGCAAGGGACTGCGGCTACGATGAGATAATCACCTACTCCTTCATATCTCCCACGGCTTACGACAAGATACTCTGGCCCGCGGACGATGGCCGGCGCCAGTCATTTAAGATATTAAACCCGCTGGGGGAGGACACGTCCATCATGCGCACCACGACGCTGCCGTCCATGCTGGAGATTTTGGCACGGAACTTCAACTTCCGCAATAAGGACGTGAAGCTCTACGAGCTGGGCCGGGTCTACTATCCCGGCGGGGAGCGGGGACTTGCCGTTGAGAAGAAGGTCCTGACCCTCGGCGCCTTCGGGGAGGGCATGGACTTTTACGCCATAAAGGGCGTGGCGGAGGAGGTCCTTCGCGACATACGCGCCGAGAACGTGGAGTTTGTTCCCTGCGCGGATAACCCCTCCTACCACCCCGGTCGTTGCGCCAAGCTCCTTATCGGCGGCAAGGACGCCGGAGTTTTGGGCCAGATCAACCCGCTGGTGGCCAAGAACTACGGCTTCGACTGCGAGGTCTACACCGCGGAGCTTGACTTCGATGTCCTCTACGAGATGAAGGGCGAGGACCCCGTCTACGTCCCCCTGCCCCGTTACCCGTCTGTCAGCCGGGACCTGGCGATCATCGCGGATCGCTCCGTCACCGTGGCGGCCATCGAGAGTTGTATCCGCCGGGCGGGAGGGAAGCTTCTCAAGAACGTGAGCCTTTTCGACATTTACGAGGGCAAGGGCGTCCCGGAGGGAAAGCGCTCCACCGCCTATTCCCTGACCATGCGCTCCGACGAGGGCACCCTCACCGACGACCACGCCGACAGCACCGTCAAGTCCGTCCTTGAGGCACTTGAAAAGGAGCTCGGCGCGACTATCAGATAAAAAGGGCCATGGGGCCTTGACAAGCAAGGCCCCATGGGGTATAATGTACCTACAACGGAGCATGACCTTTGCGGTCGGCTCAGTCACGAATCAATTTTTAAAGTTGACCGTTCGGGCGCCACCGAGCGGTCAACTTGCGTATAGGGGAAAGAACCACGACCACAGCGCCATAAAGGCGAGGGCCAATACTAAAGTCAAAATAACCTTAAGTACGTTCTTTCTCATACGCCTCACCCCCTTTCCCGCGCGGGAAGCGCGAGGGGAGAGCCGACCGCATACCGGGCCATGCCCCGTTGCTAATCTGATTATACCACCGGAGCGGTAGCTTGTCAAATTCCGCCTCTATAAAAAAGGCCATGGGGCCTTGACAAGCAAGGCCCCATGGGGTATACTATAATCGTAGTATACCTACAACGGAGCATGACCTTTGCGGTCGGCTCTACTACTTGGTCAAAATTTTGTTACTGACCGTTCGGGGGCCACCGAGCGGTCAGTACGCGTATAGGGGAAAGAACCGTGACCACAGCGCCATAAAGGCGAGGGCCAATACTAAAGTTAAGATAAACTTAAGTACGTTCTTCCTCATACGCCTCACCCCCTTTCCCGCGCAAGGAGCGCGAGGGGAGAGCCGACCGCATACCGGGCCATGCCCCGTTGCTGGGGTGATTATACCACCGGAGCGGTAGCTTGTCAAATTCCGACTATATAAAAAAGGCCATGGGGCCTTGACAAGCAAGGCCCCATGGGGTATACTATAATCGTAGTATACCTACAACGGAGCATGACCTTTGCGGTCGGCTCTACTACTTGGTCAAAATTTTGTTACTGACCGTTCGGGGGCCACCGAGCGGTCAGTACGCGTATAGGGGAAAGAACCGTGACCACAGCGCCATAAAGGCGAGGGCCAATACTAAAGTTAAGATAAACTTAAGTACGTTCTTCCTCATACGCCTCACCCCCTTTCCCGCGCAAGGAGCGCGAGGGGAGAGCCGACCGCATACCGGGCCATGCCCCGTTGCTGGATTGATTATACCACCGGAGCGGTAGCTTGTCAAATTCCGCCTCTACAAAAAAGGCCATGGGGCCTTGACAAGCAAGGCCCCATGGGGTATAATGTACCTACAACAGGGCATGACCTTTAGGCGGTTAGCCCATAATAGTCAACTTTTTATCATTGACCGTCTGGCTGAGCCCCAGGCGGTCAACGCGCGTTGATGGGACATAAGTATGTCAATAAAATCATAACGATGACAGCAAAAGTCAGCGTGACGATCGTCTTGAGAACCAATCTTCCCATTTGGCATCCCTCCTTCCGCGAAATAATTCGTGGTCGGGTGAGCCAAACCGCCTTTATACCGGGCCATGCCCCGTTGCTGGGGTGATTATACCACACCATTAAAGTTATGTCAACCCAAGCAAATTACGTCAACTCAGGAGAGTTATGTAAACTCTAAGCCGCTATCCCCTCATTTTTCTTCAATTTCCCCTTGCATTTTTCGCAAAAATGAGTAAAATGTGCTTATACCTCGTCGCGGGGGGAGGAAATCGGGCGGGGCTAAGTACAAAATCTCGGAAAATGCTGAAATTTTTTGTAATAAAATTAGTTAAAATTTCCGTAATATTTTGGACAAAACCCGTAAACCCCTTGCGGCGCAAGGATTTTCAGCTTTTGCGCAGTTGGTTACAAAAATGTTACCAACCGACGTATTGTTATTGACATTGGGTCGACTATGTGCTAAAATGTGTTCAAATCCGTAGTGGCGGATTACTATCTATATGCCTGTACGGATTTGATCCCGGCGTTTGAACTTTGAAGGGTCGGACGATCCGCTTCGACAAAGCACGCGAGGCGGTGACGGTCTTCATTATGTAAGTGTACGGCGGGGGTTCTCGGAACCGCCCAACCTTGATCCTTCGCCGTACTCCTCCTTCCGGAAAAATTACTAAAATTTTTCATGGATTCAGGTGGAACAAACACGGGACCCGCATAGTCAAAAGGGCGTGGCTCAAAGCGGAGCTCCTAATCCCCTTAGCCTCCGCAAAACTACGGTGTTAATGCCGACCGGTTGGTCCGGCGTTTACATAACAAAAAGTCCGGTTCATGTAACGGGCGAAAAGTTCATCAATTATTTTTATTAAGGAGGAAACACTACATGAAGACTCTGAAGAAGACCCTGTGCTTGGTCTTGGCGGTAGTCATGGTGGTGGGCGTGCTGATCTTGCCTGCTTACGCGGCGGACGATTATGACGACGCCATCAAAGCGTTGCAGACTTACGGTGTTCTGCAAGGCTACCCCGACGGAGACCTGCACAAAGACGCCAACATCACCCGCGGACAGATGGCGGCAATCATCTACCGTATCATGACCGGCGACACCAGCTCTACTGACGCTCAGGTCGCCACCAAATACGGCAGCTACGCCGACAGGTTCACCGACGCCAACGTGGCTCCCTGGGCAAAGGGCTACATCGGCTTCTGCTACAACAAGGGTGTGTTGAAGGGCTACGACACCGGTGCCGTTCAGCCCAACAAGCAGATCAACGGCTACGAGGTCCAGGCCATGCTGCTCCGCGCTCTTGGCTACGATAGCAATGGCGAGTACACCGGCAGCAACTGGAAGTACAACGTTCTTTCCGATGCCACTAAGTCCGGCATCTCCAAGAACGTCTCCCTTGATCCTGCCAATGCCACTCCCCGTGGCGCTGTTGCCCAGTACACCTATGACGCCGCTGTCAACACCGACCGCGTGGCTCCCACTCTGGTCCCCAACGTCGGCTATGCCTCTATTGGAATGAGCCTGATCGAAGTCGGCGCGACCTCCAAGGACTATGACAAGTTCGGTGCTCCCTCGACGATCTACGATGTTACTTACACTTGGCCCGATTACGATGTGACCACTTCTCCTGTTGTTCCTGACAAGGCAATCAAGGAGTACTGGACTCCCGTTACTCAGGCTGCCGCATATGCCGATGCAGGCTTGAACGGCGATAAGGCCAAAATCGATGTCTACACAAACGGCAAGGACAACAAAGAATCAGTTGAACTTACTGCGACTGACACCACACCTGCCAACGCTATCGGCGGTCAGGGCCGTTGGACCCGTATCTACTCCAACCGCATCGTCATCGTAGATACTTTCCTGTCCGAGGTTACCAAGATCACCAAAGAGGTAAAAGTTAACGGTGAAGTCGCCGTTAAATCCAGCTATAATCTGGAGACCTACTACAATGACGAGAACCCTGTCCTTACCGGAGACATTTATGCCCCTGCCGCAGATGAGCTTAAGTATAAGGTCGATGGGACGACTACATTTGCGAAAGGCGATATGCTGTCCTCTTATGCAGTGGCAGATGATACCGACTTCTCCGGGATTACCAAGCTCAGTCTTGATAGTGCGGCTAAGGTTGCTACCGCTTCCGTCACCGTTAAGGCTATCGTGAAGAATGATAAGAGCAACGAAATCACCGGTTTCATCGGTACCGATGGCAAGACCTATCTTTACAACTACACCTATGGTTACAACGGAAAGTCCAGCACGGTTGAGCTGACCGAGGCTGACATTGGCAAGACCTTCACCCTTTATCTTGACGCCAAGGGCAATGTGCTCGGCGTTGAACCTGCCGCCAGCGAGTCCGGCTCCGGCTACGGTGTTGTGCTTGATGTTGACGCTGGAAAGATCAAGGGCGGCGAGTATTACGCAATCCTTACTGTCCTGACTAAGGACAACAAGCAGGTCAAGATAAATGTCATCGACTACGCTGGAGATCCCACTGATGTAGCGCAGGAACCTTACAAGAATGAAAGTGATGCTATTGATGCTGTCGAGGCTCTGATAGGCAACTTGGTATCTTGGACCGCCGATAAGCTTTCTGCTGATGAGGGATATACAGGGTATTCCAAGATTACCACACCAATTGCCACCGTCGAAGCTGTTCCTGACGACAAGCTTGAGGCAAATGACGCTGACGCTCTTGGCACGGTTGCTGGTAAGATGCTCAATGACGAGACCGTGTTCTTTATCGCCAACTACAAGATGCAGAACTCCAAGAAGGGCTACGTGTTCACCAACTACACTGTCGTGACAGGTTTCCAGAACATTCAGGATCTGAGCTATACCGCCGGTAGTAATATTGTTGACAATCCCAATGAAGCTGCTGATGATACCAAGCTTGAGTATCAGTACCTTCCTGACAGTGACAGTGATCCCGAATGGGCAAAGGCTGTTCTGGTCATCAGCGCTGTTAACAAGAGCAGTGACACTGTTGTTCCTGTGAGCAACTACGCGTTCCTTACTGATCCCAATGCCTTTGTTGATGTTTACGATGATTACTATGAGTACAATGCCGTCATCAACGGCAAGGCTGATCAGGGCCTGCGCGTAAATTATGTAGCTACCAGTGCCATTGACCAGGTTGGCCTCTACACTTATAGCGAGTACACCAACGAGGGCTGGAAGGACGTTAAGCTTGCCCTTGGTAATACAATGGACGGTAATGATTACACCTACAACGCCGGTGTCCTCTATCAGGGCACGGGTGATGCCGAGACTGGCACCAACTTCTACGCTGTGGGTAAGGATGTCGCCATATACCTTGTTAATCCTGAGACTCGCACCAGCACAAAGGTTGATGTCGACCTTGATGTCGTTCAGGATGTCTATGGTGCTGCTGCAAATAAGATTTGGTTCCAGACTAACAAGTACGGTGTCATCGACATGATTTATGTTGAGATCCCTGAGGCTGGTTCGGCGAATCCGGGCATTGTTCCTCTTGAGAAGGTTTCCGTTACCCTAACTGGTACCACTGAGCCGAACGTTGGCGATTACGTAAGTGACTACGGCATTGATGATGACGTTACTATTACGGGTACTGCCAATCCCGCAAAATACGGCGCGTTTGGTGGTAAGATCACCGCTAAGCTCACATGGCTGAAGATGAATAGTGCTGGTGAGTATGTGACTTATACCGGAACCGCTTTCACGTCTGGCCAGTATCGTGTCCAGATCACACTGACCCTTAAGAATGCGTCCAATGAGTATTACAGCATTGGTAAGACTACTTCTATCGAAATTCTT
The DNA here is from genome assembly GCA_947629755.1 of uncultured Oscillospiraceae bacterium. Classification (GTDB taxonomy): domain Bacteria; phylum Bacillota; class Clostridia; order Oscillospirales; family Oscillospiraceae; genus RUG626. The sequence goes on along the minus strand of CANREY010000035.1, from coordinate 367 downwards.
GGTAACACGGCTATAGCGGGTGATTTCGATAGTCCCACGAATGCCAAGATTACGAGTAACGTTATCAATGTAGGCTGATTACCCCCGCGCAACCCCCTGAAAACCTAAATTTTCAAAGCCCCGCGGCATTTGCCGCGGGGCTTCTTTTATAGCGCGCGATATTATGTAAACTTAGGGAGAAATGGGGGGTAAAGGCGTGCGACTTGTGTGCGACTTGTGGGGGTGGGGAGGGGGTAGAAACCCTCAGTCGCTGAGGCGACAGCTCCCTATTAAAACAGGGAGCCGGGGGTGTCCGCGCGGCGGGGACGGGGGACGAGGGGACGGGCCGATGTGGGCATCGGCCCCTACGGAAGCCCTTTTGGAGGTG
>CANREY010000034.1 GCA_947629755.1 uncultured Oscillospiraceae bacterium | reverse complement strand
CCGATGCCCACATCGGCCCGTCCCCCGTCCTCCGCCGCACCCCCAACAGAACGCAAATCCAGCCCCTCCCTTGGGAGGGGGCAGGGGGAGGAGCCCGAATATCCCCCCACTCCCCAATCCCCATATTGACACCCCCTCCCTCAAAGTGGTATTCTATACCAAAGGGGGGCATACATATGGAACATACGTCTCAGGAGCTGCGCTACTTATCCCGCCTCTCCGCCCAATTTCCCACCGTGGCGGCGGCGGCCAGCGAGATAATAAGGATCGAGGCCATTCTCCGCCTGCCCAAGGGCACGGAGCACTTCATGTCTGACCTCCACGGCGAGAACGAGGCATTTATTCATATCCTGAATAACGCCTCCGGCTATATCCGCGAGAAGATCGACACCGTATTCGGCGATGAGCTCACGCCCTCGGAGCGCGCGGACCTTGCCACACTCATCTACTACCCCGAAAAGAAGCTCCCGGCCCTGAAGCTCGCCCAATCAGACCTTCCCGGCTGGTACCACACCACGCTCATGCGCCTTATCCGCCTTTGCCGCTTCGTCTCCTCGAAGCACACCCGCGCCCACGTCCGCCGTTGCCTGCCCGCGAGCTGCGCCTACGTGCTGGACGAGCTCCTCCACGCCCACTTTGAGGACCACGACAAGAAGCTCTACTACGAGACCATAGTCGACTCCATCATCGCCTACCGCCGTGCCGACGCCTACATAATCCGCTTTTGCGAGCTCATAAAGCGCCTGGCCGTGGACCGTCTCCACATCGTGGGCGACCTATTCGACCGCGGCCCCCGGCCCGACCTCATACTTGAGCGCCTCATCGAGCACCACGACGTGGACGTCCAGTGGGGCAACCACGACGTTGTCTGGATGGGCGCCGCCGCTGGCAGCCCCGTCTGCGTGCTGACGGTTTTAAAGACCACCCTCGCCTACAACAACACCGACACCGTGGAGCACGGCTACGGCATCGGCCTTCGCGAGCTTGAGCACTTCGCCGCCTCGGCCTACGAGTTTTCCGACGTCATGCGCTGGTTACCCAAGACCGACGACCGCCGCCCCACCACCACCGAAAAGCTCTACCGGGTGGCCCAGATGCACAAGGCCGTCACGGTGATGCTCCTGAAGGTGGAGGCCCGCGTCATCGCCAGAAACCCGGACTTTCAGATGTCCGGCCGGGACTACATAAACAGGATAGACTTTGAAAAGGGCACCGTCAACTGCGCGGGCCGCGACTACCCCCTCCTTGACTCCGACTTCCCCACCGTGGACCCTGACGACCCCACCGCCCTCTCCGAGGGCGAGACCGAGGTCCTCCGGGACCTCATACGCGGCTTTCGCCACAGCAAGCTTCTGCGAAAGCACATCGAGTTCATCTACTCCGTGGGCTCCGTCTACAAGGTCACGAATGGCAACCTCCTCTACCACGGGGCCGTGCCCATGACCGAGGACGGGGAATTTGCCAAGGAGACCTTCGAGGGCCGCGAGTACTCAGGCCGCGCCCTTTTCGACTACTGCGACAGGCGTGCCCGGCAGGGCTACTTCGCCCCTGAGGGCTCCCCGGAGCGCCTCGCCGGGCAGGACTTCCTCTGGTACCTCTGGTGCGGGCGCCTGAGCCCCATCTACGGCCGGAGCGCCATGACCACCTTCGAGCGCCTCTACATCGCCGACGAGGCCACCCACAAGGAGGTAAAAAATCCCTATTACCGCCTGACCCAGAAGCCCGGCACCGCCGAAAAAATATTAAAGGAGTTCGGCCTCACCTCTCCCAGCTCAAAAATAATCAACGGCCACGTCCCCGTGAGGGCCCTGGAGGGCGAGAGCCCCGTCAAGGGCGGCGGCAAGCTCATCGTCATAGACGGCGGCTTTTGCCGCGCCTACCACGAAAAGACCGGCATTGCCGGCTACACCCTTGTCTACAACTCCCGCGGCCTCACCCTCCGCACCCACCAGCCCTTTGAGAGCGCCGCCCGCGCCATCGAGGAGGACGAGGACATCAGCTCCTCCAGCGAGTACATCTACACCGCCCCCTCACGCCTCCTTGTGGCCGACACCGACGAGGGCGAGGAAAAGCGCGCCCTCATCGAGGACTTAAAGCTCCTCGTCCGCGCCTACCAGACCGGCCTTATTCGGGAAAATCCGTAAAATCTCATTTTTAACAATTTTCGCGGCGGCATGTACGTCGCAAAATTACCTCTTGTTTTGCGTAGTGTGCGGCCCTTCGGGCCGTGCGCGTAGCAAAACGGCAGGAAACAGCCACGAATAGGCCCGCAGGCCTTTTCGTGGCTGTTTCCGCACGTTCCCATTGTTGGACAAAGGCCCTTGGGCCTTTGTCGACAGTATTTTTACTTCCTATAAAACAGCACTCCCAGCGTCCCCGGCCCACAGTGGGAGGACACTGTGCACCCCGCCCTTGTATGTATGACCTCCTCAAAGGGCGCAAGCTCCCTTACCACCCTCTCGGCCACGTCCCTGCAAGCCTCGTCAACGCCCGAATCCGTAATAAAAATGCGCCTTGTGTCTATGCTCGATACGTCCGCCAGCCTGTCCCGGACGTAGTTTTCAATGCACACCGCCAGCTTTCCCCGGTACTTCTTCCCCACGCCCATTTCCCCGTCTTTTACGTAGATGCAGGGGTGTAGCTTCAGCAGGTTCGCCCCCATTGCCGCCAGCGCCGTGCACCGGCCTCCACGCCGCAGGTAATCGAGGGTGTCCACCACAAAGCTCACGTCCAGCTTCTCCTTCTTTTTATCAAGGATACGCTTTATTTCAGCGGCTTCCACGCCCTTTTCCGCCAGCTCGCAGGCGTCCAGCACCAGATGCCCGATGCCCGTAGACAGGTTCCGGCTGTCCACCACGTACACGTTCCCCAGCTCCTCCCCGGCGATGCAGGCGTTCTGATAGCAGGCCGACATCTGGGAGCTTATGGTGAAGTGGACTATGGCGTCGTACTCCTTCAAAAGCCCGCCGAACACGTCGAGGTAGTCCTGCACATTCACCGCCGCGGTGGAGCCAAGCTCGCCGCATTGGGCTATTTTCTCATAAAGCTCGTCAGGAGTTATGTCAACCCCGTCCCGGTAGCTCTCCCCGGCACAGCTCACCGTCAGCGGCGTCAGGGTGATATTGTTTTTCTCCACAAGCTCCGGCGACAGGTCGCAGGTGCTGTCGGCTGTGATCTTTATCTTCATAACACGATCCCCTTACAATTTAATAAGTTATAAAGATTATATCCCGCCATTTCCTTCCTGTCAAGCCAAACCCTGCCGTCACCCGCGCTCCAAGCGTATCACGCCGTCCACAATGGAATATGAGGTCGCCGCCCTCTCCGCCACCGCCATGTTGTGCGTCACCGTGATTATCGTAAGCCCCCCTGCGTTCAGCCTCTCGAAAAGGTCCATGAGGGCGCTGGCGTTTCCGGAATCCAGCGCCCCCGTGGGCTCGTCGGCCAAGAGGAGCTTCGCGTCATGTACCAGCGCTCTGGCCACCGCCACCCGCTGGCGCTGTCCGCCGGAGAGCTCGTTTACCTTTTTCCCGGCAAACTCGCCTATCCCCACCTCCTCCAGCACACTTTTGGCCCTTGCCCTCGCCTCCCGCCCCCGGACGCCGCCTATAACGAGGGGCAGCATTACGTTCTCCAGCGCCGTATCGTCCCCCAAAAGGCCGAAATCCTGAAGCACTATCCCTATCCTTTGATTGCGAAGCCTGCACCTTAAGCTGTCCGAGGCCCGCGCCATGTCCACGCCGTCAAATAGATACTCTCCCGCCGTTTGCCTGTCGAGCCCCGCCAGAATGTGCAAAAGCGTGGACTTCCCTGAGCCTGAGGGCCCTGTTATGGAGATAAAATCCCCGTCAAAGACCTGAAGGTCCACGTCCCTCAGCGCCCGCGTCTCGGTCCCCTTTCCCATGTTGTATACCTTGCTTACGCCCTTTAAGCTTATCATACGTCAGTCCCCCCTGTGATAGAGCGTTATTGCCGCGGCGTTCCTGTTTTGTACGATCCCGGCGGCGAGGCTCATCAGAAGCGCCATAAGGAAAAGCGCCCCCGCGCATATTGCCCCCAGCGCTCCCGCCCCCCGATAATCTTCAGCGTACACAAACGCTTTCGCCACAAGCGGCGTCGCCGCCCGGTCGATGATCGCCGAAAGCCCGTATATCAGCACATTTACCAGCAAATTTATATAAAATATCCGCCCTTTTGTCATGCCGGATATGTAAAATACCGCCAGTTGCCTCTCCCTGCGTCGTATGGACAAAAATAGATAGGCCCCGTAGCCGAACAGCGCCACCAGCGCCAGAAGTATAAATTTAAGCTGCTCCGGCAGGTTTTCCGACAGCGTATTTTCAAATGCCCCCCGCTCAATACCGTCAAGAGTACAGACCTCCCCCCAGCCGCCCAGTCTCTCCGAAAGGGCCTTTTCCAGCGCCTCAACGTCCGCGCCATTTTTCGGCACGATAAAGGCCGGGTAGTCCCACCTTATATCCCCGAAAAACTCAGGGTCGTAGACCGCGGCCACAAGCATGGTGTCCTGAAAATACCGGGACACGTACCCCATACCGCCCAAGGCCTTATGGCTTGACCCCGCCCAGGGCAGAGCCCGCCCGTCCTCCAGCACCCCCGCTACCACGCACGGGACGCTCAGCGTCTCGTCCTCCACCGTCCCCGTCTCCTCGTCAACGGACAGGATATTGTACAGCTTAAGCTCAAATTCGCTCCCCACCGGCAGTCTCTCCGCCGCCGTTTCGCTCACCTTTACGGGCAGTCTCCCGCCGCTCCCGCCAGTATCGCTCCCGGCCCCCGGCCAAGGCGGGCAACGGTTTGCGAAGTCCTCGGAATAGAGGGCGAACATGTCAAAATTCACCGTCTCGCCGTTGAGCTCTGAGAAGGCCCCGCCTGTGGTGAACATCTCCAGCACCGCCTCCACCCCGTCCTGATTTTTCATCGTCTCATGGACTTCCGGCAGATACTCCCCCTCCGTGGCCGCGGACCATGAGATCAGAACCGAGGGGGCGAAGTGCAGCGTCCCGCCCCTGTCAAGTGTCAGCGCCCGCCGTATCTGCGCCCTGTCTCCAAGGTACGTGTCCACCGGCTCCACGATGATACTTGTAAATATCACTGTCAGCGCCAGCGTCGCCACCAAGAAGATCTCCCTGAGGAAGTATTTTGAGCACAGCTTTTTCATGAGCCTGAGCACGTTCACGCCCCCTCACCCCTCTCTGAGAGCTTAAATATCCGTCGTACCTTCGGCACGGAGCACAGCGCCATCAGCAGATAGAGCGCCAAAACCAGCAGTACATACACCCACGCTCTCGGCATCTTCCCGGCCTTAAAATACATTAAGACCGGAAGGCACAGCCTGTGTATCCCCGCCCCGGCCCCGGCGGCCACAGTAAGCATCACGAGCCACTGGCCGTAGACTGTCATCAAACATCGCCGGGACGTTAGGCCGCACAGATGGTATGTGTACAGCTCCTTTTTCAAAAAATCCAGCCACCGGAGCATGAGCTCCGCCACCGTCGCCATTGCGATAAGGCATAGAATCATGCCCTCTCTTGCCCCCTTCAGGGCCTTCGAGGTCAGCATGGGGCTTGGGTCGTGATTTGGAAGGTACACGTTGGCCCCCGGAAGCCTCTCTCTTATATCCTCAGCCCAACTCTCAGCCTCCCGCCTCTCAAGCGCGTCAAAGTGTATAAGCACCTGAGCCGGGCGGAAAAACCGGAAGAAGTACTTATATGGCAGTATCCTGACCGTGCCCTCCGTCCCCTCCGGCATTATGTCAACTTGAGAGCTTCTTGATATGCCGTACCGAAAATAAAAGGGCATGGCGCTCCCCCGGCCCACCACCGCAAGCTTTTCTCCCTCAAGCTCAAAGGTCCCCTCCCCAATCTCCCCGTTCCTGTCCGAAAGATAAATGACCGGCGCGTCCGCCTCCTCCTCGGTAAAAAATCGCCCCGTGGCCTCCGGGAACCATCGGCCAGCCTCAGTCCCCTGCCAGCCTATATAGACGACGCCGGAGGGATCCTTCGCAAGATAGAGGACGTTTGCCAGTCTCTCCCCGTATGTCCCCTCAAGCCAGTCCGAAAAGCCGGACATATCCGAAAGCTCCTCCCCGCCCATGTCCACCGTCAGCGTGGCGTACTCGTTCCAGCCGCTCAAAACGTCAAACTCCCGCATCGCCTCCCCTTGGGCCACGCTTAAGCAGAAGCACGACACCGTGAGCCCTATGAGTAGGAAAAACACCACCCCCGGATTTTTCCGCACCTGCCTTATGAGTGAGCGGGTAAAAATTTTTATCATATCCCATCACCCTTTCCTTTCAGATAATAAGACACGCGACATATCAGATCCGCAACGCTCCCCCGCAAATTTCCTTAAAAAAGCCAAAAATCCGCCCCCCGGCGGACCTTCTATCAAATTTTTCTGAAAAAATATAAATTTCCTGTTGCGTTTTTATAATTTTAAGCGTCTATATATAAGAAGATAAAAAGCGTCAGGAGCTGAGGCAATGACTTCGTTTACTTCAAGCTCGTCTGAGAGCGACGGAGAATTTATCGCCCGGCTCTACGGTGAGTTTAAATACATAATGCTCTCCACCGCCAAAAAATACGTCGACAGCCCTGAGGACCGGGAGGACATAGTACAGGAGAGCGTCGTAAAGCTTCTTGATAAGGCGTCCCTCCTACGGGGTAAGGAGCCCCCGGCCTTGGCCGCCTACGTGGTCTACACCGTCAGGAACACAGCCATAAACCGTCTCCGTCACGCCTCCGTCGAAAAGGCCCATTTTGAGGAGCTTGACGGCGATACGGAGCCGGAGGCGGATACCATACCCCTTGACGAGCTGATGGCCCTCCGGGAGCTTAAAATACACTTGGACCGTCTGTTGAGCCTTCTTTCCGAGGACGACAGGACGCTCCTTATCGGAAAATACATACTTGAGTACAATGATGCGGAGCTTGCCCGTGAGCTGGGCTGTAAGAGCTCCAGCGTGCGAATGAAGCTCACCCGCGCAAGGCGCAGGGCCCTTAAAATCATAGCGAGAGACGAGGTGTTGAGACGTGACGAGGCGTGAACAGCTTACCGAAAATTACGAGGACGCCCTTTTCGCCCTCCTCATGGAAAAGGCGGCGGAGGAAGAGGGCGAGAGCCTCCTTGAGGAAAATGAGCGCCTCCGGACTGCCGGCGGAGCCGCCCCCTCTCCCGCCCTTGACGGCAAAATAAACGACGTGATAACCCGCGCCGGCCGCCGAGCGAAGGCGGCAAACGCCCGATATTATGTCTACCGCGTAACCAAAATCGCCGCCATCGCCTCCTTAGTCGCGGCCCTCTTACTCTCCACGGCCTTCCTCGCCTCCAGGTCCGGCAAGGACACCACTCTGGAGTTTGAAAATTCCGTCATTGACGACCACACGGTGGCGGTGAAGATAAACAAAAAGACCGACGATCCCCCCTCCGAAAACGGCTTTATGGGCATCGAGGCCGGCTGGCTGCCCGACGGCTACAAGCTCGTTGACAGCACACAGCGCGAGGACAGCGTAAAATATATTTATAAAAACAGCGACGGCGACGCCGTAACGGTCCAATCGTATCTCGCTCTCTACTCCCTCTCCTTCTTTGTGGACACCGACAAAACAGCCCTCAGTACCGTCGAAATAAACGGCTCCACCGGCCGCATGATGATAGACGACAGCATCAATATCATGTTCCAGCTGGGCCAAACCGAACGCGTCGTCTCCGTCTACACCTCCGCCACCGCCCTCACCCCGGACGAATTGATAAAAATTGCTGAAAATCTCACCCTCATATGACAAGAGGGCCGCCGAATCCCCGGCGGCCCTCCTTCTGCCCACTATTTTATCAGCCTCTCGATGTCGCTGCGCGCAACGTTCGGCAGGACGCCGCGCAGATGGTCCACAATGCGCTGTCGCGATCCCTCAGGCTCGCTTTTATACGCTGAGGTGACGAAATCATATCCGAAAATTGCCTCAGGCGTTGAGTACTTCGCCACTCCCCACCCATATGTCTTCCCGTGCTTATCCCGCATGTACACAAAGTCGCTGATGACCACGTATGTCTGCATCTGAAGTCTTGTTATCACCGTGTCGAAGCCCTTCGGCCTTCCGGTGAGCTCCTTTAAGTCCTTTGAGAGTATGGTCCCCGACTTCTCCACGGCCTCAAATACCGCCTTGTCCTTGATTGCCGCCAGACCGTCCTCAAATCTCGCGTCAAAGTTGTACCCGTCCCGGCGGAAATTGGAAAGGTCCGGGAACCACTCACGGCTCACAAGCCCCGCCTTTCCGGAGAAAAGCTTGCCGTAGACGCATCTTCCCGTTCTGGCGACAGGCCCCTTCCACTCCCATGGCCCTTCCACCGTGTCCGAAAACCATAGCTCACGGGGACAGCACTCCTCAAGCGAAAAGCCGGGTATCCTGTTTTTGAAAAACGGCAGAAAGCCCACCCTCTCCACAAGCTCCAAAACGTCCTCAGGGCTTCTGACCTCATTGAACCTCATAAGCCTCTCCTTGTCCTCATAAGTTACTCCTTGTTAAAAATTGACCGCCCGATCGCGTCGGGCGGCCTTGATTTTTTCAGTTGAACCGCTCCCTCGCGGCGTAGGTGGTGTGTAAAAGCTCGTGTGCCCGGTGTCCGCAGGGCTCGCCCAGATAATCGGCGTAGAGCTTCTGGATCTGGGTATTGTTGTGGGACTGGCGGACGGCCTGGCGCTCGTCCTCGGTGTAGATGGCGTCGGCGCGCTTTTGCTTGTAGGTGTCGAGTATGTCGATGTCCTCGTTGGGCAGGAAGCAGGGCTTGACGTAGGGCTGACCGCCGCCGGCGATGCACCCGCCGGGGCAGCCCATGATCTCGATGAAGGTGTATTTGCTTGTCCCCGCCCGGACCTCGTCCATCAGGACCTTGGCGTTCTTCATGCCGTGGGCCACGGCCACATTGATGACCTTGCCGTCAATGTCGATGCTGGCCTCCTTGATGCCGTCGAAGCCACGGACCTGCTCGAACTTGATAAGCTCGTGCTCACGGCCCGTGAGGGCGTGGTAGGCCGTGCGCAACGCCGCCTCCATGACGCCGCCGGTGACGCCGAAGATGACACCGGCGCCGGAGTACTCGCCCAGAAGATCCTGGTCAAACTCCTCGTCAGGGAGCTTTGTGAAGTTGATGCCGCTGCGGCGAATGAGTGCGCCCAGCTCACGGGTGGTGAGGACGCAGTCCACATCGGGAAGGCCGTCCTTATTTTTGAGCTGGTCGCGCTCCTTCTCGAACTTCTTGGCGGTGCAGGGCATGATGGACACGACGAAGATGTTCTTGGGGTCGATGCCGTTCTTCTCGGCATAGTAGCTCTTGACGATAGCGCCGAACATCTCGTGGGGGGACTTGCAGGAGCTTAAGTGGTCAAGCTGGTCTCCGTAGTAATACTCGGCGTAGTTTACCCAGCCAGGCGAGCAGGAGGTTATCATGGGCAGGACGCCGCCGTTCTTGATGCGGCCAAGAAGCTCGTTGGCCTCCTCCATGATGGTAAGGTCAGCGCCGAAGTTGGTGTCGTAGACCTTGTCAAAGCCCAGACGCTTCAGGGCCGCCACCATCTTCCCGGTGACGGGGGTGCCGATCTTCATGCCAAATTCCTCGCCCAAAGCGGCGCGGACGGCGGGAGCGGTCTGTACGACGATGTACTTACCCTGACGCTTTGCCTCGTCAAGCTTTCCAATCTCGGACTTCTCCATCAAAGCTCCGGTGGGGCAGACGCTGACGCACTGGCCGCAGAGGATACAGGGGGAGTTGGTGAAATTCCTGTTCTCAGCGGGGCCAACGATGGTGTTGAAGCCGCGGTTCTCAAAGCCAAGGACGCTAAGGCCGTGGGCGTTTCCGCAGCGGGCGATGCAACGGCCGCAGAGGATACACTTTGAGGTGTCCCGGACGATGCTGGGGCTCAGCTCGTCAACGGTGGCGGGCGTCTTGGCTCCGCCAACGTTCACATTCCTTGCTCCGGTGACCTGAGCGGCGTAGTAGAGCTCGCACTTGCCGTTCTTGGGGCACTGCTGGCACTCGGTGGAGTGGTTGGAGAGCAAAAGCTCAACGCTTGTGCGCCGCGCCTGTACGGCCTTGGGGGAGGATATTGTTATCTCCATGCCCTCGGCTACGGGGTAGACGCAGGAGGCGACTAAGCCCCTCGCGCCGGTGGCCTCAACAAGGCACACCCGGCAGGAGCCCTGATTGCACTCGCCGTGGTTGAAGGTACAAAGGGACGGAATCTCATAGCCGCATCTCTTGGCGGCCTCCAGTATGGTAAGGCCGGCCTCGACCTTGTAGGGATGTCCCTCGATTTTTATATTCACTAATGACATTTATCGGTCCCTCCCCTATTATTCCTTGATTATGGCCTTGAACTTGCAGGTGGACATGCACGCGCCGCACTTTACGCACTTCTTGGGGTCGATCTCCATGGCCGCCAGCTTCTTGCCGGGGGCCACGTAGTCGGTGCGGGTGATGGCGGAGGCGGGGCACTGTTTGGCGCACATGCCGCAGCCGAAGCAGCTGTCCTTCACGATCTTGTACTGCATCAGGTTCTTGCACACGTGAGCGGGGCACTTCTTCTCGTTGATGTGGGCCTCGTACTCGTCCATGAAGTGGGTCATGGTGGAGCTTATGGGGTTGGCCGCCGTCTGGCCAAGGGCGCACAGGGAGCCGTTTCTGGTGACCTCCACCAGCTCCTTCAACGCGTCGATGTCCTCAGGCTCGCCCTTGCCCTCGGTGATGCGTGTCAGTATCTCAAGCATACGCTTCGTGCCGATACGGCAGGGCGTGCACTTGCCGCAGCTCTCGTCGCAGATGAACTCCATGTAGAACTTGGCCACGTCCACCATGCAGTTGTCCTCGTCCATGACGATAGCGCCGCCGGAGCCCATCATGGAGCCCTTGGCCACCAGATTGTCAAAGTCGATGGGCTCATCAAGATACTCGGTGGTCAGGCACCCGCCGGAGGGTCCGCCGGTCTGTATGGCCTTGAACTTCTTGCCGTTGGGGATACCGCCGCCGATGTCGAATATGAGCTCCCGAAGGGTGGTGCCCATGGGGACCTCCACAAGGCCCACGTTGTTCACCTTGCCGCCAAGAGCGAAGACCTTGGTGCCCTTGCTCTTCTCCGTGCCGTACTTGGCAAACTCCTCCGCGCCCTCACGCAGGATATAGGGCACGCAGGCCAGAGTCTCCACGTTGTTTACGATTGTGGGGCACTGCCACAGGCCCTTCACCGCCGGGAAGGGCGGACGGGGACGGGGCATACCGCGCTTGCCCTCGATGGAGTTAAGAAGGGCCGTCTCCTCGCCGCAGACGAAAGCGCCGGCGCCGAGGCGGATATGTACGTTGAAGCTGAAATCCGTGCCTAAGATGTGCTCGCCTAAAAGTCCCTCGTCCTTGGCCTGCTGGATAGCTATGCGAAGCCTCCTGACGGCCACGGGGTACTCGGCCCGGACGTAGAAGTAGCCGTTCTTAGCCCCGATGGCGTAGCCGGCTATGACCATTCCCTCGATGACGGCCAAGGGGTTGCCCTCCAAAATGGAGCGGTCCATGAACGCGCCGGGGTCTCCCTCGTCGCCGTTGCAGACCACGTACTTCTCGTCCCCGGCCTCGTTGTAGGCAAACTGCCACTTGCGGCCCGTGGGGAAGCCGCCGCCGCCGCGGCCGCGAAGACCGGCCTTCAGCACCTCGTTTATGACCTCCTGCCGGTCCATGGTGAGGGCCCTGGCAAGTCCCTGATAGGCCCCGTAGCCCAGCGCCTCGTTTATATCCTCAGGGTTGATGGCGCCGCACCCGTGAAGGGCGATACGGCGCTGTTTTTTGTAGAAGTTTATGTCGTCCTGGCGCTGTACCTTCTCGCCGGTGGCGGGCTCCACATAGAGGAGCCTCTCAACGATCTCACCGCCGATGAGGTCCTTCTCCACGATCTCCTCCACGTCCTCAAGCTTCACCATGCGGTAAAGCGTGTCCTCAGGGAATATCTTCACGAAGGGCCCTTGGGAGCAGAAGCCGAAGCAGCCGACTTGGTTTACCGTCACCCTGTCGGAAAGACCTTTCTCCGCGATGACCTTCTCGAACTTCTCCCGTATCTCGGCGGAGTTGGAGGAAAGGCACCCCGTACCGCCGCAGAGCACCACGGCGCGCTTGCCGTTCTCCCCCTTGAACTTGCCGTCAAGGCAGGCGGAACAGGCGGCGATCTTCTCATTTAACTGTTCAGGTGTTTTTATCATAGCTACTACCTCTTTCCCTTACGCGTTCCGATAGGAGGCGACGATGTCGGGCACATCGGAGACCTTGACCTTGGGGTAGACCTTGCCGTTTATGGAAACGGCGGGGGCGATGCCGCAGGCTCCCAGACACCTCAAGGCGTCCAGCGTGAAAAGCCCGTCGGGGGTGGTCTCGCCGCCCTTTATGCCCAGCACCTCGGAGAACTTGTCAAATACCTGTCCTCCGCCCTTGACGTAGCAGGCGGTACCCAAGCAACAGCCAACAACGTACTTTCCCTTGGGCTTTAAGGAGAAGTAGGAGTAGAACGTCACCACGCCGTATATCTCGGCGACCGAGATCCCGGTCTTCTCCGAGACGATCTCCTGTACCTCAAGGGGTATGTAGCCGTACTCGTTCTGAATGTCGCTGAGGATCAGCATCAGCGGCGTGGGCTCGTCAACGTATCTTCCGCAGATCTCGTTGATCTTCTCCACAGCGCTTTCACTTAAGCGAGCCATAGAAATAACCTCCATTTTTTGTAAATCGGGGGTGGTTCTCTCCTGCCGTTCCCCGTATTTTATAACCTCGTGCCCATGGCACTCCACATGGCACTCCATTATTGTTAATAGAATAACATTCCTTCGGAAAACTTTCAATAGTGGATTTCAGCTTTTTTATGAGGATTATTACAATTTTTTCGTTTATTTGACCAGAAACGGGCCCTTTTCTCACCCCTCACCCGAAAGTGCCCCGATGGCCATATCCGGGTAGTCGCTCATTATGGCGTCCGCCCCCTTGGCCGCTAAGTCAAGAACGTGCTCCGCTTCGTTTATGGTCCAGTACTGCACGGCTATATCGTGCCGGTGGGCGTAGTTCACCACCCTCGTGGTGCCCAGCTTCACCACGTAGTCCTCGTCGGGTATCTGAAGGGCCACAAAGCGGTAGAAGCCCTCCGGCTGGTCGATGCCGAGGAGCGAGTAAAAATAGAGCGCGGCCACCTCCATGACGCTGGCGGACCTGAGCATATCGGGATATGTCTTGTCAAGATACTCCGTGACCTCCCCGTGGAAGGTGCCGATTATGGCCCTGTCCAGCATGTTCCTCTCCGAAAGCACCTCGTATATCCTGTCCGCCGCGCGAAAGCCGCGCTGGCCGGAGTCCTTTATCTCCATAATGAACCTATACTCACCGTAATTATCGAGAAAGTCAAATAGGTCCTCAAGCCTCACGACCCTAAGCTCCTCCGGTATTTCCTCACCCCTGAGGCCCTTGTAGGGCGTCTCGCCCTTATCGTTTACAAAGCCCTCGCCCATGTTGAGCTCCCGGAGCTGGGAGTAGGTGTGATCTCCGGGGTAAACCCCCTCATATCCGAAAACCTCGGCGGCGTCGGAGGTCCTGTCCAGCGTCTCGTCGTGGAGCAGTATGAGCTCGTCGTCCGAGGTGAGGGCCAAATCAAATTCAAATAAAGCCACATCGAGGCCCGACTCCGCCACGTTCCGAAAGGCCATCAGCGTATTTTCCGGCGCAATCCCGCCGCCGGACCGGTGGGCCGACACCATTGGCGTGCCGGTCTTTGATATGTACGGGTTGGTACACTTAGACACGTCCACGGGCGCCGCCCCGGACCAGTCGTGGGTCACGACAAAATAGGCTGTCAGCGCCAGCACACACAGTGCTGAAATGACCGAGCCTGTTATAATGAGCGCCCTTTTCAGCCCTCTGCTCATATTCTTTCCTCCCTAAGCCGTATGTTATGTTAACTTATGATTATGTAAACCATATATTATGTAAACTTATCAGTATAATTTCTACGCTTATGTAAACCTATCTTCTCCTGTCCGCCCGTATGAAGGGCTCACGTATCTCGGTAGACATAATATCCCCGTACTTCTCCGGCCTCCTGTACGCGTTGCCGTGGACCTCCCGCGCCCGGTAGTCCCTCAGCATGTGAAGGTCGAGCTCCGATATGTATATCCCCTCGCTCTCCCCCGCCTCAAGAAGGCAGGTGTCCCTTGAGCCCGGCAGACCCGGCAGGTACGCCACCCCGTCAAACACGGTGGAGTGGCCGTTGCAGTCCGGCACGCCGGAGGGGTAGTTGCAGGTGGCTATGGCCAACATGTTCTCATACGCCCGGCCCCTTAGTTGACATAATCTATTTATCTCCATGGGACAGGCGTTGGGCACTAAGATAAGCTCCGCTCCCCGGAGCATGAGCACTCTGGCGCTTTCGGGAAATTCCCGGTCATAGCATATCATGGCCCCCACCTTCACTGTTCCCTTCGCCGTCTTAAGCTCCGAGACCGCAAAGTCCTCCCCCGGCGTCAGCCGCCGCTCGTCCCCGAAGTCGCAGGTGTGGACCTTTGAGTAGTCCAGCGTTCTCCGACCGTACATGTCAAATAGCGTCAGGGAGTTTCTCGGAAGCTTCTCAAATCGCTCAAGGTACGTTATCCCGATGGCCATTCCAAGCTTACCCGCCAGCTCCCCGAAGGCGTTCACAAACTCCCCGTCCCTGTCCACGGCGAGAGCGCGGAGCTCGCCTAAGTCCTCCGGTATGATATACCCACAGCTCCACATCTCCGGAAATATCGCAATATCCGCCCCCATCTCCGCCGCCCTCCGGCACCACTCCACTCCCTTTTCAAGGTTCCTATCCAAACTCCCTCCGGGCAAAATCTGCAAAAGCGCTATTTTCAGCATATCGTCACCCCTTATCAGCCCCACAGGGCGGAGAGCATGGGGACTACCTGCTTTTTTCTGGACATGACGCCGGGGAGAAGGGCCTCGCTGTCGCGAAGCTCCACGTTGAAGGCCTGGTTGAAGGTGTCCTCCCCGCCAAGGCACAGCATACGGCTGCCCTCGATGAGCACGTCGGTGAGCATGAGGATTATCATGGAGTAGCCGTTTTTCTTCTTTGTCTCCTCCATGAGGTCTAAAAATTCCTTTTTCCGCCGGAGCTGGCGAGCGGAGTCGAGGCAGGTTATCTGGCTTATGCCGAAGGTGTGGCCGGCGATGTGGAACTCCTTGAAGTCCGCGAAAAAGAGGTCCCGTATGGGCTTATCCTCCGGCGCGGAGGCGGAGAAGATGAACTGCCCAAGCTCCGTAAGGTCAACTCCCCCGATGTCCGCCAGCCTCTCGGCCATGCGCCGGTCACGGTCGGTGCAGGTGGGGGATTTGAACATGACGGTGTCGGAGATTATGGCCGCCGCCATGAGGCCCGCCAGCTTCTTTGAGGGCATTATCCCCCGCTCCTGGTACATGCCCGCCACGATGGTGCAGGTGCTCCCCACGGGCTCGTTGCGCACGTAGATGGGGTTCTGGGTCTGTATGTCGGCTAAACGGTGGTGGTCGATTATGGCCAGTATCTCCGTCTCGTCAAGTCCCGGCACGGACTGGGCAAGCTCGTTGTGGTCCACCAGCACCACCTTTTTGCGCCTCGGCTTTAGAAGGTGATACCTCGACAGCGTCCCCACCACCCTGTCGTTTTCGTCGAGTATGGGGTAGCTCCGGTAGCGGCTTTTCAGCACCACCTCCCGCACGTCGTCTATGTAATCTGTGAGGTGGAACGCCTCTATCCTTTTATCCCCGGTGAGCCTCCCCGCGGGTATGGCCTGAAATATGCGCCGCATGGCGGAAAGCCCGTCGTAGGGCGTTGAGATGAAGAGCGTCCCGCCGGGGTTCGCGGCCACGTCCTCCGGCAGCTGGGCCCTGCAGAGTATGACGCACCGGACGCCGGCCTTGACGGCGTTTCTTATCATGTCCGGCTGGTCCCCGCAGACGAGCACCGTGTCCGGGGACTTGAAAAGGCTTATGTCTGCCCCCTGAGGCAGTGCCGGCACCACCTCGCCCGTAACTGTGTTGGCTGGCCTCTCCCCTTCGGAGAGTATCTGCCCCTCCAGCACGGAGAGCACGTTGAAAAGCGGCACCTGCCTCAAAGCCGGGTCCTCGATGGTGGCCACGTCGTAGGCCGCTATGTCCCCGGCGGTCAACATACCGCAGAGGCGGCCCTCGTCGTCGGTTATGGGTATGGCGGAGATGTGCTTGTCCGCCTCCATTGCCGACCAGACCCGGTTCACCGTCACCGCCTCATTTAAGATGGGCGGCACGTCAAAGTCCAGGTCCTGCACCTGGGTGCGCATGTCCTTGACGTAGACCGGCGGCTCGAACTCAAACCTCTCAAGTATCTTGTGGGTCTCGTCGGAGAGGTGACCAAGCCTTCCGGCGGTGAACTCCCTTTTGCCCGTGGCGTTCATAAGGGCCGTAAAGCCCAGCGCCGCCACAACGGAGTCAGTGTCCGGGTTTTTGTGACCGGTGACGTAGATCCTGTCCATACCGTGCCTCCAGAGATATGATTTACGGTCTATTATACACCTCCGCGGCTCTTACGCCAAGTCCATTTGTGAAATTTCACGCCTTTGCCTTGCTTTCGGCGGATATGTGGGATATAATGGGCATAAGAATGTAAATTTTCAGGCAAAATGGGTAAACGGGGGCGTTTTATGGACAAAAAGCACGAGCTTCTTGAGCGGTATTTCGGCTACTCCTCCTTCCGCGAGGGGCAGGAACAGGTGGTGGACGCCATACTCTCAGGCCGGGACGCCTTCGCCATAATGCCCACCGGCGGCGGCAAGAGCCTTTGCTTCCAGCTGCCGGCCCTGATGCTCCCCGGCCTTACGGTGGTGATCTCGCCCCTCATCTCACTCATGAAGGATCAGGTCATGGCCCTGAGGGCCATGGGCATACAGGCGGCGTTTATAAATAGCTCCCTGACGACCGAGGAATACAGGGCCGTCTGCGCGGGCCTCCGGGATAAAATGTACCGTCTTTTATACGTGGCCCCGGAGAGGCTTGAGTTGGAGGGGTTTTTGTCGGTCCTGTCCGGCATCGACATATCGCTGGTGGCCGTGGACGAGGCCCACTGCATATCCCAGTGGGGCCAGGACTTCCGGCCAAGCTATCTCAAAATACCTGACTTCATCTCCCGGCTCCGGGTCCGCCCGCCGGTGGCCGCCTTCACGGCGACCGCCACGGAGAAGGTGCGAAGCGACGTGGAGCGGCTTCTCTCCCTCCGCTCTCCCCTTCGTGTGACCACGGGCTTTGACAGGCCAAATCTGTATTTTGAGGTCATACACCCCGACAATAAATTTGAGGCTCTCCTAAAGCTCCTATCCCCCCGGCGGCAAAAGAGCGGGATAATCTACTGCTCCACCAGAAAGACCGTGGAGACGCTCTGCGAAAAGCTCGTTTTACAGGGCTTTCCCGCCACCAGATACCACGCGGGCCTTGAGGACAGCGAGAGGCGGCAAAATCAGGAGGATTTCATCTACGACCGCAGGACTGTGATGGTGGCCACCAACGCCTTCGGCATGGGGATAGACAAGTCCAACGTGGGCTACGTCATACACTATAACATGCCGAAAACGCTGGAGGAGTACTATCAGGAGGCCGGCAGGGCCGGACGGGACGGCGAGCGGGCCGACTGCGTGCTCCTTTATAACCTGAACGACGTCCGCATAGCGAGAATACTCATCTCAAACTCCAACGAAAACCCTGAGCTCTCCGACGAGGAGCGCCGGGAGCTCATAGCCCGCGACTACGAGCGGCTTGAGCGCATGATCGGCTACTGCGAGGCGCGCACCTGCTACCGCGGCTACATACTTGAGTACTTCGGCCAGCCCCACGGCGACACATGCCACAGCTGCGGCAACTGCTCCGTCCCCTACTCCCGCCGGGAGGCCACAAGGGAGGCCCAGATGGTCCTCTCCTGTATGGTGAGAGTACATGAAAGGCTCGGCTATTACGTTGGACAGGGGCTTATCACGAGGATACTCTTAGGCAGCCGCGACAAGCGCATAAGGCAGCTGGGCCTTGAGGACCTCTCCACCTACGGCCTCATGCGCGGACAGGACAAAGCGTTTTTGCGGCTCCTGTTCGCGGGGCTTGAGGATCAGGGCTATATCGTAAAATCCTCCGAGCACGGCGCGGTGTCCCTCACAAGCGCGGCAAAGGACGTACTCTTTCGGGGAAAGAGAGTCGAGATACCCGTCCGCGACCCGTCGCTATTGGAGCCCAAGGCGCCCAAAAAGCCCGTCCCCGCTCCCATGGACCCGGAGGACATGGACGACGATTTCAACGAGCTTCTGTCGGCCCTGAAGATGCTGAGAATGAGATTCGCCAGAGCCGAGGGCGTCCCGCTCTACATCGTCTTTACCAACGCCACCCTCACGGAGCTTGCCCGGCGGCGGCCCGAAACCATGGAGGAGCTCCAGTCCATACCGGGCATCGGCTCGGTGAAGGCCCAGCGCTTCGGGCAGGAGCTCATCTCGGTCATACGGGCCCACAGGAAAAATCCTTGATTATTTTGCTTTAACGTGTTATATTTTCTCTGATAACCAAAAAATGAAAATACGGAGGGATACAATTGAAAAAGAAACTCATCGCGCTCTCGCTCATCATATGCCTCGCCCTCTCCCTTGCCGCCACTGCCTTCGCCGAGGGGCGTGAGACGGACATTCTCACAGATCAGCCCCATTCCGACTTAAGCTACTCCGACATGGAGTATACCCCCGTGTCTGAGGCCGAGTTCACCGCCGCCATTGACGCTGTGAGGGCCCTCATACCGGACGGGGCCAACGCCGAAGCGGCTGAGGAGGCGTTTGATAAGACGGCGGAGCTTTTCATGACCGTCAACACAAATCTGACGCTTCTTGGTATCCGCACCTCTCAGAACATTGACGACGACGAGGCCCAGGAGCTCTACATGTCCGAGGCGGCGCTATACTACGACATATTCGATCCCTTCATATTCCTCGTCCGCGACATTTTAAAGTCCCCCTGCGCCTCCATACTTGACGACGACGGCCTCACCGAGGACGACAGGGCCTACTACCTCGCCTACACCGGCACCTCCGAGGAGGCCAAGGCCCTCTCTCTTGAGCTTGATTCCCTCAGTGAGCTTTACTGGGACGCCTATTACGACGATTATACATACACCTACGAGGGTGTCGAGCTCACCGCCGAGGAGGCCGAGCAGTATTACAGCTTCGGCATGATCCCCGCCGAGGACTACTCCGTCATAATGACCTCCATCGAGCGTGACAGGAACGCCGCCATGGGCGAGGTCTTTATGCAGGTGCTGGACCTTAAGACAAAGCTCGCCAAGACCCAAGGCTACTCAAACTACGCCGAGTACGCCTACGAGGTGGAGTACGAGCGCGATTACAGCTCCTCCGACATTCTCGCCTTCGCCTCCGCCGTAAAGCAGTACATCGTCCCCTTGGGAGACGATCTCTATGAGCTTTTCAACCACGACATCTACACCCTCGGCTACGAGGGCTACATGAACGTCTACCTCGGCGATTATACCGGACGCGGCACCCTTGACACCGTCCGCCCCTATATCGGTAACATGTCCAGCGAGCTTCTGGAGGCCTGGGACTACATGATAAACCACGGCCTTTACGACATAACGGTCAGGGACACCAAGGAGGACTCCGGCTACACCACCGTGATTCCCTCCTACGGCGCGCCCTTCTTCTTCAACCGGCCCTCCGAGTTCCTCTATGACTTCCTCACCATAATACATGAGTTCGGACACTACAATAACTACTACTATCACCCCTGCGGCTGGAACGACGGAAGCTCCAGCGTCGACGTGGCCGAGGTCCACTCCCAGGGCATGGAGCTTTTGTTCTCAAAATATTATAAGAACATTTTCGGAAAGAACGCCGACCTTGTTCAGGATATGCTGATGTACAAACTCCTTTACGGAGCCATTGTAGAGGGCGCCATGTACGGCGAGCTGGAGCTCTACGCCGCCTCCACCCCCGATGTGACGCTGGAAATGATAAATCAGAAATACCGTGAGCTTTCCGAGGAGTACGGCCTTACCGATCCCGCCGACCCCGCCACGGAGCTCTACGACTGGGTGGAGATACCCCACATCACCACCAGCCCCATGTATTACATAAGCTACGCCACCTCCGCCTCCGGGGCCTTCACCTTCTGGCTTGAGGCAAAAACGGACGGCTACGACGCCGCCGTGGACCACTACCTTAAATTCGTCTCCCAGTCCGTCTACTCCCCCTTCCTTGAGCAGTTTGAGACCGCCGGCATGGAAAATCCCCTGTCTCCCGTGTACATAAGGGATCTGGCCCAGGCCCTTTACACCTCCCTTGACATCGACGGACGCCTTGAGACCGCCGCCAAGGAGGAGATGTACGCCGACGTGTCCTCTGGCGACTGGTTCTTTGAGACCGTCTGCGAGGCCACGGAGCTGGGACTTATGAGCGGCGTGGGCAACGGGGAGTTTAACCCCGGCGGCACCGCCTCCCGTGCCATGGCCGCCACGGTGCTGTGGAACTTAGACGGCAACACCGCGAGCGCCGCAGCCGGTACCTTCACCGACGTCACAAGCTCCGACTGGTATCTTGCCGCCGCCAACTGGGCCGGAGAGACTAAGGTCATCAGCGGCTTTGAGGACGGCTCCTTTGGGGGCACGAAAAACGTGACCCGTGAGCAGATGGCCGTCATGATATATAACTACGCCAAATACAGCGGGGCCGATACCTCCGTGACCTCCACCGCCCTCACCTTCCCCGACGCTGATGATGTCCACACATGGGCCGTTGACGGCATGGCATGGTGCGTGGAGCACGGCATATTCCAAGGCAACGACGCCGGCCTTCTCCAGCCCCGCCGGGACATCACCCGCGCCCAGCTTGCCAAGGTCATCGTCACCGCCGCCCACGTACTCGACGGCGAATAACGACGCACATATTTCTATATCCCCTCCCCCACCGGGAGGGGATATTGGTTTTTTGCACAAAATTTGACAGCGTTTCTTGTACGATATTCCAAAAAACCATTCTTTTCTTGCGATAAACATTCATTTATTGCATAATAGAGGAAGTCCGGGGCCGCGCGGGAGACGCGCATCGACGCCGGTGGACGAAAAATGAGAAGAGAGATTTTTGTGAAGCTCACCCGTTCCCAGAAGATCGCCTTCGGCATCGGAGCCGTTGGCAAGGACATGGTCTACGCCCTGTCCGCCACATACGTCATGTACTACTATCAGGAGATCCTGCACCTGTCCTCCGTCTTTGTGGGCACGATCCTTATGATCGCCCGCGTCTTTGACGCGCTGAACGACCCCTTCATGGGTATTTTAGTGGCCAAGACAAAGACGAAGTGGGGCCGTTTCCGCCCATGGCTCATTTCAGGCTCGGTGCTTAACGCCTTCACCCTCTACGCCCTATTTGCCGCGCCAAGCATCGGCGGCACGAGCCTCATGGTCTACTTCACCGTCATTTACATACTCTGGGGCACCACCTACACCATGATGGATATACCCTACTGGTCCATGATCCCCGCCATAACCTCCACCAGCGCCGACCGCGAAAATCTCTCCGTCATCGGCCGCACCTGCGCCGGCGTGGGCTCCGCCCTTATTCAGGTGGGCACCGTTATGGCCGTGGGCTTTCTCGGCGGTGACAGCGAGCGCCGGGGCTTCGCCCTTTTCTCCCTCATCGTGGCTGTCATATTCGTCATCGCCGAGGTATTCTGCACTCTCAAGGTCCGCGAGCACGATATAGGCCGCATGGAGACCTCCACCATTCCCCAGATGTTCAAGGCCCTTTTCCGCAACGATCAGGCCATGGTGACGGTGCTGGCCATACTCATGATAAACAGCGCCCTCTACCTCACCAGCAACCTCGTCATCTACTTTTTCAAATATGACTTCGGCGGCGCGGGCTGGAAGGGCAGCTACACCGTCTTTACAATGGTGGGCGGTATCTTCCAGATACTCGGCATGATGGCGGTCTACCCCCTCCTTCGCAAAAAGTTCGGCAACACCCAGATATTCAAGGGCGCTCTCGGCACCGCCATGCTGGGCTACGCGCTCATATTGGCCGTGTGCTTCGCGGGCTTTTCCTCAAATATGGTCCTCATATGCGTGTGCGGGGCCCTCGTGTTCGCCGCCAACGGCATAATGACGGTGCTGACCACCGTCTTCCT
>CANREY010000033.1 GCA_947629755.1 uncultured Oscillospiraceae bacterium | reverse complement strand
ATGGGCCTTGCTACTATGGCTTATGGCTACTCCCCGCAAGGGCTAAATAAGTACCTACGGGAAAACCCGGAGGCGGCATCGGCGCAGTTTATAGAGATGCTTAAATCCACTTTTGCGGACATTCTAACTAATCAATCACTTTACCGTAACGCGGACACAGCACAGGCGATTTTCCAGCTCAAAAATCAAAACGGCTTTACGGATAAGGTGCAGATTGAGCCTGTCCCACAAAACACAGACCCGTTGGCGGCTGTCACAGACCCCGCAGAACGACGGAGGCGCATCGAGGCGGCCATTGTTGACGAAGAATGATTATCAGGTCACGCCGCCGATACATACGCCAATGTTACACAAAAGGAGCATGTTCAACATGACTTTGACACCAATGAGAGCTATCAGAGCAAAATGCCTTGATTGCTGTTGCGGACAGCGAAACGAAGTCAGGCTTTGCCCTTGCGCGGATTGCCCACTCTATCCGTACAGAATGGGCCACCGCCCCGGAAAGGCCGGTACTACCGCAGGAAATGACAGTATCGACACGCAGGAGGGTAATTATACCCCCCAAGACTAAACCCGCTCAAAAGCCCATGTAGGGCCTATAAAATCGGGTACAAAAATCCTTTTACACCACGTCGGGCATTTTGGGGGTCGATACGTTTTTCCCTGTTAATCCCATTCCCCCTGGGGTGTCCATTGAAGGGAGGTGACAGAATGTACAACGAATTACAAGAAGCACTCCGGCGAGCAACACAGCCTCCCGCTCCGCTGAAAGCCATAAAGACGGTTCTTGAGGCTGACCCACGCTATCGCGCTTTGCGTGAAATAGGAGAGCGGGCCAGACAAGAGGAAAAAGAGGCGCGGGAGGCATACGCAAGACAGCCAGACCCGGCGGCATTACTAAGACCTGACTACGAAAAAATATCAAAAGAAGTTATAGAAAGGACGAACAATTATTATGACGATTAACGGAAAGACTTACACACCTGCACGGTTGACCTTCAGCGCAATGCGATTGATGGAGAAGAACGGCCTCACTGTCAACGACATCGGGAGCCGTCCGCTGGAATTTCTCACCCTTTACCTTGCCTTGAGCATGGGCAACAACACCGACGTGGACACAGCGGCGGCGGAGCTTGATGCCCACCTTGACGCGGGCGGCGACCTCAACGAGATCTCCGAGGCCCTTGACAACGCGGTGAGGGCAAGCGGTTTTTTCAGGGAGGGGACAGCCGAGACGAAAGCCAAGTAACGGATTGGCTTATGAGTGCGTCAGAGCTGGGATTGTCCCCGGCGGACTTCCTGGAAATGACGCCCCTGGAGCTTGCCGCCTATTCTGACGGCTACCAACGCAGGACCAACCGTGAGGCGTGGTTACACGGCATATACACAATGTACGCTGTTATGTCGATTGTCAGCCCCATTCTTTCAAAGCCGGGGCAACGTGCATTTCAGTACCCGGACAAGCCCGACAGGGAGCTTGCGCCCCGCCTCCCGGCGGAGGTCGAAGCGGACATAAAACGTCAGCGTCAGCAGATGCGCGACTACCTTGACGGCGTCGTAAGAAGCTACAAAGAGCGAGGACGCCCGGAGACTGAGGCGGAGAAAACAGCGCGAGAGGATAAAGAGGTTTTAATGGCGCGGGCCTATATGCAACAAATATCAATCGTTGGGAAGAATCGGGGCAAGAACTAAAGCACAGTGGGCCGTGGTCGAATGGCTGCGGCCCTTTTCCTGAAAGGGGGATAAAATGGCGGATAGCACAAAGGTTGGGGGGCTGGAAATCGAAATCACCGCATCGGCTGAAAATGCGGTGACTGCGCTGGACCGGCTGGCCTCAACACTGGAAAGGCTGGATGGACAGTCCGGCAAGAGCGGGCGGAGCCTGGAGGCCCTGTCCG
The DNA here is from genome assembly GCA_947629755.1 of uncultured Oscillospiraceae bacterium. Lineage (GTDB taxonomy): Bacteria > Bacillota > Clostridia > Oscillospirales > Oscillospiraceae > RUG626. The sequence goes on along the minus strand of CANREY010000033.1, from coordinate 20,449 downwards.
CGAAATTGAAGAACCTGGCAAATACTCCCGGCTTTTCAAAGCTCGTCGGGGACGTGGAGCGCATCAAAACCGCCGGGACCGGCGCGGCGGCTGGAGTGGAGAAGCTGTCAGCGGCGACGGCAAAGGCGTCAAAGGGGACCAACATGGCGAAGCTCGAAAAAGAGCTTGCCCGTGTTGAAGCCCAAGCCGAGCGGGACGGCAACGCCCTTCTCAGGCTGCAGGAGCAGCTTGACAACATGAAGCTCTTTGAGGGCAAGGGGACGCCAGGAACACAGGCGGAATGGGCCGATAAAATCCGGGAGACTGAGGCGGCCCTTGATAGGCTCTCAGCCACGGTGGACGCGCTGGACGTGAAGCGCCGGAGCCTCCAGCAAGCAATCAGCACCGGCACGACCGCGCAGCCGGTAGCCCAAATGAGCGAGACATTGAAGACGGCGGCTGTCAACTGTGAGGGCGTGTCAAGCGCCGCCCGACGGGTTGACAGCAGCTTAAAGGGCGCGGCAAAAGGCGCAAAGGACCTGGGGGACGCCGTGGAGGAGGCCGGGAACAAGGGCGAAAGCGGATTTAGCAAGCTCCTGTCAACACTTGGGAAAATGAGCCTCCGAATGTTGGCCCTCCGCGCAATTCGCGGCATCATCTCCAGCATCGGCGAGGGCATCCGCGAGGCGGCAAGTCAAAACGCGAGCGTCAACGAAACGCTGTCGAAAATTGCCTCATCGGTGGAGTTTTTGCGTGACAGCATCGTCGCGGCGATACTCCCCGCCCTTCAAGCCATCGAGCCGATTTTGACATTTTTGCTCGATGCTGTCGCGCAGGTTTTCAATTTTGTGGCAAAAATAATTGGATTTTTGACAGGGCAAAAGTCAGTTGTTCAAGCCAAAAAGCAGTTTACAGATTTTGCCGGGAGCCTGAATGAAACGGCGTCGGCGGCAAAGTCGGCGTTGAAATACCTCCTGCCCTTTGACGAGTTGAACATAATGGATAACAGCGGGAGCGGCAACGTAAGCCCCGGCGGTCTTCACTTTGAGGACAGCGACGTTAGCTTGCCCGAGTGGGAGTTAAAGCCCGTGGCGTGGCCCGGTTGGGACCCTCCCACGGTATCACCTCCCATGCTGGAGCCTGTCACAATTCCCGCTCCGAGCTTTGAAGCCATCGAATGGCCGGAGTGGGTAACTCAGCCCTTGCCAGTCCCCGGATGGGCGCCAAATCCCATACCGGCCCCGGAACTGGAGGCCATAACGGTCCCGGAGTGGGCAACAGTCCCCTTGCCGTCGCCGTCCTGGAGCGTTGACCCCATTCCCGCTCCCGTGCTTGTGCCTCTCACAATGCCGGAATGGGCGGTAAATCCGCTCCCGTCTCCCGTGTGGTCGATTGACCCAATACCGGCCCCGGCAATCGACCCGGCCCCTGTTGAGGAGAGCTTGCAGGCCATAGAAGGGGACTTCTCCGCGTCATGGGAAAACATAAGCGTCACCACGGAAACCGCCGGAGAGAGAATCAAAAACAAACTGGGCGACATACTGACCGCCCTTGCAAAAGCGAGAGTTACAACGGCGGCGACCCTGGCGGCTGTCGTTGCGGACCTGACCGGCAACCTCTCCACCGGCAAAGCGAAGGTGGAGGATTTTGTAAAAAACACAACGGCAAATCTGGCGGCGTGGCGGACATCGGTGACTACGAGCTTTACGACAACGTCGGCGTATATCCCCGTAGTTGCCACGGTTGGACTTGCCGCCGCCGGTGCCGCGTTTAACTCATTCCTGAAAAACACGTCTGAAAATGTGGCATCGTGGGGCGAGAACGTCGCGGCCAATGTGAAGTCAACAATGGAGTACATACCGACAGCAGCGGCATCGGGATTGAGCGCCGCCGCGCAGAGCTTCGCAAGCTGGGCCAACGGCACAGCCTCCAATATCGTCAGCTGGGGGAACAACCTCATTTCAAACGGCGCGAAGACCATCAGCGGATTTGTCAAAAACTTTATATCCGGGCTTAAATCCGCATGGGACTCTTTCGTTTCGTTTATGAAGGGCATTGGCGAAAAAATCTCCAACTGGTGGGACGGGAATAAATCGTGGGCCGCTCCTGTCGCCGTCGGCGGATTGGTTGCGCTGGGTGTCACGGCGGCGGTGTTGACCGGCGGGCTGTCCCTCCCGACGCTGGGTTCCCTGGGCGGAGCCGCGCTTCTTCCGGCCCTTGCCGGCGGCGGCGTAGCCACCAAACCCACAACGGCCCTTATAGGCGAATACCCCGGAGCGCAGAGCAACCCGGAGATCGTCGCCCCGCAAAGCATCCTCCGCCAGACCTTCCGGCAGGAGCTGAACGGCGGCGTCAGCAACGAGGAAGTCATAAACGCAATCTACGCAATGGGTAAGCGGGTGGTCCGGGCCATTGAGGACAAGCAAATGGATTACATAATGGACGGCGAGAGCGTCAGCAGGCGCGTTTCCACTCTGCAAAGGCAGAACGATCGGATGTACTGGCGCTAAAATGTGCTATTTCCCGTTTTCCCCGCGATACAGTCCATGAAAAACGGCGTGAAGGCCCTGGGAATATAAATACACGTCCGAAAGATAATGGGCTAAACACCGCACTATAATAGGCAAAAAAAGCCGAGGTGAAAACCCCGGCCTTTTTGCATCAAAAACCTTTTATAAAATTCTTTTGAAATTTGCGGGGTACTCGCGGGGATTAATACAACACCGGAGAGGTTCATATACCCCCTCCGGTATGTTTATTTATACACGTCCCCACGGTTCCCGGCCTCCATCACCCGGACGGTGACGATCTCCCGCTCCACGGTGTAGATCACGCGGAAATCTCCGACACGGAGCCGGTAATATCCGCCTTTCCCCTCCATCGGCTTAATGTCACCGACAAACGGCAGCTTGTATATGGCCGTGATAAGTCGGTCTTGATTTTCCTTTGTCTGCTTGCGAATGAATTTCTCTGCCCTTTTCTCAATGATAACGTGGTACGTCATGGGAGCTTGACCCCCAATTCAGCGGCAAGGTCCTCTATCGAGATCGTGTCGTGTTTGTGTGGGTCGGGGTCTTCCATGTACTCTTTGAGCATATCGGCACAAAAGGCGTCGTCCTGGGCCTCGTCGTCCATAAGCCCTTGCAGATAGGCGATAACATAGCCCATCTTATACGCCGGGACCATATCAAGCATTGCCGCCGCCTTTTCCTTTTCGCTCATTCCTGCACACCTCCATTCAATATTTGACCGTTGATACTGTTGGCATCATCCCGCTTCATTGTCTCCGTTATAGCCCGGTATATAAAGCCGTTGACGGACTCTCCCCGGCGTTCAGCATGAGCCTTGATAATGTCTTTGTTCCCTTTTGGTATTGTCAGGTCAAGTCTATCGTAGTTGGCCTTTACATACTTGTGTACGGCTTTTTGCTGGGCCTTGCTGACCTTCGCCTCGTCCCCCATAGAATAGCCCCCTTTATCTCATAGTATCATGGGGCGTCCAAAAATGCGGACACCTTTTCCATCATCCGTATTATACACCCGTATGTCTACTCCTGTAAATAGGCAAAATAAACAAATATATTCCTGTAAATATGTCTATTCTGTCTATTGATATATTCACAGGAATATAGTATAATACATAATGTCAGGAGGAGAACAAAAGAAAACAGCGAAAGGCACCGGCTGCCGCGGACGATAACATCAAGAACGGACAGTAAGTGTGGGAAATGGATTCGGTAAGGCGACCCAACGAGGCGCACGAAAAGTGAAAGATAGCCACCCACCGCCGGAGTTCTCCAAACGATGAAATAATAAGGAGGTACATACAATGAGCGCCAATGAAATCAACACCACCGCACGGGACCTTATGAGCGTCCGGTCCATGATTGAGGAGCTTCAGGCCGAGGCTGAAGCCCTCACCGACAAGCTCAAGGCCGCAATGGTCGAGCAGGACACAGAAACCCTCCAGGGCGACGGCTGGAAGGCAACCTGGAAGAACGTGGTGGGCAGCCGCTTCGACAGCAAGGCTTTCAAGGCAGACCACGCCGACCTTTACGGTCAGTACAGCAAGCCCACCACAACGACCCGGTTTGTACTGAGCGTATGAGAAAGGCCCCTTGCATCAGCGCCGACCAAAGCAAGATGCAAGAGGCCCCCACCAAGCCCCAACGAGGGGGCGGGCATATCTATTATACCCGCTCCCCTCTAAAAATACAAGAGAGGAAGTCAATAAACGGATGGAAAAAGTTGTTTTGCCCCGGAAGAATGTAAACCACATCGTTTTGCGTCTGGACTGTTGCGCCGCTGTGTTTCGCGTGATACACGCCACACTTGGAGAGGGCGGCGGTGACGATGGGATATGTGACGCACTTCACGGAGCTTGTGACCTGCTGGAAACGATAACCGAAAACCTCCGGGCGGCCATTGACAGCGCCGAAGATTATACGGGGGTGAGGGCATGAGCGAGATAAGGAAGATGTATGTTGACACCTCCAATCTTGAAACCGTCATTTTCGGAGTAAATGCGGTATGTAGTGCGTTAAGCGCGGGGCCGTATGGCTACACGGCGGCGGGGATTGCGAGAGGTGATAGCCAAGACGAGCAAGGCAGGAACGCCCTCCATTTTGTAGAGAATTACTACGATCTGACCGCCGGAGTGGTGGAGCTTATCGCCGGGGCCACCGGCATTATCGCAGACGGCATAAGCAGCGGAGAAATCGAGCTGACCGTTAAAAGCTGTGAGGGGCAGGAGACAGCCCCCTCCGACGGGGAGGGGGTGAATACATGAGCTTTCTGGTGAATTACCATGAAGCCACCTTCACAGCAAGGGACAGGGAGGCAATGGTCGAGGCTTTATCCTCCGCCGTTGGAGACTTGGAACGGGGCAATAACCTATTCCACGAAGTCCTTTGTGATTACTTCATGGCGCGTGACCCGGACGCGATACCGGCAATCGAGGTAAACCGCATAAGCGACAAGCTCCTGATTGTGTACGATATAATAACGGATTTTATCAGATACTTCTATCTTGTCACGGCCAGCAGATGGGAGCCGGAGGTCGATATTTTTTCCCAGACGGTGAAGCGCCTGAGTGACGGCCTGGAATGTGACAAACTCCGGGACGAGCTATGGTCAAAGGTGAGAGGCGAGGCAGACAGTCCCATCCGGGCGAAGCTGGACGAGACAGAGGGCATGGAGGACGAGGCGGCCATAAAAGAGCTAAAGTCACTTATGAAAGGGGGTGAAGCAGATGGACGCAGCACACGCAAAGGCGCAGGAGACGCGCCGGGAGAATGAGGCAAGGCGGTATGAGGCGGCACGGCGGGCAAATGAAGAACTTGCCGAAAGTATCCGGGGCCTTAACCTCATTCTGACAGACCCGGAGGCCAGCCGCGAAGAACGGCTCAAGGCAGCGGAGCTTATCGTCGAGCTGAAGAAAAGCCGATGGTAAATCCGTAGATCGCGCCAACTAAGGAAAGAGGGGAGGTGAAAGAATGGTTACTCAGGCAGAGCAGCAAGCCGAGCGAAAAATGAAACGGCAGTTGGAAAGAAACGGATATAAACTTCACGTCAACCGGGACATGATGTTTCGGTACGAGGTTCAACCCGTGGCAGCTGAAGGGCTGGGGAACTCTGTGTATTTTCAATCCTTGTCAGCCTTGCAAGCGTGGGCCGACAATCTGGAGCGGGAAAGCGGCGCTCAAGATAAGTAACATATCACATGGAGCGGGGCAATGTTTCCCCGCTCCTCTTTGGGCAGATGATGGCGCGGAATATCTGGCAATATGCACATAAATAAGGTGCATATTTTGTTAAAATATGCTCTTGAATTGTGTGTATATTTGCGTTATAATGCCCTCATAAGTCTACGAAGGGAGCGGGTTATAGTGCCAATTAGATACAAAATTGACATTATGGAAGCGTTACAGGCGGCTGGTTATAGCACATATCGGCTACGGCAGGAGCGTCTTTTAGGGGAACGTGTAATACAACAGCTGCGATCTGGCGAAATCGTTTCTTGGAAGTCCATTGACACTATTTGTGCATTGCTTGATTGTCAGCCGGGAGATTTAGTTGAACGTGTCCCAAAGGGGGAGGAGGCGAAAAATAAAGTTATGACATTTAGGACTATGCAGAGAAAAGCAAATGAAGCGGGCTATTCGTTACAACGTGGACGCCAGCACTATTTGCACGAAGGATGGGGCCTTGTGCGTGACAATGACGGGAATCCGATTATTGGCTATCAAATTTATGACTATGGTCTTAATGCAATTATTCGGGGCATTTCCAGCGCCAACCTGTGGGACCATGACCTTACATACGAAGAGGCTGTGGAAGCCATCAAGGAATTATGCGAGGCCGAAGGCGTAAAATTTGACACATAAACACAGAGCCGGGGGCACGTCCTCCGGCTCATTTTTTGGCCCCGCTCAATCCTTTGCTCAATCCTTTTTGAAAAATCGCATTTTCGGCCAAAAATCATTTTTCTCAAAAAGTTACGAAGAATAAAGAAAAGCACTTAAAACATGATGTTTCAAGTGCTTTTCGTTGGAGCTGATACCCAGATTCGAACTGGGGACCTCATCCTTACCAAAACTCACTGAAATACAACATATTGTGTGTGCTACCTTAAATCTGCTATATATAGCACAATATATTGTGTTTGGCTCACACTAAGCACTTGACGTATCTTTTCGCCGTGTTCTATGCCGTTTCGCGCCGTCTCGCCGTGTGTTCCGGCTTGCTGAGTTAGGTTATTGTTAGGTTTTTGCCCCACCCATGGGGATATTTGGAAGTCAAAAATTTTCTGATTGACCCCTTTGATTAGCCGACCAACTTGAAAAGGATTTTGAATAATTCGGGATTATATAAAAGGATTTTGCGCTCCACCGGGAGCGTTATTTTTTTGCCCTGTTAACGGGATTGCCGTCCCCGGCCTCCGGCGCAGGGATTCTCCCATATTCCAGTCTCAGCTTACGTTCTCTCTCCTGCACATACCCTTTTGGATATACGTCGTATTCATCAAACGGCATTATATCTGGGCCGGTTTGAGATAATGTTTCTTTGTATTTTTTCTGTAAATCTTTAACCCACAACTCTGCCACATATTCCGGGAGACCTTTGGCCCGATACTCTTCGACCTCTTTCATATCCCGCAAATAATCGCTTATGGGCTGCGCTATTCTCAAAGACCATATTCCGTCCCCTGATGTAACCGGGGACAGATTGAAAACGTCCATAATCGTTGTGATTGCCATTATATCATCATCTGGCAAGTACTCGCTCATACCAACTAAATAATCAAGTGTAATGTGGAGGGCTTTAGCGAGCTTTATAAGGCTTTCGATAGATGCCCCTTCAGGCATTGCGCCACTCTTCCATTTGCTGATTGTGGATTCCTGTACGCCCATTGCTTTTGCGAGTTGGTATCCCTTGATGCCTCTTTCGTCCATAACTTTAGTCATCTGCTCCGATACAGTTGCAGAGATGCTACCATTAACAAATGCCATGTTGTTTCCTCCTACAAAGGTATATTTCCTTATATATTATAAATTGCCTTATGAGGAAAGTCAACAACAATTATTAAAATTATTGTCTCTTAAATCATTTCCTTTCTCTAAAATATTATTGACTTGCCCAGTGATTACATTTCTTGCTTTTATGAGCTATACTTTCACTATGGTTGGCCAACCAAAATGATATGATTGGAGGGCTTAACGTGCCAAACAGTGAAATCAAACAGGCAATTCGGAAACACCGACTTTACCAGTATGAGGTTGCGACTGAGGCCGGAATTAGCGAATATACCCTTTGCGTCTGGCTGCGTCACGAGCTGGAGCCGGAGCGCAAGCAGAGGGTGATGGAGGCGATTGAGCGCCTGTCAGACAGGAGGGCTGAGCCTTGACCACCACACCTTATGTTGGCTTTAAGGAGGCCGCTGCACGGTCAGGGCTGTCTATCTACTTCTGGCGGCGAGCTGTGGCAGAGGGGCGCGTCCCGCACATTCGGAGCGGTACAAAAATCTTCATCGACTATGAGAGAGCGATTGCCAAGCTCAGGGAAGGTGAGACGGCTTGATTGACGTATTCAAAGAAGTACGGGAACGTGTTTCAGCCGAGGACGCCGCAAGACATTACGGGGTTGAGGTGAGAAATCACAAGGCGCTGTGTCCGTTCCATTCCGAGCGGACGGCCTCTCTCAGCTTCAAGGGCGGACGCTACCACTGTTTCGGTTGCGGAGCTGGCGGAGACAGCATCGACTTCACCTCACGGCTTTTGAGCCTTGACCCGCTGGGCGCTGTCCGAGAACTTAACCGGGCGTTTGCGCTGTGTCTACCCCTGGACAGGGAACCGACAGGGGAGGAACGCAGAGCGGCCCGGAGACGGCGGGAGAGCATTGAGACACGCTGGGAATTTGAACGATGGCGAGCTGAGACCCTTGACTTGCTGACCGACGCTTACCGGGAGGGCTATCAGGTGGAACTATACAAATCCATCGTGGAGATGACCGACACCGAGATTACGGCGGTTACATGGCTGCCCGCGCTGGATTACTGGATTGACCTCCTGGCTAACGGAACCTTAACGGAGCAGATGGGAGTATTCCGCGACAGGGAGGGGGTGAAGAAGCGATGTCAGATGATTTTGGACGGTTTGAGGATGAAATCCGAAACGGCTTGAACGGAGACAACGCCGCCCAAGACTGGGACTCACCCATGCCGTTTTCCAACGTGGAGACGCTGCCCTTCCCCGTGGAGAGCCTACCGGGGCCGCTGATGGCGTTTGTTGAACACTTGTCAGAGACTACGCAGACGCCGGAGGAAATGTCCGCCTTATTGGGGTTGGGCGTCCTTGCAACGGCATTTCAGCCCAAGTTTGACGTACAGATTAATGCGGATTGGACAGAGCCTCTATGCCTATATACCGTGGCTGTTGCGCCACCGGCGGAGCGCAAGTCCGCTGTGATTGCCGCCTTGACACGCCCTGTCTATGAGTACGAGGAAGAACGCAGGACAGCGGAGGCCGGGGACATAGCCCGGAACCAGACGGAGAGGGCGTTGCTGGAGGGCCGCTTGCAAGCGGTAAAGCAACAGGCGGCCCGTGGTAAAGAGGGCGGCGCTTTGGCACGTCAGGAGGCTCTTGACCTCTCCGCCCAACTTGCGGAATTTCAGGAGCTACACCCATTCAGGCTGCTTGCTGACGACAGCACGCCGGAAAAGTTGGCGGAGCTTATGTCGTCTCAGGGAGGGTGTATCACGGTTTGCAGCGCCGAGGGAGGCGTCTTTGATGCACTCACGGGGCGCTACGATAACAAGGGAGGGCTGGATGTTTACCTCAAAGGCCACGCCGGAGACCCGATACTCGTTGACCGTATAGGCCGAGGCGCAAACTCCATTCCACACCCCCGGTTGACGATGATGTTGACCGTACAACCCGAAGTGCTAAACGGCCTTATGAGCAACACGACATTCCGAGGCCGGGGACTGTGTGGACGTTTCCTCTATGCTATTTGCCAAAGCAAGGTGGGCCACCGTAAAGTCTCGCCGTCACCGATGCCGGAGAAGGTAAAGACCGACTACCGGGCATTTGTCCGCCGTATCCTGTCAATGCCGTACAAAGGGACAATCACGATGTCCCCGGAGGCTGGCAAGCTCAGAGAATCCTATCAGGAGTACATAGAGAACAAACTGGGCGACGGCTGGGAGAGCTTGAGGGACTGGGGCGGAAAGCTCGTTGGAGCGATGGTCAGGATTGCGGCCCTCATTCACGCCGCAGAGATACAGGGAGACCCCACACTCATGCCGATAAGCGTCGATACCGTGGGAGCCGCTATCAACATTGCCGAGTTTCTGTCAACTCATGCCGAGGCCGCCTATCAGGTTATGGGAGGCGACCCGGAAATTGCCAATGCTCAGTACGTCTGGAGGAGGCTGGAGAACTCAGGGAAAGACGAAATCAGCAAGCGCGACCTTTTCCGGCTGTGCCGGGGACGGTTTAAGCGAGCCGATGAAATTGATGCACCTTTGCGTGTCCTCACGGAATACGGCTATGTCCGCATTGAGGTAACGGAGCGGGACGGAGCCGGACGGAAAGCAAGCCCGGTTATCACGGTGAACCCGCTAACCACTGGACACAATGGACATAATTGACAGAATTGAGATTTTGTCCAATTAGTCCATTTTGTCCACACGATTACAACGAGCGGAAAGGAGGTGAAACCGAATGACAAATAAAGGTAAAAATCTACCGGCCCAAAGTTTCGCCGAGATGGTAGAGGATGGGGAGCAGCAGCGCAGGACTTCCAAATTATACAAGGCTGAGAGCGCCGCTTTTGTGGATGAGAGGTTGTCCGACCTTCTTAAACGGACAACCGCCGAGCTTGCCGAGGCCGCGACCACGGAGCCGGTCAGTTTGCAGGACACCGCCAACGTAAAGAGCCGAACGATTCTATATCTGAGAGCTTGCGAGGCCGCCTCCTGTTTCCCGTCTTTTGCCGGGTTAGCCCGTTCGATGGGCCTGTCCAGACAGACATTGTATGATGCTATCTGGAGAAAATCTCCACCCGCTACGGCGGCATGGCTGGAGGTTTGCCGGGACACCTTCAGCGACATTTTAGCTGAAAGCGCGCTGAGGAACAACTGCAACAGCATTGTCTCCATTTTCTTACAAAAAGCCGTATATGGGCTTAGAGAGACCACCACGATTGAACTGACGCAACCGGCCTCTAACGGACTTCTTGACCCCGTGACAGATGCCGAGGAACGCCACAGGAGAATCGAGAGCGCCATTGTAGATGACGAATGATTATATTTGAAAGGGTGATCAACTTGAAAGACACAACGACAAGAGAATTTGTAGAAATCCTGAATAAGATGGACACCAGCAAGAGCGTAGACAAGAGCCGAACGTTGACCGGATGGCACCACCGGGCCGGATATGTCCGGGACGCCCTTCTTGTACTCCGCGATATGCGCGACAGCAAAATCAAGGAGGCTCAGGAAAACTACCGAGGACCCAAACTGAAAGCTATCGAGGACGCCGCCAACGCCGACTATAAGACGGCTCGCGAGATTGCCATTGACAAGGTGGAGAAGGATCTGGAGACCGTACTGGCAAGCAAGAGAAAGGCATGGGACAAGGCGAACACCCCGCCCACCAACGAAATGTTGAACTTGCTGAGGGCGTTGGAAATCCGTGGGAACGACCTGACAAGGGGCGAAGTCGCCAGCACCGTCCAAGCATTGAGCGCCAGCGCCCCGGCACTCCGGGCGCTGCGGAGCATTTGCAAGCGGCAGGGGATAGAAATTCCTTCCTTTATTGGCGTTGACCCGGACGAATTTGAAAGGCAGATGGAGGAGGCCGAGCAGTACGCGAGGAGCCACATTGATGAGCTGGACACGCCCATTGATGACCTGGGCTATATCGGGCGCCTGTTTTGGACGAGACCCGGCGCGGGTGAGGACGTGCGATACTTCAAAGAGCTTGACAGCAGCGTGATGACCTCCGCCGATATACGGACCATCACCCCCACCGCCGATAAGAAGAAGGACACCGGTGAGAGCACCAAGAGGACCGCCACGGGCGTCACCTCCGGCGATAAATGGAGCCGTCTGACGTGGGCCGGGGATGTCTCAATTTACTCTGTTGCTGAGCAATTTGGCGTGAGTACTGCGGATATTCAGAAAGCGAACCCCAGCATTGATGTGAAGAACCTTCACGCAGGAGACAAAATCAACGTCCCTTCAACCCACTTGAAAAGCTGGAGCGGAATGGAGGGCACTGTCAAAATGGAGGACGTGGAGGTTATTGACCGTCCTACTGATACATACCCGGAGGGGTTTGGGGAGATCGTTGACCTGACCGCCGCGCAGGAGTGAGGGGACAACATGGAAATCAATTCAAATCACAGCGAGCTTACCCCCACCGAAAAGGGCCGTATCACACGCCGGGAGAACGCCGAGAAGCGGGCACAATGGAGGGCGGAGCATGACCGGCAGGAGTCCGAGGACAAGGCCAGAATCGCCAACCTTATGCGCGGCATTGTCGATGATACCAGCGAGGACAGAAAGACCCGCCTGTTTGCCGCCGTGGTACTCAACGGGATAATGGGCCGTCCATACTTTTCAAGCGCCGTGGAAAGTCTGCTGCGGACAGAGCCGGACATTCAGGCGTTTCGCAACGCTGTGGAGGAACTCAAAGCAGGGCGGGACAACTGACGGACTAATTGGACTAAATGGACAGAATAGCCGAAAAAGTGAATTGTGTCCATTCTGTCCATACTGTCCACACCTTCCAAAGTTTTAATGTTGGGGCCGAGGGTAATTCGCCCCCGGCCCCGTGCCGGTCAGTCAGCCAACCAATCTTCAACGTCTGATAACTCCATATCATACCGGGAACCGGCAACTACATAATTGCCACGAATGTCAATTATCATGTAACCGCCCAGATTATCGGCGTTCACAGAGCCGCGAGATTTATGCAGACTATACCCGGCTTTATTCAAAGCACGTCTAATCCGTTTTTCGCGGGCCACATTGTTTGATGTGTTGATATTAGGCATGGAAACACCCCCTTTCAAGGAATATCCCACACCGTGCCACAACACACCATGCCGTGCCTGCCATACCGTGCCACTATCCGGCTCTATGTGCCAGACGCTAAAACTCCCACTTTGCAACGCAGAAGGAGTACGTCAAAAAGACGATTGCTTGAAATCGGATTATGTAGTGCTTTGAACCGTATATAACATCAGCCCTCATCAACATACTCCATAATATCCCCCGGCTGACAGTGGAGGTATTTACAGAGACTTTCGATTGTCCGTGTATCAATGTGACCGCCCTCTTGTATCTTGCGATAGGACGCTTGACCGATTACATTATCCTTCTTGATTGTATAGCTTGTAATGCCACGTTCTTTGAAGATAGCGAGTAGTTTTCGATAACTGATAGACATTTGACACCTCCTGCAATACGTCTATTATATCAAAGCGCAATCTCTAAAGATAGAGATAGATTGCACAAATCTACATCTCTAATTTTGGTGATATTAACGATTGAATATCACTAATATTAGTGATATAATGATACTGTCCTTTAAGGAGGGGGACAAAACAAGAACCCGCCCCACCCGCGGCAACAGGAAGGGCGGATTGGAAGGAGGTGAAGCCAATGGATGACGGCTACACCGATTACGGCTACCGGCTGAACGGCATCGAATACGCCACAGACACAGAGGCATTTGACGCCGAGGATGACGACCAGTAACCAAGCCCAGCGCCGGGGAACCGTGGGCCACAGCTCATCGGCCCCGGCAATCTGGAGGGTATAAACATTGTAACATGGAACCCTCCAAAATTCAAGGAGGAAAGAGGAATGGCAAGCATTAAACCCCGGAAAAATAAAGACGGATTGATTATCTCTTATGAAATCTCCGTTTTCAAGTGCCGGGACGCCAACGGCAAGCAAATCTTCTACCGTACCACATGGAAGCCGGAGGACGGCTGGAGCAAGCGGACGATAGAGGCGAGACTGGCGGCCTTTGCCCGTGATTATGAGAGGGACTGTAAAGAGGGGAAAATCCTCACAAAAGACGAACAGGCCCAGCAAGCTAAAGCGGCAGCCGAGGCGGAAGCAAGGAAAATCACACTCCGCAGATACGCGGTGGAGACCTTCATGCCCAGGAAGTCCGCCACATTCGCGGAGACCACACGGGACACCTACGGCCGCTCGCTTCGCAAGATATTTGAATACCTGGGAGACCTTCGCATTGACGAGATACGGCCAGTGGACATTTCAACCTTCCTGTTGAAGCTCCAGACCACAGAGACGGCAAAACTCAGCGTGGGGGACACAATCAAGGACACAGGAAAACCGTTGTCACATGGGACGATTCTCAAGCATTTTACCGTCCTGCACAGTCTTTTCCGTTCCGCTTACATGGATGACGTTATACCCTCAAATCCGATGGACAAGGTACAAAGGCCCCGGCCCCGCAAAGATGACGCACCCGCCGAGATAAAGGCGCTTGACGCATCAGAGGCCCGCAGACTTCTCAAATGTATCGAGACAGAGCCGCTTCAATGGCAAGCGATAATCCGGCTGATGCTGGACACGGGTTGTCGGCGGGGCGAAATATGCGGCCTTCGCTGGCGTTCCGTGGACTTCACCAACAACACCATCAAGATTGAAAACAATCTGGAATACACCCCCGGCAAGGGCGTCTACAACACCACTCCCAAGAGCGGACAATATCGGACGATTGACGTTGACCCTGACATTATACGTCTGCTTCGTAAGCTCAGAGGCAAGCAGAGGACAATCACGTTAGAGGGCTACTGTTTCACTCAGCGCAACGGTCAGCCAATTCACCCGCAGACCCCCACCCAGCACCTTCACGAGTTTGGCAAGCGCCACGGCTTTGAAAACCTCCACCCGCATATGCTTCGCCACACAATGGCAAGCGTGTCAATCGTAAGCGGAGCCGATGTCGCAAGTGTCTCCGCAAAGCTGGGACACGCAGAGGTCTCCACAACACTTGACTTCTACACACACGCCAATCAAGAGAGCGTGAAGCAAGCAAACGAGATTTACCGGCAAGCCCTCAAGCAAAAGGAAGCGTGACAACATCAAAGCGGTTGAGGATAACACCTTGACCGCTTTTTTGTGCGTCTGAGAGGCGGAGAAGCCCAGCCCGGAGCGGATGACCTTTACACGAAAAAGAAGTTTTTCCGCACACCCATACTGTCAAACAGTACGGACTTGCAAGCTCCACACGGCCCGTCAGACGATAGCGGCAACCTCCATGTTGACGGCTGAGACAGCCTCTCAAATACGGTCAGTTAGGTTTTTGTTAGGTTTTCGCCGTTTTCGGCCTTTTCAAGCTGGGAACAGCACACCGGCATATTGGCCCAAAAAGTTATGTATTATAAGCAAAAAGCACCCGAAACACAATGTTTCAAGTGCTTTTCGTTGGAGCTGATACCCAGATTCGAACTGGGGACCTCATCCTTACCAAGGATGCGCTCTACCTACTGAGCTATATCAGCGTGGTGGCGACCGAGAAGGGGCTCGAACCCTCGACCTCCGGCGTGACAGGCCGGCGCTCTAACCAGCTGAGCTACTCGGCCATCTGGCTTCCTTAACGGCGCTCGATTATTCTATACTATTGTGGGCCCGTTGTCAAGAGAAAATCATGAAAAAATTTGACCATTTTTGTCATTTCAGGTCGCCTCACGGGTGCCTCAAGGGTCAATAAACGGTGGGTCAAGGGGTCGCGAAGGGTCAAGGAGGAGGCGTGTAGGAGCATTCTCGGTATGCCCAAGGTATCCGAAAGGGCTATACTCCGACTATCGCCGTAAAGCCTGTCCCCGATGATCGGCGCGCCGAGGTGGGAGCAGTGGACGCGTATCTGGTGGGTGCGGCCGGTCTCCAATCGGAAGCGGACCTCGCTGACCGTTTCACCGTAAATTTTTACCATTCGCAGGACCTCATAGCGCGTCACCGCCCGCTTGCCGGTGTCCCGGACAACGCGCTTTTGAAAGCCCTCACGCTCCCGGTCGATGGGCAGGTCGATAACGCCCCGCCTTTCGGGGAGCTCCCCGGCCAGATAGGCGATGTAGACCTTCTCCGCCTCCGGCTCCCGGAGGGCGGCTATGGCCAGATTTTTACAGTGGGCGCTTCTGGCGAAAAGGACCAGGCCGGAGGTGCCCCGGTCCAGCCTGTTCACACAGTGTACGTTGGGCTCGCCGTATTTTTGAAGGACGTAGCCGGAGGCGTAATTTGCCAGCGTGCCGGTGAATTTGCCGCGGGAGGGGTGGGTCAGCATACCGGAGGGCTTGTTCACCGCCAAAAACCAGTCGCTTTCGTACAGGACCTCAAGCTCGCCCCGCTCCGGGGGAAATTCCGGCTCAGGCTCGGCGGCGGACAGGTCCGCGCTGAGCGTCTCGCCGGGGGAGAGGGGGCGGTCCATGAAGACGGGCGAGCCGTCGACATACACGGCCCCGGCTTTTTTAAGACGTTTTATCTGCTCGGCGGACAGGGAGAGGGTGTTTTTGAGGACGTGGTAGACCTTCCTCCCGCCGTCCTCCGGCCTTGCTAGGTAAACGAGCCTCATCTGAGCTCCTTTAAATGCTCCACTATGTTCTCAAAGCCCATGGAGTGGCTGGCCTTCACCAGCACCACGTCCCCGCGGCTGACGGTCTCGCGCATATCCGGGGTGAAGTCCTCCCGGTCCAGATAGTACCGGGCCTTTTTCCCTCCGGCGGCCAGATACGCGTCATATATGTTCTTGGCCTCCTCGCCGCAGCAGACAAGTGAGTCGATGCGGCACTCGGCGGCCAGCTTGCCCATTAGCCGGTGGAGGTGGGCGGAGTCCGCCCCCAGCTCCTTCATGTCGCCCAAGATGGCCACCCGCTTGCCGTGGTCGCCGCTGAGGGCCCGAATGGAGCTTAGGGACCTTATGGCGGCGGACATGGAGTTGGGGTTCGCGTTGTAGCAGTCGTCGATGAGCGTTATATACCCCGTGTCAGTGACGCTGGCCCTGCCGCCCACGGGCCGGTAGTCGGCGATGCCCCGCAAAATCTCCTCGCCGGTGTCGCCCAAAATGCGTCCCACCGCCGCCGCGGCAAGAGCGCCGTAGACGATGTGGCTGCCGAAGGCGGGAATGAGGGTGAATATGCGCTCGTTATCAAAGCATATGTCGCAGGAGACCCCGTCAAAGCCAAGATTCTCCACGTTCTCCGCCCGTACGTCGTTCCATGGGCCCGCGCCGTAGCGCACCCGCTTTGTGCCGGTGTCCAGGTCCCGCAAAAGCTCGTCGTCCCCGTTGAGCACCGCCACGGAGCCGGGGCCCATGAACTCAAATACCTCGCTCTTGGCCTTCAAAACGCCCTGAAGGTCGCCGAGCTTCTCCAAGTGGCAGTAGCCGATGGAGGTAAAGACGCATATGTCGGGCCGGACGATATTGGCAAGGCGGCGCATCTCGCCAAAATCCGAGATGCCCATCTCGATGACCGCCGCCTCGTGCTCCTCCTGAAGGGAGAGCACTGTGAGGGGCACGCCCAGCTCGTTATTGAGGTTGGCCGGGGTCTTGAGCGTCAGAAATCTGCGGGACAGGACGCGGGCCGTCAGCTCCTTGGCCGTGGTCTTGCCCACGCTCCCGATGATGCCCACCACGGGTATCTTGAAAAGCCTCCGGTAGTAGGCCGCCAGCTCCATAAGCGCCCGCTTCGTGGAGTCCACCCGGATGTGGGGCACGCCGGGGAGCTCCTGTTCGGCAAGGCACACCTTGGCCCCGTGCTCCTCCACCGCCTGGAGGGCAAAATCGTGGCCGTCCACCCTCTGGCCCCGGACGCACACAAAGAGCCCCCCCGGCTCCACCTCCCGGCTGTCGATGGAGACGGAGCTTATTTTGTCGTTTTTGAGCCCGCGAGGGCCAAAATACTTGCCGCCCGTGACCTCGGCGATCTTATCCACGGTAAGGGACCTCATACTCATATGTGTACCTCCTTTTTTACCGTCAACGCTTAAATCTCAGTTGAAACGGCGCAGGGACTCGGAAATTATGGTCTCACACAGCTCGTTGTAGCTCATACCGGCCACCCTTGCCTCCTTTGGCAGAAGGCTCGCCGGGGTCATGCCGGGGAGCGTGTTGGCCTCAAGACACCAGACGCGGCTATTTTCGTCCACGATGAAGTCCATTCTTGCGTAGACCTCCAGCCCCAGAGCCTCCCAGACCCTCACCGCCGCGTCCCGCAGGGCCCCGTCCCAGCCCTCAGGCAGGTCGGGAATGGGGCAGATCTCGTCGGTGGCCCCGTCCTGATATTTATTCTTGTAGTCGAAAAAGCCGGATTTTGGTCTTATCTCGATGGGCGGCAACGCCTCTCCGGCCAGAACGCCCACGTCGATCTCCCGGCCCCTTATGTACTCCTCCACCAGAAGCTCCGTGGCGTAGGAAAAGCCGAGGGCAAGAGCGTCGGCGTACTCCTGCTCGGTGCGGGCGATGCTTGTGCCCACCGACGAGCCCCCGGAGCGGGGCTTCACTACGCAGGGCAGGAAGGGCGCCGGGGCGTGGGCGCGGGCCCGGTCGACGATAACGCCCCTCGCCACCCGGACGCCGGCGGCGGCCATCAAGCGCTTGGCGGTCTCCTTGTCCATGGCGCAGGCGGAGGCCAGATGGCCGGAGCCTGTATATTTTATCCCGGCTATATCGAACATGGCCTGGAGCCGCCCGTCCTCCCCGTCGGCCCCGTGGAGGCCCAGAAAGACCATGTCCGCGGCCCGGCACACATCAATGAGATTGTCGCCCACCCGGTTTGAGTTTGCCTGCCTCCGTGATGCCATTACCGCCTGAAGGTCCGGCACGTCCGCGGATATTTCCGCCGCCCGGTCGTCAACGGGCCTTTCAAATATCTCCTTCGGGTCCTGATAAGACCCGGTGTAACCGAAAAAGGAGTCCACCAGCACCGCCCGGTGCCCGTTCTCCCTGAGAGCCCTCGCGATCATGGCCCCGCTTTTGAGCGACACGTCCCTCTCCATAGAAAGCCCGCCGCAAAGCACAATAATATCCATAACCCGCCTCCAGATAATATTACAGTACCATTATACATCAAGAAAATGGAGGTTACAACCGAAAATTTATTTTTGATCGAGAGGCCGCGGCCAGCATGTAGATTTGCCCCTCCCTTGGGAGGGGGTAGGGGGTGGGTCGCAACGCTTGCCCCCTCCTCCCTGAGGAGGGGGCAGGGGGGAGGAGCCCGAATATACCACCGCCCCCTAAAAGGTTGCGCCCTGCGGGGCGCTTATTTAAAAGGGGAGAGGGAGGGTCACGGACCCTCCCCTACGTAAATTTACGAAAAATCCCCCATTCAACCCGCCTGTCCCGCCCGCAGGCGACTTGGGAAGTGAGGGCATCGTATCAGCACGGTCTTTCTTTCGTGGGTACCGGCAAGACCCTTCGGCCTCGCTTCCCCCCTACCCCCCTCCTACGAGGAGGGGGCTATCTATATGGTTGCGCCTCCGGCGCCAATTGAAAAACGGGAGGGTTTAGAACCCTCCCCTACGCCGATTATCGGAAAATTTACCATTCAACCCGTAGGGGCGGGTTCCAAACCCGCCTGTTCCCCCGTTACCATCGCACCTCCCAAAAAAGCACCCGTAGGGGCCGATGCCCACATCGGCCCGTTCTCCCGTTCCGCCCGCAGGCGGTAAATTCAACTGCGGCAAAGCCGCATTGAAATAAGCGCCGTAAGGCGTAACCGCATAGAGAGCCCCCTCCTCGTAGGAGGGGGGTAGGGGGGGAAGCGAGGCCGAAGGGGTTTTCCAGTACCTCCGATAGAAAGATTATGCTGACACGAAGGCCTCGCTTCCTCAGTCACTGCGGTGACAGCTCCTCCGTTGATGCGGAGCCAGAGCTGCGCCTGCGGGCGGGACGGGGGCTCTAATCCCCCTGCCCCCTTTTCCAAAAAGGGGGTGGAGGTGCGGTGGCGGACGGGGGAACGGGCGGGTTTAGAACCCGCCCCTACGGGGTGATTGGGAGATTTCCCATAAATTGGCGTAGGGGAGGGTCCGTGACCCTCCCGCTCCCTTTTTCAATAAGCGCCCCGCAGGGCGCAACATTTTTGGGGTGAAAACGCCCCACCCCCTGCCCCCTCCCAAGGGAGGGGCAAGTACGCGGGGGAGGGGTCTGAGAAATTAGTGCGTACCACGTAGGACCCCTCAGTCGCTGAGGCGACAGCTCCCCATTAAAACGGGGAGCCGGGGAATAAGGCTGCGGCCCAGAGGGCCGCGATTGGATTTGTGGCCTGCGGGCGGGACGGGGGAACGGGCCGATGTGGGCATCGGCCCCTACAGGTGCGTTTTTTGGGAGGTGCGGTGGCGGACGGGGGAACGGGCGGGTTTGGAACCCGCCCCTACGGGTGATTGGGAGATTTCCTATAAATTGCCGTAGGGGAGGGTCCGTGACCCTCCTGCTTCCTCTTTCAACAAGCGCCCCGCAGGGCGCAACATTTTTGGGGTGAAGACGCCCCACCCCCTGCCCCCTCCCAAGGGAGGGGCAAGCACGCGGGGGAGGGGTCTGAGAAATTGGTGCGTGCCACGCGGGACCCCTCAGGCCCTGCGGGGCCAGCTCCCCATTAAAACGGGGAGCCGGGGGAATAAGGTTGCGGCTACGCCGCGATTAGATTTGTCGCCTGCGGGCGGGACGGGGGAACGGGCCGATGTGGGCATCGGCCCCTACGGGTGCGTTTTTTGGGAGGTGCGGTGGTGGACGGGAGCGGGCGGGTTTGGAACCCGCCCCTACGGGTTGATTGGTGGATTTTCCTGTTATGCCGTAGGGGAGGGTCCGTGACCCTCCCGTATTTAAATCAGCGCCGAAGGCGCGACCTTTATCGCCATTGGACGAATAATTATTAAATTACGGGAATTTGCCCTTGACAACGGCGGAAAATCATGTATAATTTAAAGGCTTGCC
>CANREY010000032.1 GCA_947629755.1 uncultured Oscillospiraceae bacterium | reverse complement strand
GCCCCTCCCTTGGGAGGGGGTAGGGGGTGGGGCGTGTCACTCGCCCCTCCTCCCTGAGGAGGGGGCAGGGGGAGGAGCCCGAATACCAAAAAAGCGGACGCCCCCCGGCGTCCGCTTTTCCCTTATTTACCCCCCTTGTTCCCCCTTCTCCATCTCCCTTATCCTCCTCCACTTCCCCGTCAGGAAAAACGTCGACATCGCGCACATGCCAAAGGTAAAGCTTATGGGAAATGCCGCCATCAGATACGCCCCGTCTATGTACCTCGCTATGAGATACGCGCTGGGTATGCGCACCACCCAGAGCATCAGTATATTTATGACCGTGGGGAAGCGCACCTCCCCGATGCCGTTCACAAAGGCTATCATGGCGTTGAATATGGCGAAGGGCCAGGTGAAGGGTATAACTATCCTCGTGTACCTTATGGCCACCTCCAAGACCTCCGGCTCCCTGTTAAAGAGCCTCAGTATGTACGGGCAGAAGAAGAACATCAGTATCCCCGCCGCCCCGGTTATGAGGCCGGAGGATATGGGTATCACTTTTGCCCCCCGGCGTATGCGGCTATAATTTTTCGCCCCAAGATTTTGCCCCGAAAAGGTCGTTGCCGCGGAGGAGAAGGAGCTTATTGCCACGTTGGTTATGCCCGTGAGCTTTGAGGCCACGGAGCACCCGGCCATAAATACGTCCCCTTGGGCGTTTATCAGCGACTGGAGCAGTATGTGCCCCACGGAGTAGATGGAGTTATTAAGTCCCAGCGGCAGTCCCACCGCTATGACCCGCTTCAGTATCCCCTTATCCAGCGACCGGGGGAGAACGGTAAACCCAAGGTCCGGGTATTTTTTCCTTATGTACCACACGCTGAAAAACCAGGATATGAACATGGCCACCGTGGTGGACAGGGCCACCCCCGCCGCGTCCATGTGCACCACCGCCACGAAAAAGAGGTCCAGCACCACGTTTGCCACGCAGGAGATAAAGAGGAAGATGAGTGACGCCTTGCTGTCCCCCAAGCCCCTCAGTATCCCGGCGTTCATGTTGTAGCCCATGTTGCCCAGCGTCCCAAGGAACACTATCCGCACGTACACCACGGCGTCCCGCCAGGCGTCGTCCGGGCACCGCATGAGCTTTAATAGCGCGGGCCCAATGAACATACCCGCCGCCGTCAGCGGCAGTGAGCAGAGAAAGAGGAAGGACGTGGCCGTGGCGGCGGCTTTTTTCACGTACTCCATATCCCCCCGCCCCACGCTCTGGGCCACCAATATGGACACGCCGGTGCCGATGCCGAGGAAAATGCAAAGAAGGAGCTCCACCGGCTGCGCGCTTGTGCTCACCGCCGCCAGCGCCACGTGCCCGCAGTAGTTGCCCACCACCATGGTGTCCACGGTGTTGTATAGCTGCTGTAACACGTTACCGATGCAAATTGGCAAAGCGAACAGGGCCACCTTTCGCATGATGGGCCCCTGGGTCATATCTATAACACGTCTTGATTGCATACAATTACTTCCCGGCCACTGAAATTTTTAAAATTATACTATCATTCTCCCTCTCATTCAATTGCGAAAACGGCTGAAACACGACGAAATTTTCAGGCCCCCATCGGGGACCTCCCAAAGCATACCCAAGACCGCCCCAAGACCGCCCCAAGACCTACCCGAAGCCTACCCGAAGCCTGCCCGAAACCTACCCAAGACCTACCCGAAACTCACCCGAAATTCCCCGAAATTTTCTCTTTTCCAACGCGAAAAGCTATGCTATAATACTTGTGATCAAGCTTTTCAGGGGGTATGATTCATGACCGTACTCGTCATTGACGCCCAGGGCGGCGGCGTCGGCCGCCAGCTCGTTTCCGCCATTCGTCAGGAGCTTCCAACCGCCAAAGTCCTTGCGGTAGGCACAAATTCCGCCGCCACCGCCGCCATGCTCAAGGCCGGCGCCCACCAGGCCGCCACCGGCGAAAACTCCGTCATAGTGGCCTGCCGCCAAGCCGACCTCATCGTGGCCCCCATCGGCGCCGTTATCGCCGACTCCATGCTGGGCGAGATAACCCCGAAAATGGCCGCCGCCGTAGCGCAAAGCGCCGCCAAGCGCATACTTATCCCCTTCAACCACTGCGATAACATCATCGTCGGCGTGCCCGATTTCTCCCCCTCCGCCCTTATAAAAATGGCCATAGAAGAAATAAAGCTGATGGAAAAGGCGCAGCCCTCTCCGTCAATGTAGACACACGAAAAAATCACGAAACGGCCCGCGGCAAACGCCACAGGCCGTATTTTTACGGTGTATCGTGCTTTTTTCGATGGAAGAATTTGTTTGGTATCTCCAGCGTCAGGGCGATAGCCAAAACTATGGCGACGGCCACCCGAAGGGCGGTGAAGCCCTCGGACAGGGCCCGGCCCGGCTGGCCGATGACTAAATAGTAGGCCGTCCAGTAGACCCGCGCTCCGGGGACCATGGGGATTATGCCGGAGATCAGAAAAACCGTCACGGGACATTTCCTCCACACGGCGCATATCCGGGAGGACAGCGTCAGGAAGATAGTGGCCAGAAATGTGCTCTCCGTCTGGGAGAGGCCCAGAGTCATGAGCCACTCGGCCAGCCAGAACCCCGCCCCGCCGATAAGGGCGCAGAGAGGGTAGTATTTGGGCGGCACGTCGAATATGAGGGCGAAGGCCACAGTGCCCGTGGCGGCGGCAAGGAAATGAACAAAGAGCGTCATATGAGCATTCCTCCCGAAATGTGCCGGTAGACGGTGAACACCCCGCCCACGCCCACGGCGATGCAGAGAAAGACGAGGAGCGTGTCAAGGAGCCGCACAACGCCGGAGATGTAGTCCCCGTCGGCGATGTCCCGTATGCCGTTTGTGAAGGACACGCCGGGTATGAGGGGGATTATTGCGCCGATTATCATGGTGTTCAGGTCCTGCCCCAGCCCCGCCGAGCGGAAAAGGACGCACAGGAGTGTCACCAGCGCCCCGCCGATGAGATTGCCGGAGATCTTGGACATGTGGGGCGCGGAGACATAGAGCACGAATACATATAGGGCCAGCCCCGCCAAAAACGCGGCGATACACTCGCTCACGCCCCCGCCGAACATACAGCAGAAGGCCGCGGAGCCCGCGCCGGAGGCGAAGATCTGAAGCGCCCTCGGCGGGTCGGGCATGTTGCGTATGCGCGCAAGCTCCGCCCGGACCTGGGGGAGGGTATGTTTGCCCTGCTCGATCTCACGTGAGAGCTGATTTATCGCCACAACTCGTGAGAGCCGGGCGTCCCGGACACGGCAGGGCTGGACCTTGGCAAAGTGCCCGTGGCTGGACTCCCCGGAGGCGAAGATGGCGTTTGTCAGTATATAAAATTCCTTGTGGTCCTCGTCCACGCCGTAGTAGCGGGATATGCGGCGCATGGTCTCCATGACCCGGAATATCTCCGCGCCGCTCTCCAAAAGTATGTGCCCGGCCTCCAGCGCCGTCTCAAGGACCTCGTCGGTGGGATATTTCACAGCCTCACCCCCCTATTTTTTATTTCTCAAGTATGTATACAGGAAACCTGCCGCACTAATCAAACAACAGATTGCAGCAATATAAAATAAGCATTTTGGCACTGTGTGTTTCTGGAAAATAGCAGCAGCCAAAAAGCAAGAACCTGCTATAAAGTTGGATATCAAAGCAAAAATGTAACCAGTTGTTTTTTTCATGACACGACCCGTTCCTTTCTCCAAGCATAAAAGTCAATTGTCTATGGGCAACTCCATATACTTTTCACAAGCGGTTCTCATGGATATGCCTCCCACAACTTGTGGTTTGCTTGTTTCTTAAAATTCAAGTTTTTAGTTTCCAAAT
This sequence comes from uncultured Oscillospiraceae bacterium, assembly GCA_947629755.1. GTDB lineage: Bacteria > Bacillota > Clostridia > Oscillospirales > Oscillospiraceae > RUG626. The sequence goes on along the minus strand of CANREY010000032.1, from coordinate 18,867 downwards.
TTGCTGGCGGCAAACGGTTTGTCAAAATCGTTTGCGGACGGCAAGTACACTGAAAATAGCCGCGCGAGCGCGCAAGGGAGCGTAGCCCCCTGAGGTCGCGGAAGCGGCTAAATCTCCGCCAAGGCGTGCGATACAAGGCCCGGAGACTATGTATGGAAGTGCGCCATTTAGTTCCTAAAGGGTTTTGCGACGTCTCGAAAAACGGGAGGTTGCCTATTTCTTGTTTTTCGGCTTTGGCGCAGGCAGTTCCTCATACATGGCGTTGAATAAACCTGTCAAAAACTCTCTGTTGTCAACTTCATCTACCAACAACATCTCTTTTGCTCCCTCATATGGTGATTCATAGGTCGCTGTTGGCATATAGCTGATGGCTGCTTTTATTGGCTTTACAAGCAGCCTGTCATCATATATACCGCCTACGATTTTGCCGCGGTAATAGATGATAAATTCTCCCATCATAGGCCGAAATGTAATTTCATCTAATTCGGACAATTGCTCTGAAATAAATTCTAAGTATTCTCTACTCGACGCCATTATTCCACCTCAAATCCGGTTTTATCAAGGAGTCGCCCACCCGACATTTAACATTATACCGCCCAAACGCGAAGAAATCTACTGCACGTTAAGACGGTTGAGCGAGTTTTTCTCTTTAAAACCCTGTAAGTGTCCGTAGTGACCGATACCCGTTCCGGCAATTAAAGCAACTTAAAACCAATTAAGCGGATTTGAGAATTCCAACAGAAACGTGAAAAATATGTCTTTGAATTTCTTCTTTGCCTCGCTCCTTCCATTGCTCCTCGCTTTCAAAGCGCATATAAAAGAAATCAAAATAACGACGGGGAAGTAAATGAGGACTACCAGAAGGATTACAAATATTAAATTGATTATATGCTCCACCGAATGTATACCTCCCGCTTTCCGTTCTACTGCACAGCCGGTTTTTATCAACACAGAAAAGTGAATCTATTTTACCGGTTGATTTTGCTTTCAGCCCATTCCTGTAATGCCTGCCTGCTTATGATGTAATTCTCCCCCACTTTATAGGCCGCCGAATCCAGCTCTCCTGATTCCAAAAGCTGCGTAATGTCCTCGTTGGTAAGTCCCAAATATGCGGCTGCCTCAGATTCTGAGAGAAAGTCCCTGAAGCCCGCTTTTTCACCGTCTACGCTGACCCCAAAATGGTTAGGTACTTCAGCGGTATCCGGCAAATTGTGGGCGATAATGATACCGGAGGCCAAAATCGTGACCGCGATCACACAACACCCCAAAAAATTACAAAGTCCACTGTTTTTCATAAGGAAAACCCCTCCTTTGAACCAATTTTGTACTTCATGTCAGTTAAGATCAACCTTAAGGCTCTTAGGCGAGTCTGGCCCATCGAACCGCTAAAGCCTCCAAAATATCCGTCAGTCGCTCGGTACTGTATTCGCCGTCCAGATAATTAACGTACGCCATCATCTGGCCCTTAACCGCCACGGCCTCCATGCCACCCTCCACAAGCCACGCTCCATCTAAGCCCTCAATGTCTACAGGAGTGTACTCGTCCAAGCTCTTAGTAAATGTCATGTTCACCGTCAGGCAATCCGTCCAATCCATGGGATCAAGCCAGGGCGCCAGCTTGTACACATCCTGATAGATCGTGGCGGCCACGTGTCCGGGGTTTTTTACATATTCCCTGGTATCCCAGTATTCCGCCAAAAAGGAACAGGTGTGATCTCTCTCGCAGTCATTGCCCATAAATTCGGTCCGCTCCCCCGACCAACCTATGTCGCTGAGGACTATGTACGGACCGTCAGGCGACGCGGGGAGAGCGCCGCGTTGCATTGTCGCCAGTTGCAACGCCGCCAGGATCAGACATAGATACGACGCCCAGCGAATGCAGTGGACGAGTGCAAAACGGACACGCCCTTTGCCCTTCGGCGCATGATCCAGTGGGACGCCTTTTTTTAGCAGCCGGTAGGTCCGGCTGATCTGCCAATGGTTGAACGTATCCTCCGCAAAAGCGGAAACCAGCAATAGGCAGTATGCCGCAATCGCCACCGGCAGTATGAGCCACGCTCTCCGCAATCCGGGGACGAATTCAACGGTACCGCCGCTGAGGGAGAAAATAAGTGACGCAAATAGCATCATCAGCCCCAGGGCGATCAGCGTGCCGATTAGCATCCGACGATGAAGGCCCTTCATGGTCCCGGCTTGCTGACGGGGGTCCTGATAAAATTCCGGCGCGTCGGTCCCGTCCGGGGACCTGAAATAGTGGAGCATCCCGCGGCTGGTGACATACTCCCAGCCGCAGTCCTCAAAAACAGCCTTCTGTTCCTCCGGAATACCGTCCAAAGGCGATGTATCGGCCACCTCCACCCGGTATCTGGCCTTGCAGGGCTCCACGCGCTTAAACTTGCTACGATACCCGCCTCGGCGCACAAGCCGCCAGCCTCTGTATTCCATATCCTCATAGAATTTTTCGTTCTCTCCCAGGGCGTAATCGCTGGGATGAAGCTTATATTTATATTTCATTTTTATTAGCCGCCTTTCTGCTCGTTAGCCTGTGCCATTCAGAGACATATCTATCAAAGCCACGATCTGATTTCCACGTCCATAGATGACTGTCGTAATCCAAACAAGTATAGCACCAAACCATTGCTTTTTCCACACTTTCATCGGGAAATTATTCGCTATCCGGCGATAAATAAAAACTACGGAGCAAGGCGATCAAGCCTGTACTCCGTAGTTTTTTGTTGTCCGAGTTCTGTCTGACAGATGCCGTAATCAAATTATCCCTAAAACCTTCTTACAGACACCCGTTGAAACCCGGCGGCGGGGTTTTATGTGATTAAAAGGCGCGGCCTTTTGATCAGATGGCAAGGAAGAATTTTACGAGGAAGAGAACGGAGATTATGTAGGTGAGGACGGAGACGTCCTTGGTCTTGCCGGTGAAGACCTTGATAACGGTGTAGGTGATGAGCCCAAGGCCGATGCCGTGGCCGATGGAGCCGGAAATGGGCATGGCAAGGAGCATGATGAACACGGGGGCGGCGATGGCCATATCGCTAAAGTCGATATTCTTGATGCCGCTGAGCATCAGAATGCCAACGTATATAAGAGCCGCCGAGGTGGCCGCCGGGGGAATGATGGCGGCGATGGGGCTTATGAACATGCAGGCCAGGAACAGGACGCCTGTGGTGAGAGCGGTGAGACCGGTGCGGCCGCCGGCCTCGACGCCGGAGGCGGACTCCACGAAGGTGGTGACGGTGGAGGTACCGGTGCAGGCGCCGGCCACAGTGCCGATGGCATCGGAGAGGAGGGTCTCGCGCATCTTGGGCATGTTGCCCTCCTTGTCGGTCATGCCGGCCCGGTTGGCGGTGGCAAGGACTGTGCCGATGGTGTCAAACATGTCTATGATGCAGAAGGTCACGACAAGAAGTATGACCGTGCCCCAGCCAATTGAAAAGAGGGTGGCGAAGTCAAACTTGAAAAGGGTGGTCTTTGCCATATCGCCGAAGGGGGGCAGCCAGCTGGCTGTCTTGAGGCTGGCGAAGGGATTCTGATGGAGGAATATGGCCTGTCCGGCCCAGTTGAGGACGGAGGCGCCAAGCATACCGACAAGCACCGCGCCGTTCATCTTGTAGTGGGCGAGAATGATGATGAGAAAGAGGCCGATGAACATGGTCACGACCGTGAGGACCATGGCCGACCAGCTCTCGCCCATCTGCTCCTTGGCGTAGCTTGCGGACAGAGCGCCGAAGAAGTCGCGCATGACATAGAGGCCGTTGTTGGGGCCCACGCCGGCGTTGGAGCCGAAGCCGATGTTCATGAGCATAAGGCCGATGCCGGGGCCGATGCCGAGGCGCACGCCGAGAGGAATGGCCTCAACGATCTTCTGGCGGATATTGAAGACGGACAGAAGAACGAAGACGATGCCCTCGATGAGTATGATGCAAAGGCCGGCCTGAAGACCGACGAGCATGGAGCAACCGGCGGCGCCGGCGATCTGGGCGATAACGATGGCAAAATAGCTGTTAAGGCCCATACCGGGGGCGAGGGCGAAGGGCTTGTTGGCCAAAAAGGCCATGCAGATCATGGCGACGGCGGAGGCGAGGCAGGTGGCCATGAACACGCCGTTCCAGGCGGCGGTGGCGTCATCACCGAAGGCCCCGAAGGCGCCCTGACCGAAGCCGACGATCAGGTTCGGGTTCAGCGCGATGATGTATGCCATCGTCATGAAGGTTGTGAGACCGGCCACGATCTCGGTGCGGACCGTAGTGCCGTTCTCTTTGAGCTTGAAGATTTTCTCCATAGATCAGATTCTCCTTCTTTTGTTTTTCACCGGACGCGGAAATAAAAAAACGTGAAAACTTCAAAAAATGCTGTTTCCACGCCGAAATACCGCCACGCCGGTGAATTAAATTGACACAACGACAATATATCACATAAATGTAAAAAAATCCATAGAAAAATTCATCTTGTAAATTATTTATAAATTTTTTGGAGAATTGAACAATTTCTTGCCGAAATTTCCCCGGTTTTTCGCAAAACCTTTTGACTGCATTGACGCGTGGTGCTATAATAGCGGTGGTAAAAAAATTCAACGGAGATGATACCATGACATATACACTCAATATAGCGGGCCTCACCCGCGAGCTTACGCTGTGCCCACTAAACGACGACCTCACCATCGCCGGGTTCGTTATCTTCGGCGACGTGGAGCTCACCTGCGCCTGCGCCGGGGCTCTACTCAAGAAAGCGCCGGAGTTTGACTACATGGTGGCCCCGGAGGCCAAGGCTATCCCGCTGGTCCACGAGATGGCCCGTCAGAGCGGCAGGAACGAGTACTTCCTTGTCCGCAAGAAGGCCAAGGCGTACATGCACGACGTTTTCAAGGTGGAGGATCACTCCATCACCACCGAGGGGACGCAGTACCTCTATATGGACGGCAACGACGCGCGGGCCATAAAGGGCAAGCGGGTCCTCGTCATCGACGACGTCATTTCCACCGGCGGCTCCATCGCGGCGGTGGAGGAGCTTGTACACGAGGCCGGCGGCATCGTGGTGGGGAAGATGGCGATACTGGCCGAGGGCGACGCGGCCAAGAGGGACGACATCATATTCCTTGAGCACCTGCCCCTCTTTAACGGCAAGGGCGAGCCCATAGCGTAAATCACTGTAATATAATAAGGGGAAAAAGTATGAAAAAGGATCTGGGGGTCAAGCCCTATCTCTTCCCGATGCCGACGTACATGATCGGTACCTACAACGAGGACGGGTCCGTTGACGAGATGATGATGGCATGGGGCGGCATATGCGCCGAGGACATGGTGGCCTTAAATTTGGAGGCCGACCACAAGACGGTGGCAAATCTACGGGCGCGGGGGGCCTTCACATTGGCCGTGCCGGGGAGGGACACCATGGAGGCGTCGGACTTTTTCGGCATCGCCTCCGCCAACAAGGTGCCGGACAAATTTGAGCGCGCGGGCCTTCACGCGGTGAAAAGTGAGCGGGTGGACGCTCCGGTCGTCGAGGAGTATCCCCTGACGCTGGAGTGCGTGGTCGAGCGGATTGAGGACGAGCCTTACGGCCTTCGGGTGCTGGGAAGGATAGTCAACGTCCTCGCCGACGAGCGGGTGCTGGACGAGAAGGGCCGGGTGGACGCCGGGAAGTTGGACACCTTCCTTTTCGACCAGATGCGAAACGGCTACTACGCCGTGGGCGAGCAGATCGGCAAGGCGTGGAACGCCGGAGCGGGACTTATGAAAAAATAAATAAACCGCCTGTTTTCCGCGGCTGGATCAGCCCACGAAAACAGGCGATTTTTGTGAAGTCACATATGCCAGTCAAACCCCGCCACGGTCTCGGCGGCGTCCCGGCCGACCTCGTTGTAGGCCTGCTGGAGGTAGTGGAACCGGTCCTTCATAAGCCCACGGTCAAGCATGGTCTCAAATAGCCGCGAGGCCACGGTGACGCGGCTGTCCTCCGCGGCGACGCGCTCCTGAAGCTGGCGCATGGGCGCGTAGGAGCGGCCGGCGCCGTTGAACCTGCCTGTTTTGATAAGAAAGCACCGTTCAATGCCCCGCGCGGTCAGGGCATCGAGCATCAGCGTAAAGTCGCGCCTGTACTCATTCCCCGTGTTGCCGATGTCGGCGTCCGACTCGCCTTGGCACCAGAGCATGAAGGTGTGGCGGACGGCGACGCCGCTTTTTCGCAGAAAATCCTCCGCCGACGAAAGCCGCCATACGGTGTCCTCAAAATACGCCGCTCCGGGCCGCCACTGGGCGATGATACTACCGCCCTTTGAGGCCGACACCCCCACCACCGGCACACCGGTCAGAGAATAATATTCGTTTACAAAGGCCGTGACCATGGAGCCGGTTTTCATGTCCCCGTCGTCTATGCCGCCGGGGCGATTTTCCAACCGCCCGAAGGGCTCCGCGATGGGCACGAGCCTCCCCGGCGCCGAAACGGCCCGGTACTCATACCCCGCGCCCGGAATGAGCTCCGGAGCCGCCTCCGGGTGCTCCGCCGTGGCGACGCCCCGTCCGGCCATATTCGACTGGCCCATGAACATCACAAGGTCCGCCGTCTTTAACGCCACAAGACCGCCTCCTGCCTACCGGTTTTTTGACACGATCATACACCCACGGCGCGGAGGTTTCAAGCCCTTCTGGTGATTTTTCCCGCTTAAGTGGCTTGAATTGTGGGGGACTATATGGTACAATATTATGAAAGTTTGTAAAAGATTGTCCCGCATACGGTAAATAACCGGGGCGGGAAGAAATGATAATGGAGGCGCAATATGGCTAACGGTAAATCGGATAAGAATAACGAGAAAAAGACCTCCGCAAAGGCGGAGACCGCCGGGAAGGCTGAAAAGATCGAGAAGGCCGGGAAGGTCGAGACGGCCCCGAAGGCCAAGAAGGAGGCCCCCAAGGCGGAGGCCCCGAAGGCCAAGAAGGAGGCCCCCAAGGCGGAGACCCCGAAGGCAAAGAAGGAGGCCCCCAAAATTCCGGAGGCCCCGGCGAAGGCGGAGAAGAAGGCTAAGAGCGTGAAGGCCAAGGTCACGGAGACGTTAAGTGAGGAGGCTCCCGCGGTGGAGGCGGCCCCCGTTGCGGCGGCCCCTGAGGCGGCTGAGCGCGCTCAGGAGGAGTGGACGACGCCCAGACGGAGCGTGGCCTTTATTGGCTCTGAGTGCTACCCCTTCGTCAAGACAGGCGGGCTTGGGGACGTGATGTACGCCCTGCCACGGGCGCTGGTGAAGCAAAACTGCGACGTGAAGGTGATTTTGCCCCGGTATAAGTGTATCCCGTGGGAGTATCAGGAGAAGATGATCTACCGGGGGGCCTTCCAGATGGACCTGTGCGCCGACGGCCGGTCATTTTACGTGGGGATAATGGAGTACGTCTGGGACGGCGTGGTCTATGATTTTATCGACAACGAGGAGTTTTTCGGCTGGGGCAACCCCTACACTAACTTAGTGGACGACATTCCCAAGTACTGCTACTTCGCAAAGGCGGCGCTGGCGGCCCTTAACTACATGGACTGGACGCCCAACGTGATCCACTGCCACGACTGGCAGGCGGGCCTTGTGCCGGTATATCTGAGGACCATGTTCGACACCACGAAGCTGGCCTCCTCAAAGGTCATACTGACGATCCATAACCTCAGGTTCCAAGGAATCTACAACATACCCACCGTGCGCTACTGGTCGGGGCTTCCGGACTATGTGTTCAACAAGGACGCGCTCACCGTAAACTGGGTGGACGCCAATATGCTCAAGGGTGGGCTCACCTACGCCAACGCCATAACCACCGTGAGCCCCACCTACGCCTGGGAGATACAGACGCCGGAGTACGGCGAGGGGCTTGACGCGCATTTAAGGTACCACTCCGGCAAGCTCCGGGGGATAGTCAACGGCATAGACTACGGCATGTGGGACCCCAAGACCGACAAGAGTCTGGCCGTAAATTACGACGGAGCCGACGCAATAGAGAAAAAGAAGGAGAACAAGCGGGCGCTCCAGGAGGAGCTGGGACTTCAGGTGGACGGCCACAAGATGGTCATCGGCCTCATCTCACGCCTTACGGACCAGAAGGGGCTGGATCTGGTGAACGCCATAATCCCCGCCGTCATGGACGAGCACACCCAGGTGGTGGTGCTGGGCACGGGGGAGGCAAGATACGAGGACTCCTTCAGGTATTTTGAGAGCGCCTACCGGGGGAACGTGTGCTCCAACATAATGTACGACGAGGCAAGGTCCCACCGGATATACGCCGGGGCGGACGCGCTGCTGGTCCCCTCCCGGTTCGAGCCCTGCGGACTTACGCAGTTAAACGCCATGCGCTACGGCACGGTGCCCATCGTCCGGGAGACCGGCGGGCTTCGGGACACGGTGGAACCCTATAACATGTTCGAGAACACCGGCAACGGCTTTACATTTGACCGCTACGACGCGGGACTTCTGCTGGACGCCATAAACAGGGCCAAGACGCTCTATTTTGAAAACCGGGAGTACTGGGACGAGATGGTCCTTCGGGATATGGCAAAGGACGTGTCTTGGGACGTCTCCGCAAAACAGTATAAGGACCTCTATTTGGAACTCACTTAATCGCGTCTCTCCTCCCTTTTCAGGGAGGGGAGATTTTTATGCGCGGGATACCTGAGGCGGGCAAGAATTTGTTTTCGGGGGTTGAAATACTGCTGAAAAACATTTATAATACATATAATTGCGCGTTTGGAGGCGGGATCATGGACGAAAGAGCGCTGGCTTATATAAATCTGTTCGCGGTCCTCGGAGGGCTCGCGAAGCTGTGCGAGCTGGACGGGGAGTGCAAGGAGCTCATTGAAAACAAAAATATCTCCGTCGGCATCGCCGTAAAGGACGGGCCTGAGGGGACCATAAGCTTCTCCGGCGGCAGGTGTCAGGTGACGCCGGGGGTAGATAAGTGCGACATAAAGCTGCCCTTTGGCTCCTGCAAAAAATTCAACGGCCTCATCGACGGCACGGTGACGCCCATACCCTCAAAGGGCTTTACGAAGATAGGCTTCTTACTTAATGAGTTTACAAAGCTCACAAACAAGCTGACGGAGTATCTTCGGCCCACCGGGGACGCGCTGTCGGACCCTAAGTTTTTCGAGATAAGCACGAATATAATGTTCCACCTCATTTTGGACGCTATTGCTGAGGTGGGTAACGAGGACAAGGTGGGACGGGCCTCGGCCTCCTACGTGGTGGACGGGGATATCAAGCTCAGCATCGACGGCGGGCCTGAGGGGTATATACACGCCCACGGCCACCGGCTGACGGCGGAGCACGGCCCATGCGAGCACCCCACGAGCTACATGAGCTTTTCCAGCATGAAAAACGCCAGGGACCTCTTTGACGGGAAGGTCAACGCCGTGGAGTGCGTGGGCCTTGGCAAGGTCCGCATCGGCGGCATGATCTCCATGGTGGACAACGTCAACCGTATGCTTGACCGGGTCTCCATGTACCTTGCGTGAGAGGTGAGAGTATGAGAAAGGTTTACGAATATCCCAAATCCAGAGCGGCCTTTGAGCGGGCCTGCAAAATAATACCCTCAGGCATCTACGGCCACCAGGGCCCCGCCGAGGGGTGCTACGTGCCGGTGGAGGCGTTCCCACTCTATTCGTCAAAGGCCCAAGGGAGCTACCTCTGGGATCTGGACGGGAACAAATTCATCGACTACATGTGCGCCTACGGGCCCAACGTGCTGGGCTACAACGACCCGGACGTGGACGAGGCGGCGGCGAAGCAGAGAAGGATCTCGGACTGCACCACTCTGCCAAACCCGGTTATGATAGACTTTGCCGATCTCTTAGTGGAGACCGTGGCCTGCGCCGACTGGGCGTTTTTCGCCAAAAACGGCAACGACGTGACCACCTGTGCCGTGATGACGGCCAGGGCCTACACCCACCGGAAAAAGATAGTATTTTTCAAGGGCTACTACCACGGAATATCCCCATGGACACAGAAGATCGACTACGCCGGGGTGCTGGAGGAGGACGTGGCCAACAACATATATGTGACATGGAACGACTTTGACGAGCTTCAGGAGGCCTTCGAGCAAAATAAGGGCGAGATCGCGGCGGTGATCGCCCAGCCCTACATGCACGGGAATTTCGCGGACAACGAGCTCCCAAAGGAGGGCTTTTGGAAGAAGGTAAGGAAGCTCTGTGACGACACGGGGACAGTGCTCATAATCGACGACGTGCGGGCGGGCTTCAGGCTGGATATGGCCGGGTCTGACCACTATTTCGGCTTCAAGGCGGACCTTATCTGCTTCTGCAAGGCGCTGGCAAACGGGTACAACGTGTCGGCCCTGTGCGGGCGGGACTTTTTGAAAAGCTCCGTGTCCTCCTTAAGCTACACGGGCTCCTACTGGATGAGCGCCGTGCCATTTGCCGCGGGGATAGCCTGCATAAATAAGATGAAAAAGCTGGGCTGCCCCAAGCTCCTCATTGAAAAGGGCACGAAGCTCAAAAACGGCCTTGTGACAACGGCGCTGAAATACGGCTACGATTTACACGTCTCAGGCGTACCGAGCCTATTTTATCTTCGCATAGCCGACGATCCCACGCTGATGCTCCATCAGGAGTGGATAGCCGAGTGTGTAAAGCGCGGGGTGTTCTTCACGAACCACCACAACCACTTCATAAACGCCAGCCTCTCCGATAAGGACATCGCCGAGACGCTGGAGGTGGCGGACGAGGCATTTAAGGTGGTACGGGAGAGACATTCGTAATAAACGGCCCGCGCGCTCGCGGGCCGGGAGACCCATTCCGAGATAAAGGGAGGTCCTATGAAATACCTTCTCAAAAACCTCAACGTTTACCGTGAAAGCGCCTTTCAGAAGGCGGACATATTGATAGATGATGGCATCGTTGCCGCCATGGGGCAGGAGCTCCGCGTTGGCGGCGGCGTTGCCGTTTTTGATTTTAACGGGGCTCACGCTATCCCCGGCCTCATAGACCCCCACGTGCACCTTCGGGAGCCGGGATATGAGTACAAGGAGACAATACGCACCGGGACGCTGGCGGCGGCAAGGGGCGGGTACAGCGCGGTCTGCTCCATGCCCAATTTAAAGCCCGTGCCGGACAATATGGCAAATCTCAAAAGACAGCTTGACGTCATAAAACGCGACGCCGCCGTGATGGTGAGGCCCTACGGGGCCATAACGCGCTCTGAGCGCGGAGAGGAGCTTTCGGACATGGAGGCCATGGCCCCCTACGTGGCCGGGTTTTCCGACGACGGCCGGGGGGTGCAGTCCGAGGACATGATGAGAAGGGCCATGGAGAGGGCGAGAGAGCTCAACCTGCCCATCGTGGCCCACGCCGAGGACGAGAGCCTTCTCAAAAAGGGCTGGGCCGTCAACGAGGGGGAGTACGCCGCAAGTCACGGCCTTGTGGGCAACGACCCGGAGAGCGAGTGGCGGCAGGTGGAGCGGGATCTGGAGCTCGTTCGGGAGACCGGGTGCAAATACCACGTCTGCCACGTCTCCACAAAGGAGACGGTGGGCCTTGTGAGGCTCGCCAAATTCGAAGGGCTGGACGTGACATGCGAGACGGGGCCCCACTACCTTACGCTGACGGACGTGGAGCTTCGGGACGACGGGCGCTTTAAGATGAACCCGCCCATAAGGTCTAAGGAGGACCGGGAGGCGCTCATAGAGGGGATATGCGACGGGACGGTGGACATGATAGCCACGGACCACGCGCCCCACTCAAAGGAGGAGAAGTCCGGGGGACTTGCCGGGAGCCTCAACGGCATCGTGGGCCTTGAGTGCGCCTTCCCGGTGCTCTACACCAAGCTCGTCCGGGGACATATAACGAGCATTCAGCGGCTAATTGAGCTAATGAGCTCCGCCCCGGCCAGACGCTTTGGCATACCGGGGGGCAAAATAGAGCCGGGGGAGAGCGCCAATATAGCGATATTCGATCTGGAGCGGGAATTTACGATCGACCCGTCGGAGTTTTTGTCCATGGGCCGGGCCACGCCCTTTGATGGGTGGAGAGTCTACGGACGGTGCCTTATGACGATGGCGGAGGGCAGGATAGCCTGGAGGGAGACAGATGGTTGACACGGAGCTTGTGGTCGTTACAAACCGTAAGATCGCGAAAAATACGTATGAGATGGTCCTCTCCGGCAAGATCGGGGACATGCGGCCGGGACAGTTTGTAAATCTGAGGCTGGAGGGCTTCTACCTCCGGCGGCCAATATCGGTCTGCGACTACGGGGAGGACAGGCTCACACTCATTTACAAGGTGGTGGGCCGCGGCACGGAGCATATGGCGGGACTTGGCGAGGGCGCGAGCTTGGACGTTCTCACGGGCCTTGGAAACGGCTATGACACTTCCGTCTCCGGGGAAAGGCCCCTGCTCATCGGCGGGGGAGCCGGCGTGCCGCCCATGTACGCGCTGGCGAAAAAGCTCATTTCGGAGGGAAAAAGTCCCGCCGTAATACTGGGCTTTAACGCAAAGGACGAGGTATTTTACGAAAGCGAGTTTAAGGCGCTGGGGCTCGATACCTACGTCACCACGGCTGACGGGAGCTATGGGATACGGGGCTTTGTGACCGACGCTATGGATATGTTGCCGCTTCGCGGCGATCCCACCTCACCCCTACCCCTCCCCGCCGGGGCGGGGAGGGCAGAGAGGAAGAGTTATTCCTACTTCTATACCTGCGGGCCGGAGCCCATGCTGAGGGCGGTATATGACAAGTCCGTCACCTCCGGGCAGTTCTCCTTCGAGGAGCGAATGGGGTGCGGCTTCGGGGCCTGCATGGGGTGCACCTGCAGGACGAAATACGGCCACAAGCGCATATGCAGGGACGGCCCGGTCTTAGTCAAGGAGGAGATAATATGGTAAACACGTCTGTCACGTTATCGGGTCTCGTCCTTGACAATCCGGTGATCCCCGCCAGCGGGACCTTCGGATACGGGTACGAGTTTGCCGAGCTCTACGACATAAATATCTTGGGCTCCTTCTCCTTCAAGGGCACCACCCGTGAGCCTCGCTTCGGAAACGAGCCCCCAAGGATAGCGGAGACGGCCTCCGGAATGCTCAACGCCGTGGGACTTCAAAATCCCGGCATCGACAAGGTGATCTCGGAGGAGCTTCCAAGGCTCAAAAAGGTGTTCCGCAAGCCGGTGGTGGCGAACATCTCGGGCTTTTCCGTGGACGAGTACGCCCGGTGCTGTGAGCGGATAGATAAGGAGGAGCAGGTGGGGCTCATAGAGGTCAACATCTCCTGCCCCAACGTCCACTGCGGCGGCATGAGCTTCGGGACGAGCCCGGAGAGCGCCGCCCAAGTCACGAGGGCCGTGAAGGCCGTGACGAAAAAGCCCGTATATATGAAGCTGTCGCCCAACGTCACGGACATTGCGGCCATAGCCAAAGCCTGCGAGGAGGCGGGGGCCGACGGCATAAGCCTTATAAATACCCTTATGGGCATGAGGATAGACCTTAAAAAACGCGCGCCGGTGATAAAAAACGTGACGGGGGGCCTCTCCGGTCCCGCGGTCTTCCCGGTGGCCCTTCGAATGGTGTGGCAGGTGTATGACGCCGTTAAGATACCGATTATCGGCATGGGCGGGGTGAGCTCCGCCGAGGACGTCTTAGAGATGATGCTGGCCGGAGCCACGGCGGTGGAGGTGGGGGCGGCGAACCTTGTGGACCCCCTTGCCTCAAAGAAAATAGTCGAGGAGCTGCCCCGCCTCATGGAGCGGCTTCACATAGAGAATTTAACCGATATAATTGGAGGAGCGCACAATGGGTAAGGACGTAATAGTGGCCTGCGATTTTTCAAACGCCCGGCAGACCTTTGATTTTCTTGACAAATTCGGCGCCTCCCGGCCCTTCGTGAAGATAGGCATGGAGCTATTTTACGCCGAGGGGCCGGAGATAGTTCGGAGGATAAAGGAGCGGGGGCACAAGATATTCCTCGACCTTAAGCTCCACGACATACCAAACACCGTAAAAAAGGCCATGGCGGTGCTCTCTGGGCTCGACGTGGACATGACGAACCTCCACGCCGGGGGCGGAGTGGAGATGATGAGGTACGCTCTGGAGGGCCTTACACGCCCAGACGGCACACGGCCTATCCTCATCGCCGTCACCATGCTCACCAGCATATCCGAGACGGCCATGCAAAATGAGCTTGGAATTATGGGACGCCTGCCCGACACCGTCATGCGCTACGCGACGAATGCCCGCCTTGCGGGGCTGGACGGGGTGGTGTGCTCGCCGCTGGAGGCGAAGATAGTCCACGACCAGTGCGGCTCCGGCTTTTTGACCGTCACCCCCGGCGTGCGATTTGCCGGAGGGGACGTGGGGGACCAGAAGCGGGTCATGACACCGGAGGAGGCAAGGAAGATAGGCTCCGACTACATCGTGGTGGGCCGTCCCATCACCGCCGCCCCGGACCCGGAGGAGGCGTACCTGCGCTGTGTCCGGGAGTTTATAAGCTGATGGGCTTCGACTACGCCCTTTTCGATTTGGACGGGACCCTCACCGACCCCAAGGAGGGCATAACAAATTCCGCCGCCCACGCCCTTCGGCCCTTCGGCATCGAGGCGGACCCGGAGGAGCTCACATTTTTCATCGGCCCGCCGCTATACGAGTCCTTTGAGAGATTTGACATACCGGAGGACAGAATGGAGGAGGCGATCGCCAGCTTCCGGGAGTACTTCGAGCCGAGAGGGTGGCTTGAAAACGTGCCCTATCCCGGCATCGGCGGGACGCTGGAAAGACTGCAAAGCGCCGGGCTTCGGCTCATATTGGCCACCTCAAAGCCGGAGAAATTCGCCCTTCGCATAATGGAGCGGTTTGACCTTGCGAAATATTTCACCCTCATCTGTGGCGCGCCCATGGACGAGCGGAAGGCCGGTAAGGCCGCCATCGTGGCGAGAGCCATAAGGGAGGCCGGGATAGCGGACAAAAGCCGGGCCATAATGGTGGGCGACAGGCGCCACGACGTGGAGGGCGCAACGGCGAACGGCCTCGATACCGTGGGCGTCCTCTGGGGCTACGGCTCAAAAGAGGAGCTCACGTCGGCGGGGGCGAAATATATAGTGTCGGATTTGGGGGAGCTGGAGAAGATCGTTTTATCCTGAGAGGAGGGAGAAGAAATATGCTGGACAGTAAAGGCTTTGATCTTTGGGCCGACGGCTACGACAAATCGGTGGGTCTTTCCGACGAGGAGAATGTGTACCCCTTTGCCGGGTACAGGGAGATCCTGAACAGGATCTACAACACGGTGCTGGTCAGAAAAAACGCCGTCGTCTGCGACATCGGCTTTGGCACCGGCGTCCTCACCTCCCGGCTCGCTGACGCGGGCTGTGAGGTCTGGGGGCAGGATTTTTCCGCGGAAATGCTGAAAATCGCAAGTCGCAAAATGCCCTCCGCCCATCTCTTTCGGGGCGATTTCTCAAAGGGGCTGGCGGCGGAGCTTTGCCAAAACACCTACGATTTTATCATCGCCACCTACTCCCTCCATCACCTGACGGACCCGGAAAAGGTCGAGCTTATCAAAACAATGAAAGCGCTCCTGAAGCCCGACGGGGCCATACTCATCGGCGACGTGATGTTTGAGACACGCGCCGAGCTCACGCGTTGCCGTGAGGAGGCCGGGGACGAGTGGGACGACGAGGAAATCTACATTGTGACGGAGGAGCTGGGGAGCGCCATTCCCAATTTGGAGTTCACCCAAATTTCTCACTGCGCGGGGGTCCTGACGATCCACAAGTAAGGGCCTGAAAATTTGCCTTAAATACCCTATGGGAGGATAGACATATGGAAATGTACAAGCACGAGTTCATTGAGTTTCTGGAGTCGGCCGGGGTGCTGAAATTCGGGGACTTCACAGCAAAATCCGGGCGGAAGATACCTTATTTCATCAACGCCGGGGACATCAAGACCGGGGAGCAGATAATGAGGCTGGGGCATTTTTACGCCAAGGCGTATATGGACAACTTGGGGGACAGGAAAACGGTCCTCTTTGGGCCGGCCTATAAGGGCATACCCATCGCCGTGTCCGCCGCGGCGGCATTGGCGGGGAACGGGCTCGATCTGCCCTTCTGCTTTAACCGTAAGGAGGCCAAGGACCACGGCGAGGGCGGCGTTTTGGTGGGCTACAAGCCTCAGCCGGGTGAGGAGGTCGTCATAGTGGAGGACGTGATCACCGCCGGTACGGCCATACGTGAGAGCATGGAGATACTCTCGTCTTTAGATAACGTGAAGGTGGCCGCCTGCCTCATAATGGTCAACAGGGGCGAGAAGGGCCTGACGGACAAGTCCGCCATGGCGGAGATAGAGGAGGAGTTCGGCTTCCCCGTCTACTCCGTGGTGGACGTATACGACATTATCGAGTACCTTGAGGAGAAGCCCTCCAACAGGGAGAACGTGGAGAGGATAAGGAATTATCTCAAGGTGAACGGAGCGAAAAGATGAGAAGTCTTATAGATATTGGGGATTTGACGGTGGAGGAGATAGACGGGCTTATCGCCACGGCGGAGGATATAATCAAAGACCCCGACAAGTACGCTCAAAAGTGCCGCAGGAAGAAGCTGGCCACGCTTTTCTACGAGCCCTCCACCCGCACGCGGCTTAGCTTTGAGTCGGCCATGATAGAGCTGGGTGGAAGCGTCATCGGCTTTTCCGAGGCCCAGTCCAGCTCCGCCTCCAAGGGCGAGAGCGTGGCCGACACCGCGAGGGTCATAAGCTGTTTTGCCGATATAATCGCCATGCGCCACCCCATGGAGGGGGCTCCGAGGGTGGCGGCCATGAATGCCAGCATACCGGTGATAAACGCCGGAGACGGGGGACACAACCACCCCACACAGACCCTCACCGACCTTCTCACCATAAAGCGGGAGAAGGGGCGGCTCGACCACATGACCGTGGGGTGCTGCGGGGACCTTAAATTCGGCCGGACGGTCCACTCGCTTTTGGAGGCCATGAGCCGGTACGAGGGCGTGGACTTCGTGCTCATCTCCCCGGAGGAGCTTAAGGTGCCGGAGCACGTCCGCACGGATATACTGAACGCGGGGCATGTAAAGTACCGGGAGACGGAGTCGCTTTTGGAGGCCATGCCGGAGCTGGACGTTCTCTACATGACGAGAGTACAGCGGGAGAGGTTCATATCCGAGGCTGACTACGTGCGCTTAAAGGACACCTATATCCTCACCCCGGACAAGCTGGAGACGGCGAAAAAGGATATGTCCATACTCCACCCCCTGCCCAGAGTGAACGAGATCTCCGTGGCCATAGACCGTGACCCCCGCGCCTGCTACTTCAGGCAGGTCATGAACGGCAAATTTATCCGCATGGCACTTATCATGAAGCTTCTGGAGGTGGAGTGAGATGCTTATCGGCACCATAGTCAACGGCATAGTCATAGACCATATCCCCGCCGGGCGGGGCATGGAGCTCTACCGGTACTTAGAGCTCGACAAGCTCGACTGCGAGGTGGCACTCATTAAAAACGCCGCCAGCGGCAAGCGGGGGAAGAAGGACATACTGAAGATAAACGAGGTCATCGACTTAAACTTTGACCTTCTTGGCTACATCGACCCCCACATCACCGTGAACATCATAAGAAACGGCGAGCGGGTGGAGAAGCGCCACCCGGACCTGCCCGACGAGATCCGGGGCGTTATACGGTGCAAGAACCCACGGTGCATCACCTCCTGCGAGCAGGAGCTGGAGCACGTTTTCAAGCTCACGGACCGGGAGCACCGGGTCTACCGTTGCGCCTACTGCGACACAAGGGCAAAATGACGCTCCGCAACTGACAGTTGCGCAATTTCAAAGCGCCGGTTTACAGACGAACCGGCGCTTTTTTGGTATGATAGAGGACGAAAGGGGGCTTTTACATGGGCCTTGGAAATAATCTTTACGAGCTTCGCAATAAGGCGGGGCTGTCTCAGGACGCGCTGGCGGAGAAGCTGGACGTGTCACGCCAGTCGGTGAGCAAGTGGGAGACGGACGCCTCCGTGCCGGAGCTTGACAAGCTCATAAAGCTTTCGGAGCTTTTCAATGTGACGCTGGACGAGCTCATATTGGACAGAAAACCGGCGGAGCCGGTGAAGGCCGCGACGCCTGAGCCCGCCAACACAGCGCCGGAGCCGACGCCCGCCGCCCCGGAGCGATACTGGAACGGACGGCGTGTGGCGGGGACGGTACTTTTGACCGTCGGCGGCGTCGGACTTATAGTGCTGACGGTCGTCGGGGGCCTCATGGGGGCTATATTGGCGCTGCCCATACTCGCCTGCGGCGGTTTGTGCTTTGCCTGCGAAAAAAGGCCGGGGCTCTGGTGCGCCTGGACGGTAGTGGTGAGCGCCACGCTCATTTTGCGCTTTGCCACCGGAGCGAGCATTGACTATTTTCTGAGTATTCCCCGTTACGTCAATGGCGGAGCGTCGCAGTTGAACTGGTCGCTCATTATGTCCGCCGTGATACTTGGCGTTTTTGTACTCATGACCGCATGGACGCTGTGGGACTTTCGCAAGGTAAGGCTTCGCCGCTATTGGGGGAACATACTTATCACGGCGGCGCTCTGGGCGCTGTGCCTTGCCGTGATACCCATATGCCGGCGCTGCGTTTCCGACCTTCTGGTCAGGGAGTTACTTGCCGGGAATGACGTCTACCACTATGGAGGCGTCATCGACCTTCTCTCCCTTGCCCGGTCCCTGCTTTTTGTCCCGGCGCTGGTTATGACGGTGGGACTGGTGAGAAAGAAAAAATCATGACTTGAAAAATCCGAAATATATACCCCCTTCCGGGTTGATATGCTCCCCCTATAGTAGACAGCGAAAAGGAAAAACACTGTCGAGATAGGGGGAGCATAGTTATATGAAGGAC
>CANREY010000031.1 GCA_947629755.1 uncultured Oscillospiraceae bacterium | reverse complement strand
GAGCCGGATTTTCCAAACCTCCTGTTCGCCATGGACGGCGACGTGTACCGACTCGGCGGGCAGGATTGCATCGTCATTGGTGGGGCGTACAGCGTGGACAAGTTCTATCGGCTCCAAAACGGCTGGCAGTGGTTCGAGGACGAACAGCCGTCAGAGGCGATAAAAGCCCGCGTTGAGAATGCCCTCGCCAAGAGGGACTACAAAATCGACACGGTCCTGTCACACACCTGCCCCATCCAGTATGAGCCCACTGAGGTCTTCCTCCCCTCCATCGACCAGTCCACCGTGGATAAGAGTACCGAACAGTGGCTCGGCAGTATCGAGCAAAGGCTCGATTATAAAGCGTGGTACTGCGGACACTATCATACCGCCAAGAAAATCGACAGGCTGCGGTTTATGTTTGAGGACATTGATGTGTTCGAAATGTAAAATATTGTCCGTATTTCGTCTCCCTACCAAATTAAATAGGTTGATTTTTACCTAATATGTGTTATACTATAGGCGGAGGCGATCATATGACTATCGACACCAGCACCATTGTCACCGCGACGGAGGCCAATCAGAACTTTTCAAGAGTCGCTAAATTAGCCGAGAAAAAGGGCCGCGTTGTTGTTTTCAAGAACAATCGGCCAAAGCTGCTTGTCATTGACCTGGACACCGAGCCGCAGATCGACATGACAGAGGATGAGAAGCTGGAGTTTGTGGCCGCCCGCATACTGCGCGAGCACCATGCGGCCTTTGAGGAGCTGGCGAAATGATCAAGTTTTCAAAGGAAAAGGTCCTGCTCCTTCATAAGCTCCTGGCCGAGGCCACCGGCGGGAGCGTCGGCGTCCGGGACGAGGGGCTGTTGGATTCCGCCCTGGAGGGCGCTTTTGCCGGGTTCGGCGATAAGGAGTTCTACCCCAGCAAAGAGGAAAAGGGCGCCCGTCTCGGTTTTACCTTGATCTCCAACCACGCTTTTGTAGATGGGAACAAGCGAATCGGCATCTATGTGATGCTTTCTTTTCTTGAAATGAACGGCATCAAAATTCATTGTACTGACGAGGATCTGATTCACGTTGGGCTTTCCGTTGCCGACGGAAGTATGGGTTACGAGGAGCTCCTTCAATGGGTGATTGAGCATAAAGAGTAGAGCAACAATCACCGTATGCCGTTGAAAAGCTTTAGGTGAGAGGAGGTTTCGGCCTTGCGGGAGCTGACGTTTAAGGGTTTTTTAGCAGATTACGTGATATCTCTCGCGGAGGCGGAGCAGGGCTCGATCAGGGTTCTGACGCGGGAGGCTGTGGGGAATGCACGGCTCCGGGCGCCGCTGTATCTCTACGCGGCGGTTACGGGCAGAACGGAGATGCTGCTCCGGGAGGCCCATGGGACGGCGCTCTTTGATGAGTACGCGGAGCTGTCCCGGAAATTCGATGTTGACGGGCTGCTCGCGGCTTTGAAGGAGCAAAGCCCAGATTTGCCCGAAGAATATCTCAAGGTCTGGCGCAGCTACGAGAGCGTCCGAGACGCGCACCTCAGGGATGATAGGATGAAGGCGCTCATCTGTCAAAAAGTCCTTCGGCTGCAAGCGGAAAAGTCCGTCTCAACCTACCGTGTCTGCAAGGACCTGCGGCTTGATAACGCCAACATCAACGCCTGGCTCAAAAATAACGCCAGTGGCAAGGTGAGCCTCGCTACAGCGAAAAGCGTCCTGCGATACATGGAGTCCGCCGATCCCCTCTTTTAGATAACGCCCTGTAAATTTTGCGCCCCTTTCCTTATCGGAAAGGGGCGCTGACCACATTACCGACCATAACGGCGTTCGGAGCACGCGGAAACAGTGGAGACAAGAGCTACGGAGAGTAACTGAAACGGAGCGGAAAGGGGCAAAAAGGGGTATCTATTAGGCAATGAAATTTTACACAGCCTTTTGGGAGCAATAGGCCGTGGGTTCAAATCCTCCACTCAGGCAAGACAATAGCAACCTGTTTTTCACACAACGAAAAACAGGTTGCTTTGTTATTTTGGCTGACTTACTTTTTTTCCTCCCCCATCTCCAAAACTATCCCCAAATTCTCCTCCGCCGCGTCGCGCATGACGTTCAGGACCCGCTTTGGGTATCCGTACTTCTCGTCGAACGCCTCGGCGTTTCGGAAAATTATTCGCACATCGCCAAGCTCTCCCAGCATGTCGTGTAGCGCGTCAAGATTTTTGCCGTAATAGTCCGGGAAGCCGAAGCTCTCCTTAAGATATTCCTGAGCCCGCTCACGCTCCGAAAGCCGCCCCGCGTCAAGCACTATCTCTCTCATACGCTCACCTTATGACCTTTCCGTTCTGCACCTTCACCTCGCTGAAGCTCCCGTAGTGGTTGGAGGTGTAAAAATAGAGGCCGTCGTTTGAAAAAACGAGCCGCTTCGCGCCGCGGGAGCTATTGCCCAATGTGTCTATGTCGCACTCCGTGTATGTCCTGCCCTCGGCCTCCGGCAGAAGTCCCTCGTAATTTCCGAACCTGTCCCCGCCGATGGCCGCGCCCTTTTTGTAGCTCTCAACGCTCCCGCCGGACCAGCCCAGCTTACTCGCCTCGTTTTTCGTTATGAAATTTCCGGGAAGCTGGCCGTACTTATGAAGATAGAGCACCACGTTCTCAAGGTCATAGTAATACTTTCCGAGAACCGGCCCCTCGGCCTCCGTAGCTCCCGTGGCCCCTGTGGCTCCCGTGGCCCCCGTTGCTCCCGTGGCTCCCGTTGCTCCCGTAGCTCCCGTTGCTCCCGTAGCCTCCGTGGTCCCCGTAGCCCCCGTGGCACCCGTCTCCGCCGGTCCCGAAAGCTCCGGCTTATCCGGCAGCCTCCCGCCCCCGTCCGGCGTTGTCACAATAAGCGCGCAGGACGACAGCAAAAGCGCCAGCGCAAGCAATACCGCCGTTATTTTCCATTTTCTCAAAGATGACCGCCTCCGATCCCGGTATTATAGTGATGTCTGTCAGCTATAATACCCCAAAAATCGGCGGCGGTCAACCTGTTTCCTCACTTTGCCGGGGCCTGAGCTCCCTTTTTCTGAAGGTAGAGCCTGTCGGCTATCATGGCGATGAACTCGGAGTTTGTGGGCTTGCCCTTTATGCCGGAGACGGTGTAGCCGAAAAATCTCTGAAGCACCTCCACGTCTCCCCTGTCCCATGCCACCTCGATGGCGTGGCGTATGGCCCGCTCCACCCGTGAGGGCGTGGTGCCGAATTTCCTCGCCACCTCAGGGTAGAGGACCTTGGTCACGGCGTTTATTATATCCATGTCCTCCACCGTGCGTATTATGGCCTCCCTCAGGTACTGATAGCCCTTGATGTGGGCGGGAATGCCTATCTCGTGTATTATCTCCGTGACCACGGTCTCAAGATCCGGCTCGCTCTGTGTCAGCTCCCGGCGCACCGACTGGGCGGGCTTTGCCGTAAGCTGGCGTATGCGCTCTATGAGCACCGGTATGTCGCAGGGCTTCTGCATGAAATACGCCGCCCCGGCCTCCGAGGCCGCCGTCAGTATCCTCTCGCTGGCGAAGGCGGATATGACGAACACCGCCGGCCCCTCCGGCGACTCGGAGAGCTTTCTGGCCACCCCCAAACCGTCCACACCGGCCAGCACCGCGTCGGTGAGCACCACGTCGGGGGCGAGCCTTTTCGCCAGCTCCAGCGCCTTCGCCCCGTCCCCGGCGACGCCCACCACCTCCATGTCCCCCTCACGTGCCAGTGTCTCGGCCAGCACGGTCCTGAAATCCTCGCTGGCGTCGGCGATCAAAACTTTTATCCGTTGGTCCATAGTCTATCCTCCAAGTAAAATTATTTTCTCTTTGTAGTAATAAAATACCATAAGAGGACAAACTTTGCAAGCTAAATCACCCGATGTTTTCGGAGTTTTTACCGCTTATTTTAACAAATTTCACTCTTATTTTACACTGACCACAACATATCCCCCGGAAAGCCGAGGGTCAGATTGTCAAAAAACTCAAGTTCAATTTTCGCGGCGACATGCGCGTCAGAAAAAATCCCTTTTGTTTTGCGTAGTGTACGGTGGGGCCCCCGGCGGGCTGTTGCCCGCTGGGGAGAGGACTGCGCCCGCAGGCGCGTTTCGGAGCGCAACCGCCCCGGAGGGGCGGCTCTTAGCGCGAAGATGAGCGATGCCAGCGCCTGAGCCCGACCGCAGGGAGGGCGAGGTAAAGCGGCATCAGCGACGACGAGGCGGCGCGCGCGGCGTGACGGCAGAAAAAATTCGCGAATAGGTCCGCAGACCTTTTCGCGAATTTTTTCGCTCGTTCCCCCTTGTTGGAAAAGGCCGCGGGCCTTTTCCAACAGGCTTTCATCTATCCTTCACGCAGCATGTTTTCGATATAGATCCCGTACCCCTTCTCCGGGTTTTTGATGAGCACGTGGGTCACCGCCCCCACAAGCTTCCCGTCCTGTATTATGGGGCTGCCCGACATGCCCTGAACTATTCCCCCCGTGAGGGCTATGAGCTCCGGGTCCGTGACCTTTATCATCATGTCCCGCCCGTCGCCGCCGGAGTAGAGCCTGACTATCTCGATGTCGTACTCCTTTCTCTCGCCGGAGGCGTCGGAGATCACCTTCGCTTGTCCCGTCCTGACCTCGTCGGCGCGGGCCACCGGTATACAACCGTCGCACTGAAGGCCCTCACACACGCCGAAGATGCCCGTCAGGCAGTTTTTCTCGATGTCGCCAAGATTTTCCTTGTAGTCAAAGCTCCCGCCGAGCTGTCCCGGCTCCCCCACGCGGCTTTTCGTCACTCCCGTGACCTGCGCCCTCAAAATGGAGCCCTCCTTCAGCGGCACCGGCTCACCCGTGGCGCTGTCGGCGATGGAGTGTCCCAGCGCCCCGTAGCGGCCCGTCTCCGGGTCGTAGTAGGTCACCGTCCCTATGCCCGTGAGCCCGTCCCGGACCCACACGCCAAGGTAGGCCCCGTTTTCGTCCCGGTAGGGCCTCACCGTCACCTGCCGGTCCTGGCCTGAACGGCTTATCCTCACCGTCACCGTCTCCCCCGCGTCCTCAAGGGCCTCAGTGAGGTCCTTGGCGCAGGTTATCTCCCGGCCGTCTATCATCTTTATAACGTCGCCGGGCGCTATGCCCGCGTCCCTGGCCGGCGCGACCTTGCCTGAGCCCGCGTTGAACTCCGAAAGCTCCGACACCACCAGCCCGTCCGTCTTCACCGCTATGCCCACGGCCCTGCCCACTGGTGAAAGCTCCCGTGGCAGCTCCGCGGCCAGAGCGGTGGGCGAGGCAAGTACCGTCAGAAGTAAAACGGCCACAAGTCCGCCCCTCAATTTAAATTTTTTCAAAGCTTCCCGCTCCCCCCGCAAAAAATACGCGGCCCTCGCTGCGACAGATCATCAAAAAACTCAAATTCAATCAATTTTCGCGGCGACATGTGCGTCGCGAAAATTACCTTTTGTCACGCAAGTGTGCCGCTTGCGGCGCGCGCCGCGTGACGGCAGGACTAAAGTTTTTGAATTTCGCAAAATTCAAAAACTTTAGTCCGCACGTTCCCCTTTGTCGGAAAAGGCCGCAGGCCTTTTTCGACAGGCTGACGCGGCCCTCGCCGCGAAATTATATTTCCCCTCAAAGCGGCGCGGATAAGTAGAAATAAATCTCCCTTTGACCAAGCCATATGCTCCCATGTCCCGATTTTC
Source organism: uncultured Oscillospiraceae bacterium (assembly GCA_947629755.1). GTDB lineage: Bacteria > Bacillota > Clostridia > Oscillospirales > Oscillospiraceae > RUG626. The sequence continues at coordinate 17,991 of CANREY010000031.1, read as the reverse complement.
AGGCCCGCACGGTATTTTTAAAAAAACTATTTTCCGACAGGGTCAAATAGAACCGCCGGACTTATTTTTCACCCCCGCGCATAAAATAGTCAGGTGAAAATAAAAAGCTTCATTCACCGTAAAAAGGAGACATCTATGGCAAATTTTAAAATAATTTCCGAGGGGAGCCGGGGCCCCTATGTCAGTATGCTCCAGCTCGCCCTTACCCGCTCCGGCTACTACCGGGGCGAGCTCGACGGCATATTCGGCCCCCTGACACGCTCGGCCCTACGGGCCTACCAGTCGGCATGGGGCCTTGCCCCGGACGGCGTGGCGGGGGAGCTCACTTGGGCCTCATTGGAAAGCTGGCTCACCGGCTACTTCCGCAGGGCCGTGCGGCCCGGCGACACGCTCTACTCCCTCGCCCGGACCTACGGCATAACCCTGAGGGCGTTGGAGACAGCCAACCCCGGCGTGGACCCATTCCGGCTGAGCGTGGGCCAGCGCCTCACCGTACCCCGCGCCTTCGACGTGGTCTACACCGGCATACCCTTCACACCAACATATATGGAGCTTTGCGTTCTTGGCCTCGCCGCGCGATACCCTTTCATCACCGCCACCGAGGCCGGGCGGAGCGTAATGGGCCGCCCCATATGGGCCCTCAAGATAGGCGAGGGGGAAAATCAGGTGTTCCACAACGGCGCCCACCACGCCAACGAGTGGATAACGAGCCCGCTTTTAATGAAATTTCTGGAAAATTACGCCCGCGCCCGGTCACGGGGGACCACCGTATTCGGCCAGAGCGCCGAGACGCTCTACGGCCTTACCACCCTCTACTCCATGCCCATGGTGAACCCCGACGGCGTGGCTCTCGTCACCGGGGAGCTGACTGACGGGGCGTATTTTGAAAGGGCCAGAGAGATAGCCGCCGACTACCCCGCCATACCGTTTCCAAATGGCTGGAAGGCAAATATCCGAGGCGTGGACCCGAACCTCCAGTACCCCGCCGGGTGGACCGAGGCCAGGGAGATAAAATTCGCTCAGGGCTATGTTTCCCCCGCGCCCAGAGATTATGTAGGCGCGGCCCCCCTTGAGATACCGGAGAGCCGCGCCGCCTACAATTTTACAAGAGCCCACGATTTTTCCCTGACATTGTCCTATCACACTCAGGGCGAGGTCATATACTGGAAATACTTAGATTATTTGCCTGAAAATTCCTACGAGATAGGCCGCCGCTTCGCCGCCGTCAGCGGCTACTCATTGGAGCTCACCCCCGCCCAGTCTTCCTACGCCGGGTACAAGGACTGGTTCATCTCAAGCTACGACCGGCCCGGCTACACCGTGGAGGTGGGCCGTGGCACCGCCCCCCTGCCCCTCACCCAATTCGACGATATTTACCGGGCCAACGAGGGTATCCTCACCCTGAGCCTGACGGCCACACTCTGACTATTTTTCGCATCTGACCTTGTAGCCGTGCTCGGATATGGGTATGGTGGCCACTGACAGGGCCGCGGCAAGGAGCGGGTAAGTGACCGGGTGGAGCCGGTTCAGCGCGGTCGCGGCCGTTGACAGCGTGCTGCCGTTCGCCGCGGCGGCGCCGACGACGCCGCCGATGGCGGCCACGGCGATGACGATCATTATTCGTCCCCAGACATAGCCGAAGCGGAATATCACGGTGACGGTCACGGCCTGCAGGACAAGGGCAATGGCGATATAAAGGCATATGGCCGTGAAAAAGCCCTCCCCAAGGGCCGCCACGCCTGTGGCCGCCCAGATGTACTGTATGGCCACGGTCGCTACCAGCGCCGCGACTATGCCCAGCCAACCCGTCACGTACTTCGACGCCACAAGCTGGCGGCGTGAATAGGGGAGCATCAGGGCCAGATCGTCCCACCGGCTCTGCTCGTCAAGGGCTATCAGCGACGCGGTGGAGAGCACTGCGGTGTAGAGGAAGGTAAAGGGTATGAATGTCCCGCCCGGAATGACGCTGAAAACCAGCATCACCAGTAAAAGGCCCCGAAGCTGTGTGAGCATCACGTAAAAATCCTTCCTTAAAAGCGCCTTCATTCCCGATCCCCCCTTGCGAAAAATACGATAATGTCCTCAAGGCTCGTGCGCTCCGCGGTTATGGCCCGGTCCACGAGCCCTCTCTCCACCAGCGCCTCCACGCCGTATTTGCCCCGGCGCACGCCCCGGACGGCCTCCTTCGGTATGTCCTCAAAGTCCCGCTCCGAGAGCTTTACGAGGGCGTACTCCTCCAAGAGCCGGTCCTTCTCGTCGAATAAGAGGAGCTCCCCCTTGTGGAGAAAGGCGATGTAGTCGCAAAGCTTCTCAAGGTCCGAGACGATGTGGGAGGATATGAGCACCGACCGGTCCTCCCGGCGTGTGAAGTCCTCCAAAATATCAAGTATCTCGTCCCTCACCATGGGGTCAAGTCCCCCGGTGGGCTCGTCAAGGACGAGGAGCTTGGCGTCGTGGCTAAGGGCCGCCGCCAAGGCAAGCTTCATGCGCATACCACGGGAGAAGTCCTTTATTTTCTTTTTCCCCGGAAGCTCCAGCTTTTCCAGAAGCGAGGCGTAGGCCTCGCCGTCCCACCTTGTGTATGTGTCGGCGAATATCCGCCCCAGCTCCAAGGCGTTCAGGGACGGCGGGAAGTGGGCCTCGTCCAGCACAACGCCGATGTCGTCCTTCGTTTTCGTAAACTCCGGTCGCCCCACGTCCGTGCCCAGCACGGACGCCTCGCCCCCGTCGGGGCCCGTGGCGCCCATTATGAGCCTTATGAGGGTGGATTTGCCCGCCCCGTTCTCGCCCACAAGGCCCAGTATGGCCCCCTCAGGCAGGGTGAAGCTTATATCCCGAAGCTCAAAGCCCGGATATGTCTTTTTAAGCCTTCGTACCTCTATCGCGTTCATATGTCCTCCTCGCTGAGGGTCCTCAGCATCTTCTCGATTTCCCCCACGTCCACGCCGCAGGACCGCCCCAGCTCAATTGCCCGGCGCAGGCAGTCCTCGATCTCGGTGAGCCTCCGCTCCCGCAGAAGCGCCGCCCCCGCCCCCGCCACAAAGGAGCCCTTACCGGGGACGGTCTCTATGTACCCCTCCCGCTCCAGGTCCTCAAAGGCCCTCTTTGTGGTTATGACGGATATGCGCAGGTCCTTGGCAAGCCCCCTGATGGACGGAAGCGCCTCCCCGGCGGCAAGCTCCCCGGAGACGATGGCGGCCCGTATGGCCTCCCCCACCTGCTCGTAGATGGGCCGTGGGTCGGAATTTGAAATTATGATGTTCATGAACATTCCTCGCAGTCGACTGTATATATACAGTATACACAGTTTGCGCCGTTTGTCAACAGTCAATTCAAAAAAGTTTGACGTGAATTTCATAAAGCGTTATAATTACACCAAAAATTCACCCCGGAGGTACGAAAACATGCCTGAAACCTGCCAGAAGCTTCCCGAAAACATGCCCGAAGCCTGCCCGAAGCTTCCCGAAACCGACCTGAAATTTCCCGAAATGCCCTATAAACGCCCCGATTTGGACGCCATAAAGGCCCTCTACCGGGACCATATAGAGCGCCTGCGCAAAGCCCAGACCTACGACGAGGCCCGTCAGGTCTTCCTGTCCTTCGACCGGGAGGACGAGGCCGTCTCCACCCAGTCGACCCTTGCCATGATCCGCCACGACATCGACACGAAAGACGCGTTTTACGACGGCGAGGTGAGCTTCTGGGACGGCGCCGGCCCGGAGCTTGACGAGTACGGTCAGGAGTGGAACAAGGCCCTGCTGGAAAGCCCCTTCCGCCCTCAGTTCGAGGCGGAATTCGGCTCGCTCATGTTCACCGATACCGAGATCGCCCTGCGGACCTTCTCGCCTGAAAATATCCCCCTCATGCAGAGGGAAAACGAGCTCGTCACAGCCTATTCCAAGCTCATCGCCTCGGCCCAGATAGAGTTTGAGGGCAGGACCTACACCCACTCACAACTCACGCCCTTCAAGGTGGACCCGGACGATGCCCGCCGCCTTGGCGCCTGGAAGGCCCAAGGGAAATGGTTTAAAGAGAATCAGGCGGAGTTGGACCGCATCTACGACGAGCTTGTCCACCTCCGTGACCAGATGGGCAAAAACCTTGGCTACGAAAACTACATTCCCTTGGGCTACGACCGCATGGGCCGCAACTGCTACGGCAAGGAGGAGGTGGAGCGCTTTCGTGAGGCGGTGCGCAAGTACCTCGTCCCCGTGGCCGACGCCATCTACCGCCGTCAGGCTGATCGTCTTGGCGTAAGCTACCCCCTGAGCTTTGCCGACGAGGCACTGTCCTTCCGCTCCGGCAACCCGAAGCCCCAGGGCACAGCCGGCGATATTCTCGCTGCCGGGCGGAAATTCTACTCCCAGCTCTCACCGGAGACCAAGGAGTTTTTCGACACTATGCTGGACCGGGAGCTTATGGACGTGCTGAGCACCGAGGGCAAGGCCGGCGGCGGCTACTGCGCAAATATCAACGACTACAAGGTCCCCTTCATCTTCGCCAACTTCAACGGCACCCAAGGGGACGTGGAGGTCATAACCCACGAGGCCGGCCACGCCTTCGCCTACTGGCTGAACCGGGACCGTGTCCCCTCCGGCTACGCCTGGCCGGGTATGGAGGCCTGCGAGGTCCACTCCATGTCCATGGAGTTCATGTCCTGGCCTTGGGCGGAGGACTTCTTCGGCTCTGACGCCCGGAAATTCCGTTACAGCCACTTATCCTCCGCCATAACCTTTATCCCCTACGGCACGCTGGTGGACCACTTCCAGCACGAGATATATGAGCGCCCGGACATGACGCTAAGGGAGCGCCACGAGACCTGGAAGCGGCTTTTAGGCATCTATCAGCCCTGGCTTAAGCTCGACGGGGACATACCCTTCTACGCCGAGGGGGAGGGCTGGCAGAGACAGGGCCACATCTACCAGTCGCCATTTTACTATATCGACTACTGCCTCGCCCAGACGGTGTCGCTGGAGTTCTGGGCCATGCTCCGGGACGACCGGAAAAACGCCTGGGAGCACTATATGGCCTACACCCGCCAAGGCGGGAGCCGGACCTTCACCGATCTTCTCAAAAACGCCGATCTGGCCAGCCCCTTTGACGAAAATACCCTCCGCTCCGTCTGCGAAAAGGCCGCCAAGTGGCTGGAGGAGTATGATCTTACGGGGATAGAGTGACACTATCCCCCTTCCGGCGCATAAACGCGCAATTTTTTCTCCGCAATATATTGTTATCCTGAAATTTATTTGATATAATAAATGTTTATGAAAGAACCTACATGTCAGGAGCAGGGATAAAGTGTTTGACAGATGGAACATAGCTGGCTTTGACCGTGCAAGCGCGGTTATGCTCGTTCACGCCGGGTTCAATCCCTTACCGGCGGTGCTTTTGGCCTCCCGTGGGCTTGAGGACCCGGACAGGGCCCGCGAGTTTCTCTCCGGCGGACTTGAGCGCCTTTCAGACCCGCTCACAATGGCGGACATGGACAAGGCGGCCTTTAGGGTCCGGAGGGCTATCGAGAATCGGGAGCGCGTGGCGGTCTACGGCGACTACGACGTGGACGGGATAACCGCCAGCTGTCTTGTGGCGGGGTATCTGCGCTCCAAAAATATTGACTGCGACATATACATACCTCAGCGCCTTGAGGAGGGCTACGGCGTAAAATCGGCGGCCCTTGACACCATAAAGGGCTGGGGGGCCTCCCTCGTCATTACCGTGGACTGCGGCATCACCGCCGTGGAGGAGGCGGAGCACGCCAAAAAAATCGGCCTCGACCTTGTGATAACCGACCACCACCAGTGCGGCGACGTCATACCCGACTGTCTGGCGGCGGTGGACCCAAAGCGGCCCGACTGCCCCTCCACCGCCAAGGATCTTGCGGGAGTGGGCGTGGCCTTCAAGCTCATATGCGCCGTGGAGGGACCAAACAGCGCCCAGCGGCTTTTGGAGAGCTTTTCAGACCTTGTGGCCACCGGCACGATAGCCGACGTGATGCCGGTGACCGGTGAAAACCGGGTCCTCATAAAAACCGGCCTTGAGAGCCTCCGGCAGGAGCGCCGGCCGGGACTTGCCAAGCTCCGGGCCGCCTCCGGACTTGAGGGCAGGGCCCTCAACGTGTCGAACGTGGGCTTTGCCATCGCCCCAAGGATAAACGCCGCCGGGAGGCTTGGCAGTACGGGCGTGGCGGTGGAGCTTCTCACCACCCGCGATTTGGGCCGGGCCGGGACGCTGGCTGACGAGCTTTGCGCCATGAACCGTGAGCGCCAGCGCATAGAGGGCGATATGTACAAAGAGGCCCTTGACATATTGGAAAAGGACCCGCCGGAGGGGCGGCCCATTGTCTTGGCCTCCCGGACATGGCATCAGGGGGTGTGCGGGATAGTGGCCTCGCGGCTCAGCGAGCGCTTCGGCCTTCCGACGGTGATGATACACGTAAAGGACGGCGTGGGCCGTGGCTCCTGCCGGAGCGTGGGGGGCTTCAACCTCTACGACGCCCTCTCCCAGTGCCGGGACGTGCTCTTGGGCTTCGGCGGCCACGAAATGGCGGCGGGCCTCACCGTCAGCGAGGACAAGGTGGACGACCTGCGGCGTGAGCTTGCACGCGTCTACGGCCAGGGCCGCCCGCGGCCTGAGCGGGTGCTGGACATTGACCTTCAGGTCATAAAGCCGGAGCTTCTCACCATCAGAAACGTAGAAGCTCTGGACGAGCTGGAGCCCTACGGCCCCGGCAACCCCCAGCCCGTGCTGTGCATGAAAAACATGCTGGTGGAAAACCTCGCGGGTCTCTCCGACGGCAAGCACACAAAGCTGTGGCTGAGCTTGGAAGGGCATGTATTTGAGGCGGTGTTCTTTTCAAAAAGCCCTGAGGAGCTGGACGCCCGCGTCGGAGGACGCGTGGACGTGGCCTTCACCCCACAGATAAACGAATTTCGCGGCCGGAGGGCCGTTCAGCTCATGCTCTGCGACCTTATAAAGGCAGAATAAATCCCTTTTTCAGGTGACCTTATGGATAACGACAGTGTAAAAACAGAAAATCCCGACGTTGAGGCTGTCTGCGAGGAGGCCTATCAAAAGCTGGTCAGCGCCATCGAGCAGGGCACGCAGATAAAGAGCACCCGGCGCGTGCGCGAGGCATACGAGTTTGCCAAGGCCTCCCACGGGGACCAGCTGCGAAAGGACGGGAGCCCCTACATTACCCACCCCCTGGCCGCGGCGGTGATCGTGGCGGAGATGGGCCTCGATGAGGAGTCCGTCATAGCCGCCATACTCCACGACGTCATCGAGGACACCGACGTGACCCACGAGGACGTGGCCCGCAAATTCGGCGAGGACGTGGCGGGCATCGTGGAGGGCGTGACGAAGCTCACAAAGATCCGCTACACCTCCAAGGAGGAGGAGCAGGTGGAGAACCTTCGCAAGATGCTCCTTGCAATGGCAAGGGACATCAGGGTGGTGCTCATAAAGATGGCGGACCGGCTCCACAACATGCGCACCATGGAGTACCAGACCGCCCCAAAACAGCTTGAAAAGTCCCGTGAGACCATGGAGATATACGCTCCCATCGCCCACAGGCTCGGTATGCAGAAGATAAAGCTGGAGCTGGAGGACCTGTCGCTATTATACCTCGACCCCGTGGGCTACCACGAGATAGAGTCGGCCCTTCAGGAGCGGGAGCAGAAGAACGCGGGCTTCATGGAGCGCACCGAGAAGGCCATTCGCCGCCGCCTCGACGAGGCCGGCATAACCTGCGGCGTTCAGTCTAGGACCAAGGACATATACTCCATCTACCGCAAAATGTTCGGGAAATCCATGGAATTTGACGAGATCATGGATATTTACGCCTTTCGCGTCATAGTGGACGACATCGCCGAGTGCTATAACGTCTTGGGGTGCATACACGAGCTCTATAAGCCCGTGCCCGGCCGGTTCAAGGACTACATCGGCACACCAAAGCCCAACATGTACCAGTCCCTCCACACCACCGTCATCGGCACCGAGGGCATACCCTTTGAGGTACAGATACGCACCTGGGACATGCACCGCACCGCCGAGTACGGCATCGCGGCCCACTGGAAATATAAGGAGGGTATCCACAGCCGGGGGGACGAGGACAAATTCGCCTGGATACGCAACCTCCTTGAGACCCAGGAGGACTCCGACGCCCAGGACTTCATATCCAACCTCAAGGTGGACATGTTCGCCGACGAGGTGTTCGTCTTCACCCCCCACGGGGACGTAAAGAGCCTCCCCGCCGGGGCCACGCCCATCGACTTTGCCTACTCGATCCACTCCGCCATCGGCAACCGCATGACCTGCGCCAAGGTCAACGGGCGTATCGTGCCCTTCTCCCACGTTCTCCAAAACGGAGATGTTGTGGAGGTCATAACCTCCAACACCTCCAAGGGCCCCAGCCGGGACTGGCTCACCATCGTCAAGTCCTCCGAGGCCCGCAACAAGATACGCCAGTGGTTCAAGCGGGAGCGCCGGGAGGAGAACATCATAACCGGCAAGGCCGCCTTTGAGGCGGAGATGCGCCGTCAGGCCGTGCCCCTCACCATTTTGAGCGACGAGAAGGCATTGGTGCGGATACTTGAGCGCATATCCGTCTCGGCACTCGACGATATGTACGCCTCCATCGGCTACGGCGGGCTATCGGCCCAGAAGACCGTCAACAATATAAAGGACGAGATGCGCCTTATCGAGCGGGCGGCCAAGCGGGCCGGGGCCAACCCCGACTGGATGACCCAGAGCGCCCGCCAGCAGAAGGCCGTCAACGGCATAATCGTGGAGGGCATCGACAACTGTCTTGTCAAATTCTCCCACTGCTGTATGCCCGTGCCGGGGGACGACATCGTGGGCTTCATAACGAGAGGCTACGGCGTGTCGATCCACCGCACGGACTGCAAAAACTACGGCCTCTCCGCCATACGGGAGGAGGACCGGGACAGGTGGATAAGGGTCTACTGGGCACCGGGAGAGGACGACCTCTACCAGACCTCCGTGGCCATAACCGCCGAGGACCGGGACGGCCTTGTCATGGACATCGCGACGGTTTTAAGCTCCCTTAAAATAAAAGTCGACGCCCTCACCGCCCGCAACCAGTCCGGTCAGGCCACCGTCTACATCACCGTCCGCGTCCACGACAAATCCGAGCTCGCCGCCGCCATGACCAGAATAATGAACGTCCGCAGCGTCAAAGAGGTCAAGCGGCAGGGGACGTGAAAAAATAACGAAGATAAAACGCGAAAATCCGACCCCCCTTGCAGGGGCGGGTCCTAAACTCGCCCGCCCCCGTCCCGCCCCGGAGGGAGGGGCAAAACCACACGACATCTAAAGGAGCACCGTATGCGCGCAGTAGTTACACGGGTCAACTCAGCCTCAGTTGAAATCGAGGGGCAAATGACGGCTCAAATCGGCCGGGGATTTCTTGTGCTTCTCGGCGTGCACCGGGAGGACACGGAGGAGGACGCAAAAAGGCTTGCGGATAAGGTCTGCGGGCTTCGTGTATTTGAGGACGACGGGGGCAAAATGAATTTAAATCTTGCCGCCGTGGGCGGGAGCGTGCTGTGCGTCTCCCAGTTCACCCTCTTTGCCGACACAAAAAGCCGCCGTCCGGGCTTCACCGAGGCGGCGAGGCCCGAAAAGGCCATACCGCTCTACGAGCTTTTCATGTCCCAGTGCCGGGAGCGGGGCTTTGAGGTCATGAGCGGTGAATTTGGGGCGGACATGAAGGTGTCCTCCGTAAACGACGGGCCCGTGACCATAATTTTTGATACGAGGAGCTGACGACTTATGCTTATAAAATGTATCCCCGTGGGGCATATAGAGGCAAACTGCTACATCGTCACCGACGAGGACACCTTAGAGTGCGCCGTCATCGACCCCGGCGACGAGTTCAACACCATAATGGACTATCTTGAGGAGACGAAGCTCACTGTCCGGGCCATATTTCTGACCCACGGCCACTACGACCACACCGGCGCGGCGGCGGCCCTCTCGGAGGAGACGGGCGCGCCCATATGGATACACCGGGCCGACACGGCGCCCTCGCCGGAATCCTACCGCTACTGCCCGCCGGAGGGCACGAGGTTTTACGCCGACGGGGACACGGTGACTGTGGGCTCCCTGAAATTTCGCGTGATGGAAACTCCGGGCCACTCCCCCGGCTCCGTGACCTTGGTGTGCCGGGACGCCCTTTTCACCGGGGACACGCTATTTGAGGGCAGCTGTGGGCGCACGGACCTTCCCGGCGGGGATCTTGATAAGCTGATGGCCTCCCTTCGCCGTCTTGGGGACATACCGGGCAATTACGAGGTCTGGCCCGGCCACATGGACCCCACCACCCTTGACGTTGAGAAGGCTTCAAACTACTACATGAGGTACGCCAAAGGCTTATGAGGCTCATACTATCAGGACACGACTATAAGTACGCGGTGGAGCAGATAATGCTGGCCCTCCTGCCGGGGGCCCGGCCCGACTACTCCGCCGGGGAGCTTGCGGAAAATGAGGACTACGCCAGAGTGGAGCTCATACCGGGAGAGGATATTTTCGTCTCCAATGTGGAGCTTCGCTGGAACGGCGTGACCTCCCGCGCCACCGAGAGCGCCGACGCCGCGCTTTTTCACGGAAAGCTCAACTATGACCGGGAGAGCCAGCGGATAATAAAGCTGGCCTTTTACCGGGCGGCGATGGAGATAATACCGGAAAAACCCGTCTGGGGGGCCCTCACCGGCATACGCCCCGGTACGATAATGACAAAGCTTTTGGAGCGGGGCCTGTCCCCCGCCGACGCCGCCGCCAAAATGGAGAGGGAGTATTTCGTGGACCCGGAGCGGGCCCGGCTGTGCCTCGACACCGCCCATGCCTCCATGGCGGTAAAGGGGGAGCTTCAACCCTCCGACATCGCCCTCTACGTTGGCATACCCTTCTGCCCCACAAGGTGCGCCTACTGCACCTTCGTAAGCCAGAGCGTGGAAAAATCCATGAAGCTCATTCCCGACTTCCTGTCAGCCCTCCACGAGGAGATCGTGGAGACGGCTAAAGTCGCGAGGGAGCTTCACCTCCGGGTCATAGCCGTCTACATCGGCGGCGGCACGCCCACGACGCTGTCGGCTGAGGAACTGGGTACGCTTCTAAAATGGCTCCGGGAGGAATTTGACCTTACCGCCGTCCGGGAATTTTGCGTGGAGGCCGGGCGGCCCGACACCATAACCGCGGAAAAGCTACGGGCCCTCAAGGGCATCACCCGGATAAGCATAAACCCCCAGTCCATGTCCGACGAGGTTCTGCGGGCCATCGGCCGGAAGCACCGGGCGGAGGACATAGTCTCCGCCTATGAGCTCACCCGGCGGGAGCTTGACTGCCATGTGAACATGGACCTCATCGCCGGCCTTCCCGCTGACACGCCGGAGAGCTTTGAGGACACGTTAAGGCAGGTCCTTACCCTGTCCCCGGAGAACGTCACCGTCCACACACTCTCCCTCAAAAAGGGCTCAAAAATAACCGAGGAAGACACCAAAAGGCCGGACGGGGCCGCCGTGCGCCGTATGCTGGACAGGGCCTCCTCGATGCTTAGGGCCGCGGGCTTCAGGCCCTACTACCTCTACCGGCAAAAGTTCATGTCCGGCGGCTTTGAGAACGTGGGCTGGGCAAGAGAGGGCGCGGAGAGCCTATATAACATACTCATAATGGAGGAGCTCTGCACTATTTTAGCCATGGGCGGCGGAGGCTCCACAAAGCTTGTGGACCTCAGGACCGGCAGGATCGAGCGTATATTTGACCCAAAACACCCCAAGGAGTACATTGAAGGCATGGAAAAAATAAAGGCGGACAAGGGGAAGATAGTCCGCTTTTACGCGGAGAACGGGAGGTAAACAATGGCATACGACATCGGGAGAATAAACGACCTTGTGGTCCGTGACCCGGAGGGCTTTGTTAAGGCCGCCGACGCGGAGTATTTTGAGAGAGTGACGCGGGCCGCCAACGCCATATGCGAAAATCTGGACAGGTGCCCCATCGTGCTCCTCTCCGGCCCCTCCGGCGCGGGGAAGACCACCACCGCGCGGAACATTGAGACGGAGCTTAAGCGCCGGGGAATAAACACCCACACCATATCCATGGACAATTACTTCAACACTCTCGATCTGCGCACCTGTCCCCGGACCCCGGAGGGCGAGGTGGACTACGAGTCCCCGCGTCTTATGGACATGGACCTTTTGAATGAGCACTTCGCGGCATTGTCAAGAGGCGAGGAGATAAAGGTCCCCTACTTCATGTTCACGAGACAAAAGCGGTCCGTGAGCCAGTTTACCCGGCTCCGCCTTCAGCCCAACGAGGTGGCCATATTCGAGGGCATACACGCCCTCAACGACATGATAACCGACAAAAACCCCGGAGCCTTCGCCCTCTATATCGCCGCCACCTCCGAGACGGTGTTCCCCGACGGCGAGATTTTCAAGCCTGAGTGGGTGCGCCTTGTGCGAAGGGTGGTGAGGGACAACAATTTCCGTGGCGCCAGCGCCGAGTACACCCTCTCCCTCTGGGACAACGTGATGCGCGGCGAGCGGGAGCACATAACCCCCTATATCCCCAAGGCCCGCCTGCGCCTCGATTCCTCTTTGGAATACGAGATGAGCGTCCTCGCCCCCATCGCCCTGCCCCTTTTGAAGGAGCTCACCGAGGGCCGCGAGGGCTTTGAGGAGGTCCGCAAAATAATCCCCCTTTTGGAACGATACGAGCCCCTTTCAGCGGACTTCGTCCCAAGGGAGTCACTACTGCGCGAATTCATTGGCGGCGGGATATACACCTACTGAAAAAAGAGAGCAGATAATCTGAAAAGACTATCTGCTCTTTTTTCATGTGATTATCTCCCCAAGCGCCGGTATGTCGCTAAAAACATTATACTCCTTCCGATCAATTCAATGCTTTTAGCCCGTTATATAATTCATCGAATGATTTTTTCTTTGCGCAGCGGCCAAATGACAGATCGCGGTTTTCTCCGCTCTCCAGCAGAAAGCATTTCGACAGCTCCTCCACAGTCTGCTCCAAAGCTGTGAAAAACTGCCGATACGCGAAGTCCCAAGCGGGGGTATTTTCCTCAAAGGTGCTTGTAATGAGGGATTCCGTCACCTGATCGAGAGGATACATTTTCAGGTGCATCAGCTCATGCACTATCACTTCTTCGAGATTTTCCTGATTTGGATTTAACGCGTTTAACATCAGAATTGCTTTTCGATCGTCGCAGTCGATCTTGATGTCTCCGGTTTTTCGCCATGCAGGGTCTTCAACTAATTCAAGCTGTAAATCCCATATTGGCGTAATACGCAATTTGGCGCTGTATTTATCCACCAAGCGTTGGATTTCATTTTTTTGCATTTTGTAATTCCTCCAAGCGGCGATTTGTCGAACGGTCGCCCATTCAGCATTTATCATTATACCGCCCAAATGTGAAGAAATCTACCTCGGCTGAATATTTCCCAAGACCTTATTGGCCGCGGCCAGAACATCGGGTGCAGGCCCGGTATCCTGACCGCAAATTTTCCCAAAGCGACGCGTTATTCCGGCCATCTGGTGAGGAGGTAGTTGGCGCTTTCGACTTGGGAGCGGGATAGCTCACGGCCCCAGTGGACGGAGGAGTTGTAGTTGCCCTCGGCCACGGTGACGCTGTCGGAGTTCACATTGAGGACTATGACGGAGTGGGTGTCGTTGTTTATCCTCAGTATGTCGCCCACGCGCACATTTTCAAGCCTCACGCCCGTCACGCGCCTTGCCGGCAGGTCCCCGAAGGCCGCGTCGGAGAGGAGGAAGGCGAAGCCCGCGCAGCCGTAGCCCACGTTGAATATCCCGCCGCGCCAGGCGTAGGAGTTTTCGTTCGTCCATCTGGTCCCCTCCGGGTAGCGCTCCCTCATGGCAATGATGGAGTTATAGACCCGCTGCTCGTCAAGGCCGTCCGAGGGCTTTTTGAGCTCCACGCGGCTCATGCGCATGAGCACCGCCGCGGCCTGGGCCCGGTTCAGGGCGGCGGAGCCCTCAAAGAGCCCGTTGTCGCACCCGTTCATAACGCCTTTGACGTAGACCCACCGTATGGCCGCAATCTCGTCGGGGCTGTTTGAGTTAAGGTCCGGTATACGGGTCTCCACGGCCTCAAGCTCCCTGACGTCGGGCATGGCCGCCCCGGCGGATTTCAGGGCGTTGGCGCTCATGAGGGCCACCTCCGCCCTGGTCATGGCACGCGTCTCGTCCCGGCCAAGGGCGAAGTCCGCGCCCATAAAGACATTTTTGGCAAAGCACACCCCCACATACGGGGTGTACCAGCGCTCACTGGGGCCGGACCATGCCTTCAGCTCCTCAGGGAAAAGGAGCCGGGCCGTCATGGCGGCAAACTCCGCGAAGCTCACCCGGCCCGACGGGGCGTAACGCCCGTCCCCCACGCCGTTGACATATCCTCTCGCCGCCGCGTCGTCTATGTAGCTTTTTGCCCAGTGGTCCTCCGGCACGTCCTTAAAATATCCGGCCTGTGCCGGCACAGCCAGCGTCGCGGCTATTGAAAGCAACAAAATAATTGAAAATATGCGTTTTTTCACCAAAAAACGCCCCCTTTCCGTAATTATTTTAGTACGGAAGGAGGGCGTTTTCAACAGGTGTTTTATGGTTTTTTCATATGCCGCTGGCGCCGTAGTTTGAGAGGACGCGGGCGCTGGGGTCGGTGACGTTACAGCCGGGCCAGTTGGGGTTGGGCATCCAGAAGTCCGCTATCATCTCCGCCTGACCGGGGTAATATTTCTCAAAGATCTCGCGGTAGAGAAGGCTCTCCTTCGTAAAGGGCGTGCGATAGGCGTACTTTTTGTGCTTTTCCTCAAACTCCGCGTCGGTGTAGAGGCCGTTCGCGTACTCCTTGAGGTCGTCCACCATGGAGTGGCCCACCGCGTCGGAGAAGGCCGCCTTCTGCCGCCAGAGTATGGCTCCGGGCAGAATGTTGTCCGCCTCGAAGGCGTGGCGGAGAAGGTACTTGCCCATGTTATAGGTGTTCATCTTCATCGCCGGGTCCACGCTCATGACGTAGCGCACGAAATCCAAATCCCCGAAGGGCACCCTGGCCTCAAGGGAGTTTACTGATATGCACCTGTCGGCCCGGAGGACGTCGTACATGTGGAGCTCACGTATACGCTTCTGGGCCTCAAGCTGAAATTCCTCAGGGCTTGGGGCGAAGTCGGTGTACTTATAGCCGAAAAGCTCGTCTGAAATTTCGCCGGTGAGCAGTACCCGTATATCCGTTGTCTCATGTATGGCCTTGCACACAAGGTACATGCCCATGCTGGCACGGATAGTAGTTATGTCCCATGTGCCCAATGCCTTTATGACGGTCTCAAGGCTCGCTATCACCTCGTCTCTCGTCATGAATACCTCGGTGTGGTCCGCGCCGATGAAGTCCGCCACCTGACGGGCGTATTTAAGGTCGATGGCGTCCTTGTCCATGCCGATGGCGAAGGAGCGTATCTTTTTGCCCAAAATCTTGGCGGCGATGGCGCACACGAGACTGGAGTCCAGCCCGCCCGACAGCAGAAAGCCCACGGGCGCGTCGGAGTCCAGGCGCTTCTCCACGGCGGCGATGAGCCGGCCACGGATACCGGCGCAGACCTGATAGGACGAGGCCGTTATGTACTCCCCCTCCACCTTGGCGATGTCCGTGTAGCGCACGAAATTCCCGTCCACCCAGTAGTGTCCCGGAGGGAAGGGCATTATCTTTTTGCAAAACGGCGTCAGGTTCTTAGGCTCGCTGGCGAAAACTACGGACCCGTCCTCAAGATAGCCGTAATAGAGGGGCCTTATGCCGATGGGGTCACGGGCGGCGATGAGCCCGCCCCTTTTGGCGTCGTAGATTATCATGGCAAACTCCGCGTCCAGACGGGCGAACATGCCGAGGCCCAGCTCCTTATACAGCGGCAGTATGAGCTCGCAGTCGGAGTCCGACTTAAACTCGTACTTCTTCGCCATTCTCCGCTTGGAGGGGCGGAAATTATATAGCTCCCCGTTGCAGACCACCAAATTCCCCTCAAGCTCAAAGGGCTGCATACCCTCCGGCGTGAGGCCCATTATAGCAAGGCGGTGAAAGCCCAGCCAGCCCTCCCCGGCCTCCACGAAGCGTGACATGTCGGGCCCACGGCTCACGGTCTCGTTGAAGCCCTCCATGGCAAGCTCGATGGGTATGGACCTGCGGGTAAAGCCGATTATAGAACACATTTTAACTCCCTCCTATGCAAAAAGGCGCGGAAATATCCCCATAAACGAAGATAAATCCGCACCGTCGTGGATTTCATTCATTAACGAAGTGCATTTTACACTACTCCCGCCCTCTTTGTCAAGGCATTTTTGCAGGATTTGATTTTTAAAATTGCATTTTGGATAACTGACCAAAAACCTGCTCCAAAGTCCGGGGTTTTTGGGCTTTAAACAGCGTTGACATCGGGCATTTTTGCGCCTATAATCTTATTAAAATGGACAAAAAGGGGCTGAAATACCATGGTCAAGGTAAATACCAACTTTCAAAAGCTCCCCGGCGGGTATCTTTTCCCTGAGATAGGCCGCCGCACGCGGGCCTTTCAGGCCACAAATCCCCCCATGCCGCTTATCCGCATGGGCATCGGCGACGTGACTCTCCCACTTGCCCCCGCGGTCATCGAGGCACAGCTCCGGGCCACCGAGGAGATGGGCAAAAAGGAGACATTCCGAGGCTACTGCGAGGAGACCTGCGGGGCCTACGATTTTCTCCGCTTCGCCATTCAGCGCGCCTACAAAAAGCAGGGCGTGGACATAGCCGACGATGAGATCTTCGTCTCCGACGGGGCCAAGTCCGACTGCGGCAACATCGGCGATATATTTTCAACCGACAACGTGGTGGCGGTCTGCGACCCGGTGTACCCGGTGTACGTGGACACCAACGCCATGGCGGGCCGGGCCGGGGATTACGACGGGGAGAAGTGGACGAACCTTGTCTATCTGCCCTGCACCGCCGAGAACGGTTTCTTCCCCACCCTGCCGGAGCGCGTGCCTGACATGATATACATCTGCTCCCCCAATAACCCCACCGGCACGGCGGCCACATATGAGCAGCTGAAGGTCTGGGTGGACTACGCGAATGAGCACGGAAGCGTCATACTCTATGACTCGGCCTACGAGGCCTTCATCACCGAGCCCGGTATCCCCCACAGCATATTCGAGGTGGAGGGGGCAAAGACCTGCGCCATTGAGTTTCGGTCCTTCTCAAAAAGCTCCGGCTTCACCGGCAACAGGTGCGCTTACACCGTTATCCCCAAAGCGCTCGTCCGGAACGGCGTGTCACTCCATGACATGTGGAACAGGCGCATGGGCACAAAGTTCAACGGCGTGCCCTATATTATCCAGCGGGGCGCCGAGGCGGCACTCTCCGACATCGGCTGGGAGCAGTCCATGGAGAACGTCCGCTACTACTTAAATAACGCGAAGGTCATACGTGAGGCCCTTTCGGAGGCGGGGCTCCCCGTCTACGGCGGCGTGAACGCCCCCTACATCTGGTGCGGCACCCCCGACGGGCTGGGCTCCTGGGAGTTTTTCGACAAGCTCCTTAAGGAGGCCTGCATAGTCACCACACCCGGCGCGGGCTTCGGCCCCTCCGGCGAGGGCTACATACGCCTCACCGCCTTCGGGACCTACGAGAACACCTGCGAGGCCATGGAGAGGATCCGGAAGCTTCTCCGCTGAAAAAGAAACGGTCGCTGGACTATTAAGGAGATCATATGGGAAAAGCATATCTTATACTTGAGAACGGAAAACGCTACGAGGGCCATTCCTTCGGGAAGGCCGGTACAAGCGTTGGTGAGCTTGTTTTCACCACCGGCATGACGGGCAATGTGGAGAGCCTCACGGACCCCAGCTATTACGGTCAGCTGGTAATTTTTACTTTCCCGATGTTTTGTAATTACGGTGTCGCCGACGCGGACATGGAAAGCTCATCGA
>CANREY010000030.1 GCA_947629755.1 uncultured Oscillospiraceae bacterium | reverse complement strand
GCGCAGACGCCGCTTCTTGCCTCGCAGGTGAGGACCGAGCGGACCTTTATCTCGTGTATGCCGTGGGCCTCAAGGACCTCGGCGTCGGGCTTCATGAGCATGTGGTCGCGGTCAAAGAGGAGCTCGCCGGTGGCGGGGTCCACGATGTCCTCGGCGGGGTACCGTCCGTGGACGGACTCGGCGAAGGTCTGGACCACCTGGCCGTTCTCCACCTTCTCGCTGACCATTATGCCCTCGTGGGTGCCGCAGTCGTGCTCGCGGATTATGACGTCCTGAGACACGTCCACCATTCGGCGGGTCAGGTACCCGGAGTCGGCGGTACGGAGGGCCGTATCGGCAAGTCCCTTACGGGCGCCGCGGCTGGAGATGAAGTACTCCAAGACCGTGAGGCCCTCGCGGTAGTTGGCCTTTATGGGTATCTCGATGGTCTTACCGGCGGTGTTGGCGATAAGTCCGCGCATACCGGCAAGCTGGCGTATCTGGGCCATGGAGCCGCGGGCCCCGGAGTCGGCCATCATATAGATGGGGTTGAACTCGTCAAGGGAGCTCTGGAGGGCGTCGGTGACCTTCTTTGTGGTCTCCTCCCACTCGTGGACCACCAGACGGTAGCGCTCGTCGTCGGTGATAAAGCCCCGGTGATAGAGGCTCTCGATCTCCACGACCTTCTTCTCCGAGGCGGAGATGAGGGTCTGCTTCTCCTCAGGCACCGTCATGTCCGCGATGGAGATGGTGATAGCGCCCTGAGTGGAGTATTTGTACCCTTGGGCCTTCACCGCGTCAAGCATCTCAACGCTTATCTCAAAGCCGTGCTTTTCGATGCACCTGTCGATTATCTTCTCAAGCTGCTTCTTACCCACCTTGAAGTCCACCTCAAGGTCCAGCGCGTGCTCCGGGTCGGAGCGGTCCACGAAGCCCAAGTCCTGAGGAATGGGGTTATTGAAGATTATGCGGCCCACGGTGGTGTCGATGATGCCCGTGCGCTCCTCGCCGTCCACGGTCTTGTGAACACGGACCTTTATGGGGGAGTGCATACCCACGTCGCCGGACTGATAGGCCATGATGGCCTCCTCCGGGGAGACGAATGCCTTGCCCGTGCCCTTCTCCTCCCGGATAAAGGTCAGGTAGTAGGAGCCCAGCACCATGTCCTGAGTGGGCACGGTGACGGGCTTGCCGTCACGTGGGTGCAGAAGGTTGTGGGCGGAGAGCATGAGTATCCTCGCCTCGGCCTGTGCCTCGCTGGAGAGGGGCACGTGTATGGCCATCTGGTCGCCGTCGAAGTCGGCGTTGAAGGCGGTACACACCAGCGGGTGGAGCTTCAATGCGCGGCCCTCCACCAGCACCGGCTCGAAGGCCTGTATGCCAAGCCTGTGGAGCGTGGGGGCGCGGTTTAAGAGCACCGGGTGCTCCTTTATGACCACCTCAAGGGCGTCCCAGACCTCGGTGCGGCCCCGGTCCACCATCTTCTTGGCGGATTTGATGTTGTTGGCGACGCCGTCCTCCACCAGCTTCTTCATGACGAAGGGCCGGAAGAGCTCGATGGCCATCTCCTTGGGTACGCCGCACTGATAGAGCTTCAGGTCAGGGCCTACCACGATAACGGAGCGTCCGGAGTAGTCCACGCGCTTGCCCAGAAGGTTCTGGCGGAAGCGGCCCTGCTTGCCCTTGAGCATATCGGAGAGGGACTTTAAGGGCCGGGAGTTGGCGCCGGTGACGGGCCGCCCGCGGCGGCCGTTGTCCATGAGGGCGTCCACGGCCTCCTGGAGCATACGCTTTTCGTTGCGGACGATGATGTCCGGGGCGTGGAGCTCAAGGAGCCTCTTTAAGCGGTTATTCCTGTTTATGACACGGCGGTAGAGGTCGTTAAGGTCCGAGGTGGCGAACCTGCCGCCGTCAAGCTGTACCATGGGCCGAATGTCCGGGGGGATAACGGGCAGAGCGTCAATTATCATCCACTCCGGGCGGTTGCCGGATTTAAGGAAGCTCTCCACCACCTCAAGGCGCTTTACTATCTTGGCCTTCTTCTGGCCGCCGGCGTTTTTCAGCTCCTCGCGAAGCTCGGCGGAGAGCTTGGCGCAGTCGATTTCGGCGAGAAGCTCCTTTATGGCCTCGGCGCCCATACCGGCGCGGAAGTCGTTTTCGTACTTCTCCCGCATGTCCCGGTACTCAGTCTCGGTGAGGAGCTGGTTCTTCATAAGGGGCGTGTCGCCGGGGTCGGTGACAATATATGCCGCGAAGTAGAGCACTCTCTCAAGTACCCTTGGCGTCAGGTCCAGCATGAGGCCGAGGCGGGAGGGTATTCCCTTGAAGTACCAGATGTGGCTCACCGGGGCGGCGAGCTCGATGTGGCCCATGCGCTCGCGTCTCACCTTGGCCCTTGTGACCTCAACGCCGCAGCGGTCACAGATCTTGCCCTTGTAGCGTATCTTCTTATATTTACCGCAGTGGCACTCCCAGTCCTTGGTGGGCCCGAAAATGCGCTCGCAGAAAAGTCCGTCGCGCTCAGGCTTCAAGGTGCGGTAGTTGATGGTCTCAGGCTTTTTCACCTCGCCGTAGGACCATTCACGTATCTTCTCAGGAGACGCGATAGATATTTGAATCGAGTCAAATGGTGCGTAACTCATATTTCCTCGTCCTCCTCATCAAAAACATCACCGGCCTCGTCGCCGTCCTCCTCGTCGTCGTCATAGTCCGTGAGAAGGCCGAAGTCGTCATCGTCGTCCTCGTCCTCGCCGTCCATGTCCACGTCCTCGATGCCGTAGCCCGCGGACTCGAACTCGTCGTCGGAGGAGGTGTAGCGCTCGTTCTCCACGTCCCGGAAGCCGTGGGCGTATTCGTCCTCCTCGTCGTCACGAAGCTCGATGGGGTTGCCGTTCTCGTCAAGGACATTGACGTCGAGGCAGAGTGACTGGAGCTCCTTTATAAGGACCTTGAAGGACTCAGGCACGCCGGGCTTGGGGATATTGTGGCCCTTGACTATGGCCTCGTAGGTCCGCACGCGTCCCGTCACGTCGTCGGACTTGACGGTCAGTATCTCCTGAAGGGTGTAGGCCGCGCCGTAGGCCTCCAACGCCCAGACCTCCATCTCGCCGAAGCGCTGGCCGCCGAACTGGGCCTTGCCGCCCAAGGGCTGCTGGGTGACAAGGGAGTAGGGGCCGGTGGAGCGGGCGTGTATCTTGTCGTCCACCAGGTGGTGGAGCTTTAAGAAGTAGACATATCCAACGGTCACCGGGTTATCGAAGGGCTCGCCGGTGCGCCCGTCGTAAAGGACGCTCTTGCCGTCGGTGCGCAATCCCGCCTGACCCAGAAGGTCACGGATCTCACGCTCGCTGGCCCCGTCGAATATGGGCGTGGCCACCTTCCAGCCAAGGGCTTGGGCGGCGTAGCCCAGATGGACCTCAAGCACCTGACCTATATTCATTCGGGAGGGGACGCCCAGCGGGTTCAGAACGATGTCCAGCGGCGTGCCGTCGGGCATGTAGGGCATATCCTCCTTGGGCAGTATCCGGGAGACCACGCCCTTGTTGCCATGGCGGCCGGCCATCTTGTCGCCCACGCTTATCTTGCGCTTCTGGGCGATGTAGACCCGGACCACCTCGTTTACGGAGGGGTTCAGCTCGTCTCCGGCCTCACGGGTGAAGACCTTCACGTCAACAACTATACCGCTCTCGCCGTGGGGGACCTTCAGGGAGGTGTCCCGGACCTCGCGTGCCTTCTCGCCGAAGATGGCCCTCAGCAGTCTCTCCTCGGCGGTAAGATCGGTCTCGCCCTTGGGCGTGACCTTACCGACCAGAATATCTCCCGCGTGGACCTCCGCGCCGATGGAGATTATGCCGCGCTCGTCCAGGTATTTAAGGGAGTCCTCGCCCACGCCGGGAATGTCGCGGGTGATCTCCTCAGGGCCAAGCTTGGTGTCCCTGGCGTCGACCTCGTGCTCCTCGATGTGTATGGAGGTGAACACGTCCTCCATGGCAAGGCGCTCATTCAAGAGTATGGCGTCCTCGTAGTTGTAGCCCTCCCAGGTCATGAAGCCCACGAGGATATTCTTGCCAAGAGCCAGCTCGCCCTGAGAGGTGGCGGGGCCGTCGGCCAGCACGTCCTTGGCCTTCACGCGCTCGCCCACGTCCACGGCGGGCCGCTGGTTAACGCAGGTGCCCTGGTTGGAGCGGGAGAACTTGATGAGGTGGTAGTCCTTTATATTGCCGTCGTCGTAGCGGACGCTGACGGTGTCCGCGTCAACGTAGGTGACCACGCCGTCGCCCTCGGCCAGCACCGAGACGGCGGAGTCGATGGCGCACTTGTGCTCGATGCCAGTGGCGACGATGGGGGCCTCGGTGACCATAAGGGGCACCGCCTGGCGCTGCATGTTGGCGCCCATGAGGGCGCGGTTGGCGTCGTCGTTCTGGAGGAAGGGTATCATGGCCGTGGCCACGGAGACCATCTGGCGGGGGGAGATGTCGATGTAGTCCACCCTCTTGCGATCAACGTCGATGATCTCGTCCCTGTGGCGGCAGATTATACGCTGGTTGAGGAGCCTGCCCTCGGCGTCTCTGGGCTCGCTGGCCTGTGCCACATAGAACTGGTCCTCCGCGTCGGCGGTGAGGTACTCCACCTCGTCGGTGACCTTGCCGGTCTCCTTGTCCACCTTCTGATATGGGGCCACGAGGAAACCGTACTCGTTGACCTTGGCGTAGCTTGCAAGGTATGAGATAAGTCCGATGTTGGGCCCTTCCGGCGTTTCCACGGGGCACATGCGGCCGTAGTGGCTATAGTGGACGTCGCGGACATCGAAGGACGCGCGCTCACGTGAAAGGCCGCCGGGGCCGAGGGCGGAGAGACGCCTCTTGTGCGTAAGCTCCGCCAAGGGGTTATTCTGGTCCATGAACTGTGAGAGCGGCGAGGAGCCGAAGAACTCCTTTATTGCCGCGGTCACGGGCCGGATATTGATAAGGCTCTGGGGGGTGATGACGTCGTTGTCCTGGAGGGTCATGCGCTCGCGAATGACGCGCTCCATACGTGAAAAGCCCACCCGGAACTGGTTTTGCAGAAGCTCACCCACGGACCTTAAGCGCCTGTTGCCAAGGTGGTCGATGTCGTCCACCGTGCCCGCGCCGTGGGCAAGAGTGTTAAGGTAGTTGACGCTGGCGAATATATCGTCGGGAATGATGAACTTGGGGACCAGAAGGGCCATGTTCTCGCGAATGGCTTCCTTCAGCTCCTCGCCGGAGTACTTCTCCAGAAGGCCCTTCAAAATGACCCAGCGGACCCGCTCCTTAAGGCCCAGCTCAGCTAAGGGGTCGAAGTCCACGAACCTGTCCAGCCACACCATGCCGTTGGAGAAGACCTTCACCTCGTGGCCCGCGTCGCCCTCGATGTAGGCCTCGATCATGCCGAGCCTGTCCAGCTCCTCGGCCCGCTTGCGGCTTATGACCTCGCCGGCCTCGGCCACGATCTCACCGGTGAGTGGATCGGCGATGGGACGGGTGAGCTTCTTGCCCACTATGCGGGGCCACACGGCCAGCTTCTTATTGAACTTGTACCGGCCCGCCACGGATATATCGTACCTGCGGGGGTCAAAGAACAGGTTATAGAGCAGCGTCTCGGCGGAGTCCACCGTGGGGGGATCGCCGGGGCGGAGCTTGCGGTAGATCTCAAGGAGCGACTCCTCCCGGTTGCGGCAGGCGTCCTTCTCCATGGTGGAGACCATGCGCTCGTCCTGTCCGAAGATCTCGCTGAGCTTCTCGTTGGTGTCAGCGCCTGTCTCGGCGCCGGACACGGAAAGCCAGGTGTAGGGGTCCTCCGTGCGCTGTCCGCAGGCCCGCAGGAAGCAGGTTATGGGGAGCTTGCGGTTTTTGTCGATGCGGACGTTGAACATGTCCTGAGCGTCCGTCTCGTACTCCAGCCACGCGCCGCGGTAGGGTATGACCGTGGTGGCGTATATGGCCGTGCCGGTCTTGTCCACGGTGCGCTCATAATACACGCCGGGGGAGCGGATTATCTGGGAGACGATGACGCGCTCCGCGCCGTTTATGACAAAGGTGCCGCCGTCGGTCATTATGGGGAAGTCCCCCATGAAGATCTCCTGCTCCTTTATCTCCTCGGTCTCCTTGTTGCGCAGGCACACGCTGACCCTGATGGGCGCGGCGTAGGTCACGTCCCGCGCCTTGCACTCCTCCACGGAATACTTGGGCTCCTCGTCCATGCGGTAGTCGAGGAAGGTGAGCTCCAGATTTCCCGTGTAGTCGGTGATTGCCGCCACGTCCTTGAAAACGTCCCGAAGGCCGGTCTCCAAAAACCAGTTGTAGGAATCCTTCTGGATCTCCAGAAGGTTCGGCATCTCCCGGACCTCCTCCGATTTGGCAAAACTCTTTCTCAGCGTCTTGCCGTACCATACATCTTTTGGCACTGACTTCACTCCTTACTATTGTTTCCCCTACGCCCCGCCGGGGCGGTCTGACACGCCCGGACGGGTTGTAAAATTTTTTGCGTACTCACTTGATTTTATCTCCCAAAATGTGCTATTATAAGGGAGATGATAAAAACAATGGATAGGTAGCCCCTATTTGTGGGGGACATAAAATCAGTTTATTATACCAAGAATATATTGTCAATGTCAACCCCTTTGAGAAAATTTTTCTTCTTAAAAAGGGGAATTTTTATGTTGACAACCGAAAATTTTCTGTTATAATATCTATTGCTTTGCGAGAGTGCTGGAATAGGCAGACAGGCACGTTTGAGGTGCGTGTGTCGAATGACGTGTGAGTTCAAGTCTCATCTCTCGCACCAAAAACGGGTGTTGGTTTTGCCAACACCTGTTTTTGCAGTTTAAGGTAACGCCGCGGCGATTTGCCGCGCCTGAATATACGTTTTTTCGTGCCACAATTATTGATTCAAAGGCGGTGAGGATATGTGCACTCGGTCACAGCTCAATGCGATCCTATCAGTAATCGGCGCAAGCGCAAGGGAAGTCTTAGGTGAAAGCCTGCGCCAAGTGATCCTGTACGGCTCCTTTGCGCGCGGCGACAACGACGAGGAGTCGGATATCGACATTATGGTCCTTGCGGATATACCGGCCGAGAGATGTATGGCTGTGCGGCTAAATATGTCCGGGGATATTGATCGGCTGAGCCTTGAGAACGACGTCGTCATATCCGTCACGGTGAAGGACTGCGCCACCTTTGACAAGTGGCGTCCTGTGTTGCCTTTTTATCAAAATGTACTCAGAGAAGGGGTGTCAGTCAATGCCTGAGCGCGGACGCGCCCTCGATCTGGCGCGATACAGGCTGGACCGTGCCAAAGAATGTCTTGACACGGCAAGGAGCAATTACGAGTCCGGCGATCTGCGGGCCTCGGCAAACCGCTCCTACTACTGTATCTTCCATTGCATGAGGGCCGCATTGGCCACGCGGCTCCTTGACAGCAAAAAGCACTCCGGTGTCATAGCTATGTTCCGCAGGGAGTTCATCAAGACCGGCGAGCTTCCTGAGCGTCTGTCCCCTATGATCGGCGAAGCTTTTGATATACGCAGCGCCAGTGACTATGACGACTTCTATATCGCTTCACGTGAGGATATTCTCAGGCAGATCAGCAACGCCGCCGAGTTTATGAACATAACTGAAAATTATTTGTCAACAAAAGCCGATGATCCCTGTCAATGAATGTTGGAAACAATAAACCGGTCGGAATTTTTCCGGCCGGTTTTTTGCTCTATTTTTCAGGATCTCAAAATCTTAACACCAGCGCCCAGTCGGAGCCGCCGGTGTGTTTTTCGGGGGTGGTGAAGGGGACTGAGGGGGAGGTGGGGAGGTCGCCCATGTAGCTTTGGATACCGGTGGCGGGGTCCAGCCAGCGGGCCTCGACGGTCTTTCCGGCAAGGTCGGCAAGGTCAAGGGCGAAGTCTAAGCCCTTGTAGTCATAGCAGATGATATACCCCGGACCCTCAAAGACGCTTATCCTGTCGTGGCGCTCACGCTGGCCGCCCACGAGACGGCTGTCGTTGGGGCGGCCGTCCATGAAGTCCACGGACTCCATGAGCTCCTTCAAAAATCTCATCTGGCCGCCGGCCTCGTGGTGGATCGCCTCGTGCCAGTCGTGCTTCACGCAGTAGCCGCCGTACTCCCGGCCCGTCTCGTAAAACTGGATTATGGAGTTGTGGCCGTAGGTGTGGCCCATGGCCCCCTCCAGCACGGACCACCATGCGTAGCGCCGGACCTCCGGGGCCTGCCACAAGGGCTGGGTGGGGTCGTGAAGCCCTTGGACTATCTGCTCGTAGGAGGGCTCCCCGTCCACCGTGGGCTTGGTGTCCACCTCGTAGTCGTGATCCACATAGCGCCAGTTGTCCTCGCCGTAGCTGACCTCGGCCTTTATTGCGTCGTCCCATGCCGACAGCTTCACCTGATCGTAACGGCGGTGTCCCGACTGGAACATGTGGAAGTCCAGCCAGTCCTCCCCCGCAAACCAGAGAGAGGACGACGTCCTGCCGAAGGGGTGGTAGCCGATGAGGCAGTCCGGGAAGAGCTCCTTTGTCCTGCGGCCCATGGCCTTGAATATCTCCGGCGCGTCGCTTCCCCGCACGTCGCCGCCCATTATCCAGATGAGGTTGGGCCTTCCGGCAAAGCGTTTGCCTAAAAAGTCCACGTACCTCAGGGCGTTTTCCATGTCTATAAGGCCGTCGCGTATGTAGGAGCCCCAGCAGGGCAAAAGCGCCACGTAGAGCCCCAGCTCCTCGGCCCGGTCGATTATTTTGTCACACTTGGCCCAGTAGTCGGGGTCTGAGAGCTCCCCCACGTTCTGGTCCACGCCGTCGGCCCGGAAGGCCAGCACGGCCTGAATGACGTTGAACCCCTTCTCGCTCCTGTTTTTGAGGTAGAGGGCGGCGTCCTCGGCGCTGAGCCGGTGGAAAAGTGGCCACGCCGTGTCGGCCAGCCAGAAAAACGGCCTGTCCCCGCACTTGAGGTACCTCCCGTTCTCGCTCACATGTAATTTCCCGTACTCCCAGGGTTTTTTGTCCATGATATATCTCCTTATAAATCATTGTAAAGCCCCGGAGCCGGTATGGCTCCGGGACTTAGTTTTACTCTCCGAATACCGCGATATAGTCCTTCTTGAACTTCTCGATACCCGCGTCCGTCAGGGGGTGGTGGAGCATTTGCTCGATGACGGAGTAGGGTATGGTGGCGATGTGTGCCCCCGCTAAGGCGCACTGGGTCACGTGAATGGGGTTGCGAATGGAGGCGCAGATTATCTCGGTGTCGAAGCCGTAGTTATCGAAGATGGTGACGATGTCCTCGATAAGGGCCACGCCCTCGGTGGAGATGTCGTCCAGACGCCCAAGGAAGGGGCTGACGTAGGTAGCGCCGGCGCGGGCGGCCAGCAGGGCCTGATTTGCGGTGAAAACGAGGGTGACGTTTGTCTTGATGCCCTCAGAGTGCAGGACCTTCACGGCCTTGAGGCCCTCGGCGGTCATGGGGATCTTTACCACCATATTGGGGTGAATGGCGGCGATCTCCCGGCCCTCCTTTATCATGCCCTCGGCGTCCGTGGTGGTGGCCTTCACCTCGCCTGAGATGGGCCCGTCAACGATGGCGGTGATTTCCTTTATGACCTCCACAAAGTCCCGGCCCTCCTTGGCGATAAGGCTGGGGTTGGTGGTCACGCCGCAGATGACTCCAAGGTCGTTGGCCTTTTTGATGTCCTCAACGTTGGCGGTGTCGATGAAAAGCTTCATTTTATATTCCTCCTAAAGTAAATATGTGATTTGCCTTGTTTTTTGGCGGGAGGGTCGCGGGCCCTCCCTTAGACGTGTCTGTCAGCTTAATAAATTTGCTCAGAGCCGGATCACAGCTTCTTTTCAAACACATACTGCTGGGGCGTCATGCCCATGGCCTTATACATGGCGATGGCCTCCTTGTTGAAGTCCCAAGTGTACAGATCCAGCCGAACAGCCCCCTGCTCCCTTGCCCAGGTCTCCACCTCGGCAAAGAGCTTTGTCGCGATCCCTTTGCGGCGATAGGCGGGCAAAACATAGATGTCATCGAGGCAAACGGTCCTCAGGCCCTTGACCATGCCGCTTTCCTGCCAAAGCGTCGCCCTGACAACGCCCACGAGCCGCTTATCATCAAAGGCTCCCAGCTGCAGCACGGCGGGGTCGGCCAAATTTTGAATATACGCGTCCTTGGGATATGTTTCATTTTTCTCCCGGTGTACGAAAAAGTCCGGCCGCTCCTGCGCGTGAAGCTCATCGCAAGCCGCGTATTGTTCAAGGACCTCGTCATAATCGGCTTCCGTCAGCCTTCTTATCTCCATATGTCTGGGCTCCCTTTCGTCAAATCCCGGTAAGTCAGGTGATTTGCCCCTGATATTCATATCGGGCCTTACAGCTCCGCCGCCACCTTGGCTATATTCTCCGCCGAGAGGCCGAATTGCTTTAAAAGCGGGACGGCGGGGCCGGAGTGGCCGAACTCGTCGTTGACGCCGACCCTTTTCACCTTGCAGGGTATGCCGCTCTCGGCCACGGCGGCGCAGACGGCCTCGCCAAGGCCGCCGATTATGCTGTGCTCCTCGGCGGTGACTATCTTGCCGCACTCGCGGGCCGCCTTCAGCACAAGCTCGGTGTCCAGCGGCTTTATGGTGCACATGTTGATGACCCGCGCGTTTATGCCGCCGGCTTTGAGCTGTTCCGCCGCCTGAAGGGCCTCGTAGACCATGAGGCCCGTGGCTATGATCGCCACGTCGTCGCCCTCCGCGAGCGTCTCGCCCTTTCCTATCTCAAAGCTCATGCCCTCGTCGTGGAATACGGGTATGGCCAATCTCCCGAACCGGAGGTAAACCGGGCCCACGTACTCGTAGGCGGCCCTGACGGCGGCTCTCGCCTCCACCGCGTCGGAGGGGCACAGCACCACCATGCCGGGTATGGAGCGCATGAGGGCGAAGTCCTCACAGCACTGGTGGCTGGCCCCGTCCTCGCCCACGGATATGCCGCCGTGGGTGGCGCCGATCTTCACGTTCATGTGGGGATAGCCGATGGAGTTGCGGACCTGCTCGAAGGCCCGGCCCGCGGCGAACATGGCAAAGGAGCTTGCGAAGGGCACGAGCCCCATTGTGGAGGCCCCCGCCGCCACGGCCATCATGTTCCCCTCGGCAATGCCGCACTCAAAGTGCCTCTCCGGGAATTTCTTTCTGAAAACGCCGGTCTTTGTGGCGGCGGCAAGATCCGCCTCGAAGACGACTAAATTTTCATGCTCCTCGCCAAGCTCCGCCAGCGCCTGCCCGTAGGCGTCGCGGGTCGCCATCTTCTTCACTTCCGCCATCTCACATCGCCTCCAATTTCGCTAATTTCGCGTTGAGCTCGTTCATGGCCGTCTCGTACTCCGCGTCGTTTGGCGCTTTTCCGTGCCAATCCACGGAGTTTTCCATGTAGCTCACGCCAAGACCCTTCACCGTGCGCATGACGATGCCGAAGGGCTTTCCCTTTGTCTCACGGGCCTTTTTAAAGGCCGCCTCCATCTCATCGAAGTCGTGTCCGTCAATTTCGGCGACTTCAAAGCCGAAGGCCCGCATCTTCCCGGCTATGTCCCCGGAGTCCATGACCTCGGCGGTGGGGCCGTCTATCTGAAGGCCGTTTTTGTCAACTATCGCCACGAAGTTATCGAGCTTATAGTTGGCGGCGAACATCATGGCCTCCCAGACCTCGCCCTCCTCGATCTCGCCGTCGCCAAGAAGGGTGTAGACACGGCAGGGGTTGCCGGTGTGCTTTGCCGCCAGCGCCATACCGGCGGCGGCGGATATGCCCTGCCCCAAGGAGCCCGTGGACATGTCAACGCCGGGGGTCAGCGTCATGTTGGGGTGCCCTTGGAGGTAGCTTCCTATCTGGCGGAGGGTCTTTATGTCCTCCACGGGGAAAAAGCCCCGGAGCG
Organism: uncultured Oscillospiraceae bacterium; assembly: GCA_947629755.1. Lineage (GTDB taxonomy): Bacteria > Bacillota > Clostridia > Oscillospirales > Oscillospiraceae > RUG626. The sequence goes on along the minus strand of CANREY010000030.1, from coordinate 11,850 downwards.
CCAGCGCCCCGTAGAGCCCTGGAGCCGTGTGGCCCTTACTGAGCACGAACCTGTCCCGGTCCGGCTTTTTGGGGTCGGCGGGGTCAATGTTGAGCTCCTTAAAATATAGGTACGCGAACATGTCCGCGGCCCCCAGGGAGCCGCCGGGGTGGCCGCACTTGGCGGCGTGGGTGCCCTCCACAATGGCCATACGTATTTTTGTGGCCTTTATGGCGAGATCTGTTTTTTCTGCCTTCGTCATTTTATCCTCTCCTTCCTCATTGCCCGTAGTAAGCGCCGGGCCCGTGCTTGCGAAGGTAGTGTTTGTCAAGTAGCTCCTGCTGCATCACCGGGAGCCCCGGCGTCAGCGCCATGGCGTGGAAGGCCATAAAGGCACATTCCTCCAGCACCACGGCGTTGTGGACGGCGTTCATGGGGTCCGTCCCCCAGGCGAAGGGCCCGTGGGAGCACACCAGCGCCGCCGGTATGTCCGTGGGGGAGATGTCCCTTTTTATGAACGTCTCTATTATGACGTTGCCGGTCTCCAGCTCATACTCCCCACCTATCTCCTCCGGGGTCATGCGGCGGGTGCATGGTATCTCGCCGTAGAAATAGTCCCCCTGAGTTGTGCCGAAGGGCGGTATGCCCCGCCCGGCTTGGGCGAAGCTCGTGGCCCAGCGGGAGTGGGTGTGGACGATGCCGCCTATGGCCGGGAACGCCTTATATAGGGCGAGGTGCGTTGGCGTGTCGGAGGAGGGCTTGTAGTGTCCCTCCGTCACGTTGCCCTCCAGATCCACCACCACCATGTCCTCAGGCTCCATGCCCTCGTACTCCACCCCGGAGGGCTTTATGACCACAAGGCCCCGCTCCCGGTCGACGCCGGAGACGTTGCCCCAGGTGAAGGTCACGAGCCCGTGCTTCGGCAAGGCCAGATTGGCCTCACATACGGTTTTCTTAAGCTCCTCAAGCATATCCCTCGCCGCTCCTTATTTCAAGTAGTTTTTCCAAAAAATCCGCTATGGCGTCGGAATTATTGTCCCCGATGACCACGTCGGCTTCCTCCCTGACCTCGGAAAGGCCGTTCCCCATAGCCACGCCAAGGCCCGCTAATCTTAGCATCTCAATATCCGCAAGGTCGTCGCCGAAGGCGGCGATCTCCCTTTTTTCTATCCCCAGCTCTTCGCAAAGCGCCTCCACGCCGGAGGCCTTTGTCACCCCGGCTCTGGTGACCTTGTACCAGCTACCGTTGGCAAATTTCACCACGTCGCAAAAGGGGAGCGTATTTTGAAGCCTCACCGCGTCCTCCGGGTCCGGCATGTTGACGCAGACCATCAAAACACCCTCCGGGATCGCGGAAAAATCCGTGGCGACGCTGCCGTCCCAGCCGGTCCTCTCCTCGTCTTCGCTCACGGGGTAGTTGCGGTAGTGTGTGTCCGACGTGTCAGCGTCGATGAGGGCCTCAGGGCCCATTACGTCTCTGGCCTTCCTGATTATCTCCTCCGTCTCGCTATTTGTGAAAGCGGCGGTGAATATGCGTCTGTCCCCCGCCCTCACCGAGGCCCCGGCGCTTGTTATCATGAGGTCGGGCCTTACGCGGCGAATGAACATATCGGCGTTCCTCTCGGATCTGGAGGTGGAGACGCCCACCAATATCCCGGCCCCACGGCAGCGCTCTATGGCCAGCAGATTTGCCTCGGAGACGGTCTTGTCGCTTCGCAAAAGCGTGTCGTCAAGATCGAAAAGGAGGAGCCTTATATCCTTTATATTTATATCCCTCATAAGCTCTCGGCGGCCAGCCGCTCCACCGGCAGGGCCCTCACGTATTTTTTGAGGAAAGCGTCAAAGCCCTCTATGTCCTCCCTGTCCGCCATAAGCGTGGAGGAGGAGGCGGAGGCGAAGATCTTATTTTCAAGATAGTCCTCCAGCGTCTCGTCTTTCTCCCGCCATATCATGTACCCGGCCAGAAGGGCCATGCCGTAGGGCCCGCCCTCTCCGGCGGTCTCCATGACGGATACCGGCACCCCCGCGGCGGCGGAGAGCATACGCTGTCCCACGCCGGGGGTCTTGAAAAATCCCCCGTGGCCGTAGAGCTTGTCTATCTTCACTCTCTCCTGCCCCGTCAATATGTCAAGGCCGATCTTCAGCGTGGCCAAGGCGGATAAAAGATGAGTGCGCATGAAGTTTGCCAATGTGAGCCGGGCGTCCGGCTCCCTGAGGAGCATGGGGCGGCCCTCGTCAAGGTCCGTCACGCCCTCGCCGGAGAAGTAGTTGTAGCTCAAAAGTCCTCCGCAGTCCGGCTCCCCCTCAAGGGCCTTTTTAAATAGGAGCGTGAAAAGCTCCCCCCTGTCCGTTTTGATGCCCAGAGCCTCGGCAAACTCCGCCAAAAGCCCCACCCAGGCGTTGATGTCGGAGGTGCAGTTGTTGCAGTGTACCATGGCCACCGGCGCTCCGGCGGGGGTGGTCACCATGTCTATCTCCCGGTGCACGCCCGGCAGCTTGTCCACCACCACCATGGCAAAGTCCGAGGTCCCGGCGGACACGTTGCCTGTGCCCACCCTCACGGAGTTTGTGGCCGCCATGCCGGTCCCAGCGTCACCCTCCGGGGGCGCCACGGGTATGCCGGGCTCCAGATCCCCCTCCGGGTCGAGAAATTTCGCGCCTTGGGCCGTCAGATGTCCGCCGCGCTCCCCCGCCGGAAGTACCTTCGGGAGCACGTCACGAAGGTGCCAGCCGTATATATTGACCTTCTCAAGCCCGTCAAATTTGCGGACCATAGTTTCGTCGTAGTCGAGCTTTTCGCTGTCTATGGGGAACATACCGGAGGCCTCGCCCACGCCGAGGACGTGCTCGCCGGTGAGCTCGTGGTGTATATACCCCGCGAGGGTGGTGAGGTTCCCAAGGCGCGGCAAATGCTCCTCCCCGTTCAGCACGGCCTCGTAGAGGTGCGCTATGGACCAGCGCTGTGGGATATTGAAGCCGAAAAGCTCCGTGAGCTCCCCGGCGGCCCTCCCGGTCATGGTGTTACGCCAGGTGCGAAAGCCCGCTAACTGTCGCCAGTCCTTATCGAAGGGCAAATAGCCGTGCATCATGGCGGAGACGCCTATGGCCCCCACGGTCTTGAGCTCCGCGCCCAGCCTCTCCCGGACGTCCCGCTTAAGATCGGCGTAGCAGGCCCTCAGTCCGCCCTGAATGTCCTCCATGGTGTAGGTCCACACGCCGTCAATAAGCCGGTTCTCCCAGTCGTGGCTCCCTGAGGCCACGGGCGTGCCCGTCTCGTCCACCAGCACCGCCTTTATCCTGGTGGAGCCAAGCTCGATGCCGAGAACGGTTTTCTTAAGGTCGATCATCTCTGTCCCTCCTTATCAAAGTCTCATCAGCGCGCACCCGTGGGCGGGGATCACAGCCGGTATCCTCTCCCCTGTCCAAAGGTCGGTCTTGTCCAAAAGCTCCTTATCGAGCTTCGTTGGCCTGTCGCTTAGGTTGAATACGGCCCTGTACCTCGCGCCCTCCGGCGTCTCAAGCTCCCAGACGGAGCTTAAATCGTCAAACGACGCCTCCCACCGCTTATTGGCCGGGTCCAATAGCCCCAGCACCTTTTCGTTCGTGATGAGCGACACGGTCCAGTCGTCCAGCCGCGTAAGCTCCGCCCCCAGCATGAGGGGCGAGCCGAATACACACCAGAGCGTCATCACCGTGCGCTGTTCGTCGCGGGTGAGCCTCGTGGGCCTCTCGTCAAGAAATCCCTTGCCGATGACGCCCAAGGGCAGCATGTCGCAGTCCGGGTAGGCCCCCGGCCTTGACTTCCCCTGCCAGAGCCTGCAGCGGCGGAACATGTTCTCCACGTGGTCCCAGCGGTCCCACATGTCGTCGGTTATCCGCCACATTTGCGCGTATTCGGCGTAAAAATCCGCCTTGTCCACCAGCGCGGGGCCCGGAGACAGTGACAGGACAATGTCGCGTCCCGTCTTCTCAATGGCCCGACGGAGCATCACTATCTCAAAGCTCCGCTCAAAGGCCCGGTCGCTCCCCTCCACCCAGTTATCGGTGTTGCATATGTCGTCGCACTTTATAAAATCCACGCCCCAGCCGGCGTACTGGGCCACGATGCTGTCGTAATACGCCTGCCCCGCCGCCGTGTCCCGAACGCCGTACATGTCCGGGTTCCACCGGCAGGTGCTCAGGGGGTCCGCCACCTCATCGGCACGGGCGTCGGTGCCGAGCACGGCCATACCGGCGTGGGCGGCGCACCGGGGTATGCCGCGCATTATATGTATGCCGAATTTAAGGCCCAGAGAGTGTATGTAGTCCGTCAGCGGCTTAAATCCCGCGCCGCCCGCGGAGCTTGGGAATCTCTCCGGGTCCGGTATGAGCCGGGAGTACTCGTCCATTGAAAATTTCCCGAAGGGCACGTACTGAAAGCTCTCCCTCATGGCTCCGGGGTCCGCGGCGGCCCACTGGGCGTCCACCACCACGTACTCCCAGCCGTATTTTTTAAGCCTTCCGGCCATGACCTCGGCGTTGGCCCTCACGTCCATCTCCGTCACCCCGGAGTCGTAATAGTCATAGCTGTTCCACCCCATCGGCGGCCAGCGCGTCGCATTTTCCTTCCCCATTTTCGTCTCCCTCCGTATATCTCTTTTCTGATATTATCGATTATACCACAGCTTCCATATAAAACACAACCGGATTTATATATTTTGTATCCCGATTGCGTCCCGTTTGTAACCAATATGTCACCCTTTATGCAGTTTTGATGCCGCGAGATAGCTCTTTCTATGCTTTGAGCATATAAACTTAGCGCCGAAAGGAGCGTGGCATAAATGTCAAAAGTATCTAAAAACCGTTACCCCCCCCCGTGTAAAATTTTACCTTTCCCTGTATACCGGTAAGCTCGTACAGCTTCTTCTGCGTTTTTGCGGCCGGGGCGGCACAAATCTCCCCGGAAAGCTGGCCCTCAGGCTGTGTCCGGATTTTCTTGGGCTTACCGCAAAGCCGGAGCTTCTTATCACCGTCACCGGCACCAACGGCAAGACCACGGTGACGAACCTCATTGCCGACGCGCTTCTGGCCTCCGGCAAAAAGGTCCTCGTCAACCGCCTTGGCTCCAACACCGAGACCGGCGTGGCCTCGGCCCTGCTCTCCGGCCTGAGCCTTGGAAACAGGCTGAAATATCCCGTGGCAGTCTTGGAGGTGGACGAGCGCTCCTCAGTGAAGGTCTATCCCCATCTCACGCCCGACTGCACGGTGATCACCAACCTCACCCGTGACTCAATAATGCGAAACGCCTTCCCCGAATATATGGCTGAGCTTTTGACCCGGTACATGCCGCCCACAACCACCCTCGTCTTAAACGCCGACGACCTCATCTCCTGCCGTGTCGCCCCGGAAAACGGGCGGATCTATTACAGTCTCGCCTCTGCCCCCGGCGACGTAGAAAGCGCCGGCGGGATCGTAAATGACCTCCCCCTGTGCCCCGTCTGCTCCGCGCACCTTGAGTACTCTCTCGTCCGTCATGGCCACATCGGAAGGGCCCGGTGTCCAAAATGCGGCCTTGCCTCCCCGGAGGGGGACTTCACCGCCCGGTTTTCTTCAGGGAGGCTTGAGATACGCTCCGGCGCGGAGCGCTTTGACTGTCCCGCTCCCGCCCACGTGGACCCCTACGACGCGTTGGCCGCGGCGACGCTACTGCGCGCGCTGGGCCTCTCCGCCGAGGCCGTGTCCCGCGGCCTTGCCTCCGCCTCCCTGCCCGCCACACGGCGGCGGGAGGCGAGTATCGGCGGCGTCCGTATCGTGACGCTGATGGCCAAGGACAAAAACGCCGTGGCCTGCTCCCGGACCTTCGCCGCCCTTAGGAGCGCTCCGGGGAGGAAGGAGGTCTACCTCATGATGAACTGCCTCTATGACCAGCGGCACTGGTCGGAGAACACCTGCTGGCTCTACGACTGCGACTTTGAGCTGCTCTGTCACCCGGACTTCACCCACTTTGTGGCCGCCGGGCCCCGGTGTCTCGACTACCGCCTCCGGCTGGAGCTTGCGGGCGTGCCGGAATGTCTCATAGACGCGGACCCCGACGAGCGCCGCGCGGCTAAATATTTAAAGCTCACGCCGGGAACGGACGTGTACATACTCTACGGCACGGACTCCGTGCGTCTGGCCCGCCGGGTGGAGAGATATGTGGAGAAGCTCGCGGAAAGGAGAGCAAAATGACTGTTGAGATACTGTACCCTGAGGCCATGAACCTCTACGGTGAGCAGGCGAACGCCATGTATCTGGCCAAAGCCGCCGGGGCGGAGCTTGCGCTCACACATCTATACGACCGGCCCCTGTTCACACATGAGGACGTGGCCTTAGTCTACATGGGCTCCGGCACCTGGTCCGGTCAACAGTTGGCCCGTGACGCCCTGACGCCATGGGTCGGTGAGCTCATAAAGCGCACCGAGCGGGGCGGGGCTGCGTTATTTACCGGGAGCGCCTTTGAGGTGCTGGGCAAGTACATTCAGGACGAGGAGGGCAGCTGCCGCCCCATGCTGGGCCTCCTGCCCTTTTACACCGACAGGAGCTTTTTGAGCCGCTATAACGCCATTTACCTCGGCAAGCTGGGCGGCGAGACGATAGTCGGCCACAAAAGCCAGTTTGGCGCCTCCCACCTCATACCCGACGCCCCCTGTCCTCTGCCCATGCCCCTGACCTTCCTTTTCAGGACCCTTCGCGGCGCGGGACTTGGGCCCGACACGGCTTGGGAGGGCTTTCGCTCCAAAAACCTCATGGCCACCGCCGTCTCCGGGCCCGTTGTCATACAAAATCCCCCCTTCGCCCGGTATCTTCTGGCGCTGATGGGCTCAAGCGCGCCCCTTTTGTGCGCCGACGCCGCCGCGGCCAGCTACCGGGTACGCGTCAGGGAGTTTTCCGAGCCCTCAAGGGGCGTCACGTACTGACGTGGGTCTTTAAAGCCAAAAAAATGCTTGAATAATGGTATATAATGTCGTATAATGAATTTATCCAAATTTTAAAATCAGGAGGATCCATCATATGGGTAAATTCGTAATCCATGAGACCCCCAGCGGCTTCAGGTTCAACCTCAAGGCCGGAAACGGAGAGATCATTGCCACCAGCGAGATCTACAAGTCCGAGGACGCCTGCCGTAACGGCATCGCCTCCGTTCAGAAGAACGCCCCCGTGGCGAACCTTGAGGACCAGACCGTCGCCAATTACGAGACCGCCAAGCACCCCAAGTTCGAGGTCTACACCGACAAGGCCGGCGAGTTCCGCTTCCGCCTGAAGGCCGGAAACGGCGAGATCATCGCCACCGGCGAGGGCTACAAGGCCAAGGCGAGCTGCATGAACGGCATCGAGTCCATTCGCAAGAACGCCGTTGACGCCCAGATCGTCAAGGAGGAGAAATAATGGACATCAAGGCCAAGGTCGAGGAGCTCGTTGGCAAGATAAAAAACGACAAGTCCCTGGGCGAGGAGTTCAAAAACGACCCTGAGAAGACCATCGAGAAGCTGGCCGGCGTGGACATACCCGACGGCGCCCTCGATAAGCTGGTAGACGGCGTAAAGGCCGCCCTCGCTGGCGGAAAGATCGCCGACGCCGCCTCCTCCATCAAGGACAAACTTAAAAACCTGTTTTAAACTTCAAAATAACCAGCCGCCACTGGCTGGTTATTTTTTTGTTGCTTTAGGGAGTGAGGGACGGGGAGACGCCCCACCCCCTGCCCCCTCCCAAGGGAGGGGCTTTTCGCCCGCGGGCGGGACGGGGCTCAGAGAGGAGGGGCGTTAAATTACTCGCGTTATGTACTCAAAAGTGCAAAAAACTGTTGACTGAGGCTTACAAATGTGCTAAAATATCTCTTTGCGTGGGGTTTTTGCGCCCTTTTGGGCATAATAATCCAAAACACGTGAAAAACCTGAGAAAGGAGGAACAAAATGCCCACAATAAATCAGCTCGTCCGCAAGGGCCGTCAGACTTCCGTTTACAAGTCCACCAGCCCCGCCCTTCAGAAGGGTCTCAACACCCTGAAGAATAGGCCCACCGACTTGAGCTCCCCCCAGAAGCGCGGCGTGTGCACCGCCGTCAGGACCATGACCCCGAAGAAGCCTAACTCAGCGCTTCGTAAGATCGCCCGTGTGCGTCTTACCAACGGCTTTGAGGTCACCGCCTACATTCCCGGCGTTGGACACAACCTTCAGGAGCACAGCGTGGTCATGATCCGCGGCGGCCGTGTCAAGGACCTGCCCGGTGTGCGTTACCACATCATACGCGGCACTCTGGACACCCAGGGCGTCAACGGACGTATGCAGGCCCGCTCCAAGTACGGCGCCAAGAAGCCGAAGGCCGGCAAGAAGAAGTAAAGCTAATCCCCAACAGCGTCCTCGTTGTTGTATCAATATACACTTCGGGGCGCGCACGCGGCTTAAGTGGCCGCGAGTACCTGTGAATTCTTATTAAGAAGGAGGGAAGCAAAGTGCCCAGAAGAGGTAACGTTCCCAAAAGAGAAATTTTGCCTGATCCTGTTTACAACTCCGTGCTCGTCACGAAGCTTGTAAATTCCGTCATGCTCGACGGCAAAAAGGGCGTGGCCCAGAAGGTCGTCTACGGGGCCTTCGACATCGTCAAGGAAAAGACCGGCAAGGAGCCCCTTGAGGTCTTCCAGCAGGCCCTTGAGAACATCATGCCCAGCCTGGAGGTCAAGGCCCGCCGCGTGGGCGGCGCCACCTATCAGGTGCCTATCGAGGTCCGTCCCGCCCGTCGCCAGACTCTCGGTCTTCGGTGGCTCACCACCTACACCCGCGCCCGCGGCGAGAAGACCATGCGCGAGAAGCTGGCCGGCGAGATCATGGACGCCGCCAACAACACCGGCGCGTCCGTGAAAAAGCGCGAGGAGACCCACAGAATGGCGGAGTCCAACAAGGCTTTCGCCCATTTCCGTTGGTAATTCCCATCTATTTTGCAAGTTTGGCCTGAGAACATCGGAGTCTCAGGCGCATCAGGAGAAAAAGTTTCATGCCCAGACAATATTCATTAGAGAAAACCAGAAACATCGGCATCATGGCTCACATCGACGCCGGCAAGACCACCACCACCGAGCGTATCCTCTTTTACACCGGCCGGACCCACAAGCTGGGCGAGGTCCACGAGGGCGCGGCGACCATGGACTGGATGGAGCAGGAGCAGGAGCGCGGAATAACCATCACCTCCGCCGCCACCACGTGCTTCTGGAAGGGTACACGCATAAACATCATCGACACCCCGGGCCACGTGGACTTCACCGTTGAGGTGGAGCGTTCACTTAGAGTCCTGGACGGATCCGTCACCGTGATGTGCGCCAAGGGCGGCGTGGAGCCCCAGTCCGAGACGGTTTGGCGTCAGGCGGACAATTACCATGTGCCGAGGATGATCTACGTCAACAAGATGGACATCATGGGCGCGGATTTCTACAACGTGCTCAACATGGTCCACGACAGGCTCAAGGCCAACGCCGTCCCCATACAGCTCCCCATCGGAAAGGAAGCGGATTTCCGCGGCATCATCGACCTTGTGGAGATGAACGCGGACGTATACTACGACGAGCTGGGTCAGGACATGCGCGTGGAGCCCATTCCGGAGGATATGCTGGAGCAGGCTCAGGAGTACCGTATGAAGCTCCTTGAGGCCGTCTCCGACTTCGACGACGAGATCATGATGAAGTATCTGGAAGGCGAGGAGGTCAGCACCGACTCCATCAAGGCCGCCATTCGCCGGGCCACCATCGCAAACGAGATGGTCCCCGTGGTGTGCGGCACCTCCTACCGCAACAAGGGAGTGCAGAAGCTCTTAGACGCAATAGTCGACTACATGCCCGCTCCCACCGATATTCCCGCCATAAAGGGCGTAAACCCCAAGACCGGCGAGGAGGAGGAGCGTCCCGCCGACGACTCCGCCCCCTTCTCCGCTCTGGCGTTCAAGATCATGACCGACCCCTACGTCGGACGTCTCAGCTTCTTCAGGGTCTACTCCGGCACCGCCGAGACCGGCTCCACGGTCATAAACTCCGTGAAGCAGCAGCGTGAGCGGCTGGGGCGTATCCTGCAGATGCACGCCAACCACCGGGAGGACATCACCAATGTCTACACCGGCGACATCGCCGCCGCCGTGGGCCTTAAGAACACCACCACCGGCGACACCCTGTGCGACGCCGACCACCAGATCGTCCTTGAGTCCATGGAGTTCCCGGAGCCCGTCATCAGGGTCGCCATCGAGCCCCGCACCAAGGCCGGTCAGGAGAAGATGGCCATCGCCCTACAGAAGCTGGCCGAGGAGGACCCCACCTTCAAGACCTACACCGACGAGGAGACGGGCCAGACCATAATCGCCGGCATGGGCGAGCTCCATCTGGAGATAATCGTCGACAGGCTCCTGCGTGAGTTCAAGGTGGAGGCCAACGTGGGCCGTCCCCAGGTCTCCTACAAGGAGACCATCAAGGGCACGGCCGATGTGGATTGCAAGTACGCCCGCCAGTCCGGCGGTAAGGGCCAGTACGGCCACGTCAAGATCCGCATCGAGCCCAACGAGTCCGGCAAGGGCTATGAGTTCATAAACGAGATCACCGGCGGCGCTATCCCCAAGGAGTATATCCCCGCGGTGGACGCCGGTATCCAAGGGGCCATGCTCTCAGGCGTCTGCGCCGGGTATCCGGTGGTGGACGTGAAGGTGCACCTCTACGACGGCTCCTTCCACGAGGTGGACTCCTCCGAGATGGCCTTCAAGATCGCCGGCTCCATGGCCTTCAAGGAGGCTATGGCCAAGGCCGATCCCACCATCTTAGAGCCCATCATGAAGGTGGTCGTCACCGGTCCCGATGAGTACATGGGCGACATCATCGGCGACATCAACTCCCGCCGCGGCTCCGTCACCGGCACGGACCTTCGCAACGGCACCGTCCAGGTCACCTGCGACGTGCCCCTCTCCACCATGTTCGGTTATTCCACCGATCTTCGGAGCAAGACCCAAGGCCGCGCCAACTATTCAATGGAGCCCAGCCACTTTATCGAGATACCCAAGAGCCTCCGGGAGGAGATAGTCAAGAACCACGGCGGCAAATAAGTATCCCGTAAGCCCATAAAACAGTTGCAAAATCCGAAAGTTTGTATTAAAATACACTCATAAAAACCAAACCTTTTAAATTTAAGGAGGATAACCCGAAATGGCTAAAGCAAAATTCGAGCGTACCAAGCCCCATGTTAACATCGGCACCATCGGCCACATCGACCACGGCAAGACCACTCTTACCGCGGCTATCACCAAGGTCCTGAACATGGCCGACTCCAGCGCCGCTACCTACACCGCCTACGATCAGATCGATAAGGCCCCCGAGGAGCGCGCTCGTGGTATCACGATCAACACCGCTCACGTTGAGTATCAGACCGCCGCCCGTCACTATGCCCACGTTGACTGCCCGGGCCACGCCGACTATATCAAGAACATGATCACCGGCGCCGCTCAGATGGATGGCGCTATCCTGGTCATCGCCGCCTCCGACGGCCCCATGGCCCAGACCCGCGAGCACCTTCTGCTTGCCCGTCAGGTGAACGTGCCCTATGTTGTTGTCTTCCTGAACAAGTGCGACCAGGTCGACGACCCCGAGCTCCTGGAGCTGGTGGAGATGGAAGTCCGCGAGCTTCTTGACAAGTACGAGTTCCCCGGCGACGACACCCCCATCATCAAGGGTTCCGCTCTGAAGGTCCTCGAGTCCAACTCCACCGATCCTCACGCCCCTGAGTATGAGTGCATCTGGGAGCTGATGGACGCTGTCGACAACTATATCAAGACCCCCGACCGCGCCGCCGACCAGCCCTTCCTCATGCCTGTTGAGGACGTGTTCACCATCAC
>CANREY010000029.1 GCA_947629755.1 uncultured Oscillospiraceae bacterium | reverse complement strand
GTGTGGCTCTCAAGGCCCGACGACAACAAGACCTTCTCCATCGCCTTCAAGACCATACCCTCCGACTCCACCGGCGTGTTCCACATTCTGGAGCACTCGGTGCTGTGCGGATCTAAAAAATACCCGGTGAAGGACCCCTTCGTGGAGCTTCTGAAAAGCTCCCTTCAGACGTTCTTGAACGCCATGACCTTCCCGGACAAGACCATGTACCCCGTGTCCAGCCGCAACGACAGGGATTTTCTCAATCTGGTGGACGTCTATATGGACGCGGTGCTCCACCCCCTGTCCGTCATGAGCCCCATGGGCTTCCGTCAGGAGGGCTGGCACTATGAGCTTGACTCCCCGGAGGGGGAGCTCACACGCAACGGCGTGGTCTACAACGAGATGAAGGGGGCCTTCGTGGACCCGGACGAGGTCTTGAGCTTCGAGCTGGGCCGCCGGCTTTTCCCCGACAACTGCTACGGCTTTGAGTCCGGCGGACACCCGGAGCATATACCGGAGCTGACGTATGAAAGCTACCTTGCCAATCACGCGAGGTTCTATCACCCCTCAAACTCCTACATCTTTCTGGACGGCGAGGTGGATCTGGAGCCCGTGCTTGAAAAGCTTGACGGGTTCCTTTGGGAATATGACCGCATCGACGTGGACGCGGACATACCCATGCAGAAGCCCGTCCACCCGGAGGAGAGCGCCGTGGAGTACGAGGTGGGCCCGGAGGACGAGGCGGAGGACAAGGTCATCGTGGGCGAGGGCTGGGTCTACGGCGCCTTCGACGAGCAGGCGCGGACCATGGCTTGCGCCGTTTTGGCCCAAGCCCTTTGCGGGACCAACGAGTCGCCCCTCAAAAAGGCCGTGCTGGACGCGGGGCTCTGCCAGGACCTGACGCTGTCAAGCTACGACGGCATACAGCAAAATTACCTCGTGATGGTGGCCCGCAACACGTCCGTGGAGAAAAAGGACGAGCTTGTTAACACCGTGTACAGGGTGCTCCGTGAGCAGGCGGAGGGCCTTGACCACAAGGAGCTCAACGCCATACTAAACCAGGTGGAGTTTGCAAGCCGTGAGAAGGACTTCGGGCGTATGCCCAGGGGTCTTGTGTTCGCCATGCAGTCTCTTGAGAGCTGGCTCTACGGCGGCGACCCGGCCCAGAATCTGAGCTACGAGGAGACGTTCAAGACCCTCCGCGCCATGATAGACGAGGGCGGCTTTGAAAAGCTTTTGCGGGAGGTCTTTTTGGAGAACGGCCACACCGCGAGGGTAGTGCTGATCCCCTCCCGGACTTTGGGCGAGGAGCGCAGGGCGAGGGACGCCAAGGCCCTTGCCGGCATAAAGGCCGGCTGGGACGAGGGCCAGGTCAAAAAGGTGATGGAGGAGTTTGCGGCCCTTCGCGCCTTCCAGTCCGAGGTGGACGATAAGGAAAAGCTCGCCACGCTCCCGCAGCTCGCCCTCTCCGACATACCGGAGCGGGGCGCGGACCTTCCGTACAGCGTTGAGAAGCTGGAGGGCCGGGACCTTCTACGTCAGGACGTGGAGACCGGGGGGATAACCTACCTTGGGCTCCACTTCAGGGCCGACGATCTTACGAACGAGGAGCTTTTGAAGCTCCCCACCGCCTGTGAGCTTCTTGGCAAGCTTGCCACGGGTGAGCACACGGCCCTTGAGATAAGCGGCATCATAAGGGAGAAGCTGGGCAGCTTCAGCGTGGCCCCCACGGTCTACGAGGACGGCGAGGGCCATGCCGTGCCGGTGGTAGGCGTTATGGTCGCCATGCTCCCGGAGCGCAAGGACGAGAGCGTGGAGCTTCTGCGGGAGATACTTCTTGATACCCGCTTTGAGGACGCCAACGCCGTATATAACCTTCTGCGCCAGCGCCGTATAGGCCGGGAGCAGGCCATGATGACGTCGGGCAACGCCTTCGCCGTCATTAGGGCCGGGGCGGGCCTCACCGGGGCCTCCGCCGTCAGCGACAGACTGTCGGGCGTGTCACAGCTTCGGTTCCTTCAGGAGACGGAAAAGTCCTTCGACACCGCCGGGAAGGAGCTCTGCGCCGAGCTCGCGGGGCTTTTGAGAAAGATATTCGTAAAGGGCCGGGTGACACTCTCCCTGACGGGCAAGGCGGACCCGGAGTACGTGAAAAAGGCCCTCGGCATACTGCCTGAGGGGGACAGGGGCAAGACCGCGGACTATGAGCCCATTTCACGCCCCGCCGAGGGCTTTTCGATCCCCGCGGCCATCGGATTTACCGGCAGGGCGGGGAAGCTCAGATCCGTCGGGAAGAAATTTGACGGCTCCATGAGCGTGGCGGCGAAGCTCCTGACCCTCGACTATCTCTGGAACAGCGTCCGCGTCAAGGGCGGGGCCTACGGCGTGAACATGTCCGTCAGCGAGAGCGGCGGCGTCAGCTTTTCAAGCTACCGTGACCCCCACTGCGCCGGGAGCTTGGGCGTTTTCGCCGAGTCCGGGAGCGTACTGCGTAAGTTCGCCGCCTCCGGCGAGAGTGTGGATAAATATATAATCTCCACCATCGGCGCCATGGAGCCGGTGATGACCCCACGGCAGGAGGCCGCCAAGGCCGCCGCCATGTACTTCACCGGCCGCACCGGCGAGGACATTCAGCGGGTGAGAGGCGAGGTTTTGAGGACCACCAAGTCACAGCTCGCCGCCTTCGCCGACACCTTGGACGAGCTTGAGCAAAAGTCCCAGATCTGCGTCATCGCCGGCAAACCGCTGCTCGACGACTGCGGAGATACGATAGAGAAAACGGAGAGCATACAGTAAAGATTTGGCACGCAAAGGACACACCCCACAGAGTAAAGGGAAAAACAGCGACCCGCAACATTTTTAATAAAAAGCATATTGACACCGTGTCAGGATAGTGTTATACTAACCACGCTGACACGGTGTCAGAATATATTTCGGGTCAGGAGGCTTGCTTTATGAAGAAAAATGTCGGGTCACTGCTGGCGCTTTATCCTACGCCGGTGACGGTCATCGGCGCTATGAACGGGGAGAAACCCACGTGGACGCTGGTGGCGCATATCGGGATCATCGGTCATGACCGGGTGCTGGTCAGTCTTGCCGCGCCGCACTTTATCAACGGGTGCATCAAGGAGACGGGAAAGCTCTCCATCAACCTTGTGGACGAGGCCATGCTGCCGGAGACAGATTATGTGGGCTCGGTCAGCGGGGCGAAGGCGGATAAGTCCGCCGTGTTTGCATACGACCTTGGGGACGCCGGCGCGCCGGTCATTCGCCAGTCTCCTTTGACGATGGAGTGCAACGTTGTGGACATCTACAACACGCCCAATTTTGAGAGCTTCATCTGCGCCATTGACAACACCTATGTGGCGGAGGAGCATCTCACTGAAAAGGGCAAGGTCAATTACGAGGCCCTGAAGCCGGTGCTATTTGAGTTCCCCACCTATCAGTATCTCAGGACCGGCGATGTGATTGGAAAATGCCTGTCTTTCAAAAAGACGCGGGAGCAATAAGGAGGACGCGAGATGCCAAAGGGATCGCCGGAGCTGACGGAAGCCCGGAAAGAGGAAATCATCAACGCCTGCGAAGCGCTCTATAAAACTAAGAGCTTTAAGGAAATCACGCTGAAGGACATTGGAAACGCTACAAGCTTTACGCGCACATCTATCTACAACTACTTTCAGACGAAGGAAGAAATCTTTCTGGCTTTACTGAAGCGGGAATATGAGATGTGGATCGGCTCACTCAAGGAAACCATGGAGCGGGTCGATAATATGACCAAGGACGAATTTGCCGCTATGTTGGCTCATTCTCTGGAGGACCGCGCACAGCTTCTCAAAATCATGTCCATGAACCACTACGACATGGAGACCGGCAGTCGATCGGAGCATCTGGCGGCGTTCAAGGTCGCGTATGGAGAGGCCATTCGCACTGTGGAGGCGTGCCTTGACAAATACTTCCCGGAAATGACTGCGGCGCAGAAGCGGGATTTCATATACACCTTTTTCCCCTTCATGTTTGGTATCTGCCCCTACACCTACGTCACCGAAAAGCAGCGGGCGGCCATGGAGGAGGCAGGGGTCAATTACGTGTTTATGTCGATCTATGAGATCGTCTACAACTGCGCGAGAACGCTGTTAGGAGAATAAAAGATGAAATACACGAAACTCGGAAAATCCAATCTGACCGTCTCCCGTATCTGCATGGGCTGTATGGGCTTCGGGAACGCCGCCACGGGACAGCACAGCTGGACGGTGGACGAGGAGCGGACGAGGGAGATCATCAGGCGCGGGCTTGATTTGGGCATCAATTTTTATGACACCGCCATTGCCTACCAAAACGGCACCAGTGAGCAATATGTGGGTCGGGCGCTGCGGGATTTCGCGAAGCGGGACGAGGTATGTGTAGCCACCAAGTTCACGCCCCGGACGCAAGACGAGATCGACGCCGGCGTCAGCGGGCAGAAGCACATTGAAAACTACCTCAATCAGAGCCTTCGCAACCTCGGCATGGACTATGTGGACCTCTACATCTATCATATGTGGGACTACCACACGCCCATGGAGGAGATCATGGAGGGGCTGGACAACGCGGTGAAGTCGGGGAAAGCGCGGTACATCGGCATCTCCAACTGTTTCGCCTGGCAGCTGGCAAAGGCAAACTTCTATGCCCGCGAACACGGCCTCACGGAATTTGTTTCTATTCAAGGACATTACAACCTGATCGCCCGCGAGGAGGAGCGGGAAATGACGCCCTTCTGCAAAGACCAGAATATCGCCATGACGCCGTACAGCGCCTTGGCGGGCGGGCGGCTCTCCAAACGCCCCGGAGAAACTTCAAAACGTTTGCGGGAGGACGCCTACGCGAAATTCAAGTACGACGCCACAGCGGAGGCCGACGGCAGGATCATTGCCCGCGTGGCGGAGCTGGCGGACCGGCGGGGCGTGTCTATGACGGAAATTTCGCTTGCGTGGCTGCTCACAAAGGTGACGGCCCCGGTGGTGGGGGCGACGAAATTTTCCCATGTGGACGGCGCGGCCAAGGCCATTGAGCTGGAGCTTACGCGGGACGAGATCGAATATCTGGAAGAATTGTATGTGCCCCACGCTCTGGTGGGCGTGATGGCGCAGAACGGCAAACAGAAGGCCGGAAATGTAGTTTAAAATTCAAATATAGGAGGAAAACAACATGGAAAAAATCACTCAAACCGCAGGAAGAAATCAGATCGGCACATTCGCACCGGACTTCGCCCACTTTAACGACGATGTTCTCTTTGGCGAGAACTGGAACAATCAGGACATCGACCTGAAAACCCGGTGCGTCATCACCGTGGTGGCGCTGATGAGCTCCGGCATCACGGACTCGTCCCTCATCTACCACATGGAGAACGCCAAGGCCCACGGCGTGACGAGAGCCGAGATCGCCGCCATTGTGACCCATGTGGGCTTCTATGTGGGCTGGCCCAAAACGTGGGCGGTGTTCCGGCTTGCCAAGGACGTTTGGAACGAATCAGAGCCGGAGCTTACGGAGAAGGACAGGTATCAAAACACCATTCTTTTCCCCATCGGCACGCCCAACGACGGCTTCAAGCAGTATTTTTCTGGTCAGAGCTACCTTGCCCCGGTGTCCCGCGAGCAGGTGGGTATCTTCAACGTGACCTTCGAGCCGGGATGCCGGAATAACTGGCATGTCCACAACGCGGACAAGGGCGGCGGGCAAATCCTCATCTGTGTCGGCGGACGGGGATATTATCAGGAGTGGGGAAAGCCCGCTGTGGAGATGAAGCCCGGTGACTGCGTCAACATCCCTGCCGGCGTGAAGCACTGGCACGGGGCCGCACCAGACAGCTGGTTTTCCCACCTCGCTATTGAGGTTCCGGGAGAAAACGGCTCCAACCAGTGGCTGGAGCCGGTGGATGATGAGCAATACGGAGGTTTGAAGTAAAAATGAAAAAGTTCACAGCAATTTTACTGGCAACTATGATTGTCCTGTCCCTTGCGGCCTGCGGCGGGGAACATGAGGCTCCTGACAACACCGAACCGCCCCAAAACGGCACGGAGGCTCCCTCCGACACGAAAAATGAAAGCGAAACGCCCAATGAACCGGCAGACAGCACTTCCTCTGAGCCCAGCGAGGCCCCGGAGGGCGGCAAAAGAATCCTAGTCGCCTATTTCTCCGCCACCAACAACACCGAGGGCGTGGCGCAAAAGCTGGCGGACGGACTTGGCGCTGACCTTTATGAGATCACGCCGGAGCAGCCCTATACGGACGCGGATTTAGACTACGGCAACTCCCGCAGCCGCTCCTCCATAGAGATGGACGACCCCGATGCCCGCCCGGCCATCACCGGCTCTGTGGAGAACATGGAGCAGTACGACGTGGTATTCATCGGCTATCCCATCTGGTGGGGCTTCGGACGTTACCCACAATACCATAAACAGCGGGGGAAATTTATTTGCCCTCCGCCGGTGGTAACTTTGGATAAAGCGTAATCTGAAAATTATCGTGTGGCCGGTTTTTTCCTGTCCGCTCGTCTCGCCTGTATGTCACCTTCTCAAGCACTTGCTTAAGCATAGCATTTTTTGCCTCTGCGTCTGGCAACAGGCGGTACACATCAAGCAACTTTTCAACATTCGGAATGAGGGTCTTTTTGTGCTCTGCGTTGCGCTCTGCATCGGAGAGGGCGGAGCGGGCCGCTTCTATGTCCTGGTTTGCCTTCGTAATCTGAGCGGATATAGCGCGGGAGCGGTCAAGGAATGTCTCCACGTCGTATATATCCCGCTCCAGCAGTTCATGCGCTCGCGTGAGCTGCTTTTTCAGCGTCTCAAGCTCATTTTCTGTTTTCCTGAGTGCAAGGCGTGCAAGCTGTTCCGCTTCGTCATCTGGCGTTGGATCTGAGCTGTCCCATTGCAGGCGGTAGCCGTCGAGCCAATCTGAAAGGCCCTCA
The DNA here is from genome assembly GCA_947629755.1 of uncultured Oscillospiraceae bacterium. Lineage (GTDB taxonomy): Bacteria > Bacillota > Clostridia > Oscillospirales > Oscillospiraceae > RUG626. The sequence goes on along the minus strand of CANREY010000029.1, from coordinate 17,063 downwards.
AGCACCGCCTTTTCAAAAACTTCTAATCCCGTTCCCACGTTATCACAAAAGCGATTTGGACATTTCAACATGGGATATGTGGGATGTGAGCGGAGCGAAAGCGTCCGGCCACATTTTTCGCATATAGCGATACCTGAAAAGGGGTTTTTTATCGTTCCTGCGAGCGGGACGGGAACAGGCCCATGTCGCGCCAATTTTTCTGCCGCCGCTTCAAAAGTTGGCTCTGATATTATCGGTTCGTGCAGTCCATCTGAAATAATCCATGTTTCATCAGGGGAGACATAGCGTACTTTCTCTACTTTGCCGTCTTCCATCTTACGCTTTGTCTTGCGACGGCTCCAGCGGATTTTCCCGATATAGACCGGGTTTTGCAAAATGACTTCAACGGTTCTCCCGCTCCATTGCCTCCCGCCGGCTGGGGTCGGAACGTGTGCGGCCTCCAATATCCGGCATATCCTCTTGGGGCCTATTTCGCACTTTGAGCCGTCCGGCATGGGTTCCCCCTCGGTATAGAGCCGATATATAAGCCTTACCATCTCCGCTTCATCCGGGACTATCTCAAGCGTCCAGCCCTTCCCGCTCTCCACACGTACTCGTTTATATCCATACGGGGCCGTACTGTTTACAAATTTTCCTTCTTTGCTCGCGGCCTCGCGTCCACGGATAAGACGGCGGTTTATGGCCTTATATTCGCGGCGGGACATAAAAAGCCCAAACTCAAAGTATTCTTCGTCAAATTCGTTTGTGGGGTCATAATCTTTGAGCGGGGTTATTATTTTCGTTTCCGTAGCTGTGAAAGTTTGAGCTACAATGCCCTGGTCTATGGTATCACCACGGGCAAGGCGCTCCACCTCCACCACAAGCACATCGGCCCAACGCCCATCCTGGACTTCCTGTAAGAGCTGTTGCATAACGGGGCGGGCGGCTATCGTGTCCCCGGAAACGATTTCCCGGTAAATCTGCGTAATGGTGATTTTTTTCCGCTTTGCGAGCTCTAAAAGCAGCTTTTCATGTCTGGCGAGAGTTTCGCCCTCCCCGTGGGCCTCCGCCTCCATGTCTGCCCGCGATTTTCGAAGGTAGATGCAGTATTCTTCGCTGTTCAATTTTTGTCACCTTGCGTTTTTCTCCAGATAGAGTTTCCGGGGATTTTCGGGCCGAAAACTCTATTTACCTTGGATTTTCGGACCGAAAATCTATACTTTACTCTTCTTTACCCGTATGTGTTAACATACGGGTGTCTATGTTTGTACTCTTTGTGTTACTCTATGGTATTGCTGGTGAAATACTGGCACAATCAAAAGGGATATATTGACACGTTACATCGTGACAATATGGCACGATGTAAACGGTGCATAATTGGAGAAAAAGCTGTTTTCTCATTTGCCGGTAGTCGTTTTTTCTTCCTCGGCTTGTAAGTTCATCAATTCATGGAGTTTTTCATAGTCGATGCTATACCATTTCGTGCGATCAAATCCGCACTTATTATAATTACCGGTCAGCAAAAGACCGGATTTCTCAAGCTCTGCAAATGTTCTTTTGATTGTGCGCTCAGACCAAAAGGGAAATCGTTCGCCCCACTTTGAAAAACTGTTATATACCCAATATCTGCCGTCTTGCTGTGGTTTCTTGCGAGTCCTTTTCTGTTCGAGCCAATAATGTACCTGTTGTAAAACAATTGCGCCATTCAGTCCCACTTTCTTCGCAAGAAGAGGTTGAAAAACAAGCGTACTTTCGTCTTTTAGTATCACCTTGCCCATGCTGTCACTCCTCGCAGATCGGAGTGCGTATCAGGCACAAATATTGTGTTAATCCCTGTGTCCTCCATGCTGTCCGCCTCCTTTATTCTGCGGAGCTGTCCCGCTCCATTGTCTCACGTATGGACCGCAATATAAAGCCGTTGACGCTCTCTCCCTTGCCGTCGGCATGGGCCCTGATTATATCGAGCTCACCGCGCGGAAACCTCACAAGTGTCTTGTCATACGCCTTGGCCTCGTATTTTGCGACGGCCTTTTGTTGTGCTTTTGAAACCGACATTTTCTCCTACTGCGTTCTATTCCTGGGTGTTTTCTTCCATTGAATGCCACCATGTTGGGGTGCGTATGTTTGTGACGTTGGGGCATTCCCCGGCCTATATTATTTGCCAAACAGATCCGAGTGCGTCCCCGTCCTGGCAAGCTGTAACTCACTCCCGGAAACCCGGTACACCAAAAGCCAATCCGGGAGTATGTGGCACTCCTGATACCCCGACCAATCGCCTGTGAGGGCGTGATCCCGGTTCTTTGCCGGGAGTGCGGCCGGCGCGCGCAGCGTGTCAATGACGGATTGCAGGAGCTTCATGTCACAGCCGCGTTTGACGCACAGCTTGAAGTCCTTTTTGAACTGGGCTGAATATCTTACGTCCAGCATCGTCAATCCCCCATAAGCGCGTCAAAGAGCCGGCTGGTGGAGCCGGTGAACAGCTGCCCGCCTCCGTTGTCAAGCTCCTCCATAGCGGTGACCGTCTCAGCGTTGGGCGTTTCATCCGGGATCGCCGCGCCCTGGAGATAGGCGAGCACATAGAACATCTTGCTTTCCGGGATCTGGTCGATAAGGCTTTTAGCCAATTCTTTGCCGCTCATTCCTGTATACCTCCTTCGTCCCGCTCCATCGTCTCCACAATGGCGCGGTTGATAAAGCCGTTAAGACTTTCTCCATGACCTTCCGCATGGGCTTTTACAACGTCCTTCTTGCCCTTTGGCATAGCAATCGAAACACGGTCGAGGTTTGCAGCATCCCAACGGCGGTTGCCGTCTCTACGTGCCTCGGTGTACTTTTGGGAAGCCAAAATCATACCCCCTTTTTAATTTGCTGGGACATGCTGTGATGTCAACATTTTTCCCATTATCCGCATTATATCACAAACACAATCACTTAACAAGTGTATATATTGCACAAATATTCACTTAATAATTTGTGCAATATCCCATCTTGAATTCACTTAATAAGTGCGGTATTATAGTATCATCAAGGGAGGACAAAAGAAAACAGCGAAAGGCATCGGCTGCCGCGGACGATAGCATCAAGAACGGACAGTAAGTGTGGGAAATGGATTCGGTAAGGCGACCCAACGAGGCGCACGAAAAGTGAAAGATAGCCACCCACCGCCGGAGTTCTCCAAACGATGAAATATTAAGGAGGTACACACAATGAGCGCCAACGAAATCAACACCACCGCAAGGGATTTGCTGAGCGTCCGGGCCATGATTGAAGAGCTCCAAGCTGAGGCTGAGGCATTGACCGATAAGCTCAAGGCCGCCATGGTGGAGCAAAGCACCGAAACCCTCCAGGGTGACGGATGGAAAGCCACATGGAAAAACGTGGTGAGCAACCGCTTCGACAGCAAGAGCTTCAAGGCCGACCATGCAGACCTTTACGGGCAGTACAGCAAGCCCACCACCACGACCCGGTTTGTACTGAGCGTATGAGAAAAGCCCCTTGCATCAGCGCCGGTCAAAGCAAGATGCAAGAGGCTCCACCAACCACCACAACGGAGGCCGGTAATCCTATTATACCGGCCTCCACCCGAAAAATCAAGGGAGGATGTTTTAAATGCTCGCTATATTCTCAAAAACCTTTTCGGAGCTCACGGCACCATATCCGCTTGAAATCCGCGGCTTGGGAGATGTCCCGCTTTCCTCAAGCGGACTCTCCGGCCTGTGGTCCGTCATTGACTATCGCTTTGAAAACCTGCTGCCGACTACCACCTACACCGACCTCAGCCCGCTTGAGCTGTGCAAAGCTATCTGCAACGAACCGAAATGTGAATTGTTGGCGCGTGCTATTATCCACAAGTTTGTTTTTGTCTACCATGTTTGCCCTCCATTTGAGAAATTTTGCGCCGGTACCTTAAACCGTCTATGCCTCATATGGGAACATTGAGCGGGAGCGGGCCGCGGGTTCCCGCTCCGTCAGCATGTTCCATCCGCTCAAATAGTCCCTGCGCCCTCTCTGCGGTCCGTGGCGGCTTTTTGCACCCTCTCCACGGCCTTTTTCCCTTTCGGGGTTCCTCGTGGCTCTGTGGGCTCTCCGAGCGGCTTTCTGCGTGGCATTTTAAGTTTGCCGCCGGCTTTTTATTAGATAACATCCGAAACCTTATTGGTGGGGCGAAGCGCCGCGTATCATGAGTACCTTTATCGAGAGCTACGACTTTTCCGGCAAGACATTGGTGGCTTTCTGCACCTCTGCCAGCAGCGGCTTTGGCAGGAGCGATTCCGCGCTTCGTTCCGCCGCCAGCGGAGCGACATGGCTGGACGGCCACCGTTTTTCCGCCAGTGCCTCCGCCGATGATGTGATGGCGTGGGCAAACGGGCTTGGCATGGACTTGGCGGGAGAGTAAATCAAGCCTCCGGTTTTCCGAAGACCTTATGATTTACAGGCAGTTATATTTTTCCTCCTTAAAAGGGACAGGGGCGCGGGCGTATGAAAAAACAGGTTCATTCTGGTTGCATATTGGGCAATCGTGTGATATAATCTTTAAACACGGATATTTCATGCTTGGCAAATCGGTAAATGAGAAGGAGCTGGCTTGTTATGAAAAAAATACTTAACTATCTCACCGCGGCGATACTTGATTTTATTGGGGGGATATGCTATTTCTTGGCCTTTATTTTGTACGAGGAGGCGGCCCTTCCGAGGTACATGTTTCTGGTGTCCTCGATCTGCCTTATTCTGAGCGGAGTCGGATTTTTGCTTGTGCATCTGAAAAACAAAAAGGAAAAATGAAAAATTCCCCGCCGCATCAACGCGGCGGGGAGCTTTTTGTATATCAGTCGCCCTCGTAGCCTAAATATGTTCTGAAGACTACCTGAAGGGTGTTGAGATCGTAGTAGGTGACCATGTTGGTGTCGAGCTTTTCGACGAGGCCGCCCACAAGTCTCACCGGGTTGCCGGTGGTGGTGAGGGAGGGGATCGGGGTGCCGTCCTCGTAGAAGTAGGTGTAGGTCCCGCGGCTCACGTCCTCGTTCCAGTCGGTGAGGCACAGTATGGCCGGGGCGTCCTCGCCGAGGACGGAGTCGTAGATATACCAAGCCCCCTCGACTATGGGCTGACGGGGTTCGTTGTCTGAGTAGAAGCTGGCCCAGGTCTCCGCGTCGGCGCGCTTTAAGGTGTGGGAGGTGAGGTCGAAGTAGAGGACGGTGGCGTTTGAGCCGTCCTCCGAGTATTCGTAGCCCACGGAGACCTTGTCGCCCAGCCACTCACCGCCGCCGCCCTCGATGGGGCCCATGCGCATAAGCTCAAACTGCTCGTCGGTTATGCCCAGATCCGCCGGGGTGTAGGTGCCCTCGGTCTCGCCGGAGGCGTAGATGAGCGTCACGTTGTTGTCCCGGAAAAGGACCACGCCCTCACTGCTGCCGATGGCGGCGAGGTACTCAAAATCCGTGCACCAGACGCCGCTCTTGGCGGCCACGGCCACGCTCTCCACGCCGCCCTGGCCGCGGGTCAGGACCATGAGCTCGCCGGTGGTCCACACGTCGGAGTAGACCGGGTCAACCACCACCTCCCCGCGGGGGGTCATGAGGCCGTACACACAGCCGCTGACGGCAAATTCGCTGTCCGACACGCGAAGGCCGGCGTAGGGAATGAGGATACCGTAATTGTTCGGCGTGAGCTCGCCGGTGTACTCCTCAAATAGCCGCGTTCCCACGGTGGGGAGGGTCTCCTTCGGCGTGGTGGGGAAGTCCATCACGGACACGTACCCCTCCTGAGCGGCCAGACGCTGGCCGTTCTCCCCCAAAAGCCAGTCCCGAATGACGCGGGTGGGGGAGCCCTCAGGGGCGGAGGCGGGGATAACCACGTAGTAGGGATTTGTGAGCGGATAGGCCCCTGTGCGTATGGCGTCGGGCTCCGGGGCCACGCCCTCAAGCTTCAAGAGCTTCAGCCCCTCGGCGGCCCGCATCTCCTCGGCGTAGTAGTAGACGGAGTAGCCGATGGCCCCGGCGGAGGAATCGTAGCCCCTGACGGCCTCCATGAGCCCGCCCATGGACTCGGCCACATACTCCTTGGGGGCCTCCATCATGGGGGTGCCCTTCATGACCAGCTTCTCCATCAGGGACTGGCTGCCGGCCTCAGGGTTGCGCTGGAGGGGTATTATCTCCTGATCCGCGCCGCCCAATTGCGACCAGTTGGTTATCTCGCCGGTGTATATCCGCCGGGCCTCGTCCACGGTGATGGAGTCCACCGGGTTATTTTCGTTTACCACGAAGATAAAGGCGTCGGTGGCGAAGGGCGTCTGCTCCCACTCAAAGCCCATGCTCTCGCGCTCGGCGTAGACCTCCTCGTTGCCCTCGCTGACTATGAGGAGATCGGCGTTGCCGTAGAGAAGATTATAATATGAGTTGGTGGTCCGGGAAAAGGATATTAAGGGCTCCGCCTCGGCCTCGCTCACGCCCAGCATCAGCGACACCATGGAGATGGCCAGTGGCGCGGTGGAGGTGGACCCGTCGAGCCGGGGAAGCTCCTCCTTCGTGAACCGTGGAGCGCTTATGGGCGGGTCGGTGGGGGCGGGCTCCGTGGCGGGCGGCTCGGTCTGGGGTGGGTTAGTCGACTTGCTGGGAGCCGGGTTTTTCGGACCTCCCGCGCAGGCGGACAGGGTGACGAGCAAAGAAAGGGCGAGGAAAAACGCCGTAAATTTCTTCATTCTGTCTCACTCCTTTTGAAAAAATATAATTTCTTCCTTTTTTCTTATCATACTAATATCTAATTAAAAGAAGACACCGAGCGGCGAGGATTTTTCGTGTCAGGCAAGGAAGACGCCGCAGGGAATACCCATTGGTATTTCCAAGGCGGCTGACGCAACCGGGGTCCCCGGCGGGCCGTGGCCCGGTGGGGAGAGGAGGAGCGAACACAGCGCCTGAGGGCGACCGAAGGGAGCCCGAAGTAAAGCGTGTTCAGCGACGACGACGCGAAAAAGACCGTCGCGAATGGCTCATTTTAATTAGATATTAGTATCAGTATTATACCCCGACAAACTCGAAAAGTCCAGCGAATAGGGTTACAGGTTGGTATCAGAACGGATAATAAAAATGACCCGCCGGGTGTAAATACGGCGGGTTTTGTAATTATTTTGGGTAAAATCACTTGGCGTAGAGTAAATATACCACCCAGTTTACGAGCCTCGCGGGGAGGAGCCTCGACAGCGCCACAAGGGCCTTATAGGACAGCCCGATGGTGGAGGAGGGGGGAACGGAGCGCCGGAGGGAAATTTTGCGGATATATGCCCCGGCCACGTCGGGGGACATGCCGCCGCGCTCGTCGCGCTCCATACGGGAGACGGAGCGGGAGATACGGCCGGAGTACTCACCGTCGCCCTTCGGGGACTTCTCGCGGGCGTCGGTGAAGCCGGTGGACATGTCGCCGGGCATCACAGCCGTCGCCGTCACGCCGAAGGGGCGAAGTTCGCCGCGAAGGGCGGAGACGTAGGCGTTGAGAGCGGCCTTTGAGGCGGAGTAGTAGGTTTGGAAGGGAATGGGGATAGCCCCGGCCACGGAGCTCACCACCACTATCCTCCCGGCTTTGCGCTGACGCATACCGGGGAGCGCGGCCTTGACCGCGTTCACCACGCCGAAGAAATTCACGTCAAGCTGGCGCTTGGCGGCCTCAAGGGCGGTATATTCCACGGCCCCGGAGATGCCGAAGCCGGCGCAACAGACAAGTATGTCTATGCGCCCCTCCCGGTCAAGGACGGTTTTCACGACCATTTCCATGGCGGCCTCGTCGGTGACGTCGCCGGGGAGGTGGACGGCGTTTTCAAGCTCTATGTCGCGGCGGCTGGTCTCATAGACGCGCACCCCGGCTTTTGCCAACGCGTTCACCGCCGCGAGGCCTATGCCGCTGGAGCCGCCGGTGACAAGGGCCACCTTATCACAAGTCAGCATAAGCCGTTGGCCTTCAGGACTTTTTCGATGATGCCCGCGGCCTCCTCAACAAGGGCCTCGGTGTGGGTGGCCATGAGACTGGTGCGCAGAAGGCACTCGTGGGGGGCCACCGCCGGGGGAATGGAGGTGTTGACGTACACGCCCTCGTCAAAGAGCTGCTTCGTTATGGTCAGGGTGTCTATCATCTCATATGTATAAATGGGGATTATGGGCGTCTCGCTCTGCCGTATTTTTATGCCCCGGTCCGTGAGCTGTTTTCTGAAGTAGGCGGAGATGTGCTGAAGGTTGTCCACCAGCTCCGGGTGGGCTATGAGCTCGTCCAGCGCCGCCATGGCCGTGGCGCAGCTGGCGGGGGTGATGCTGGCGGAGAAGATGAAAGGCCGGGAGGCGTGGCGCACGTAGTCGCAGACGTTGGCGCTGGCCGCCATGTAGCCGCCGAGGGAGGCCAAGGACTTGGAGAAGGTGCCCATGTATATGTCCACCTGGTCCTCAAGGCCGAAGTAGCTGGCCGAGCCCCGGCCGCCCTTGCCGATGACGCCAAGGGCATGGGCGTCGTCCACCATGACCCTGGCCCCGTACTTCCGGGCCAGCTTCACTATCTCCGGGAGGTTTGCGATGTCGCCGCCCATGGAGAACACGCCGTCGGTGACGATGAGGCAACCGGCCTCCTCCGGGACCTTTTGAAGCTGTTTTTCAAGGTCCACCATATCGCTGTGATGATAGCGGAGCATGGTCCCGTAGCTCAGCTTGCACCCGTCGTAGATGCTGGCGTGGTTCTCACGGTCGCAAATGACGTAATCCCCACGGCCCACCACGGCGGAGATTATGCCCAGATTTGACTGAAAGCCCGTGGAGAAGGTGACCACGCCCTCCTTGCCCAGAAATTTTGCCAGCTTGTCCTCAAGCTCAAGGTGGAGCTCAAGGGTGCCGTTCAAAAACCGGGAGCCGGAGCAGCCAGTGCCGTACTTCTCGATGGCCTTTATGCCGGCCTCGATGACGCGGGGGTTGGTGGTCAGGCCCAGATAGTTGTTGGACCCCAGCATTATCCGGCGCTTGCCCTCCATTATGACCTCCACGTCCTGCCTCGATTCCAGAGCATGGAAATAGGGGTAGATGCCCAGCCTCCGGGCCTCCTCGGCCTGGACGTTGCCGTGCTTAAGCTTGGTGAATATATCCATAGGTTGATCCTCCCTTAGTAATAAGACATACACAGATAATTTACATCATTAATTTGTATTTGTCAAACGGATATGGATATTTTTCAGGAATTGGGATATTTTAGTAGAAGAATAATGAAAGCATAAATAAATTATTATATCATACTTGATATTCAAAAGTCAACGATTTGGAAATATATGTAGAAGTCGCAAAAAAGTCACAAGGTCGCGCGCAATGTATTTTCAGCCATTCGGGTTTTTCACATTTCGATTGGATTTTTGCGGATTTTATATCGAAAAGGTTCATTTCCAACTGGGAGCTATGTTTCTAAGGAGGAAACACTACATGAAGACTCTGAAGAAGACCCTGTGCTTGGTCTTGGCGGTAGTCATGGTGGTGGGCGTGCTGATCTTGCCTGCGTATGCTGCGGACGATTACACTGCGGCCATCACTGCGTTGCAGAACTACGGTGTTCTGCAGGGCTATCCCGACGGAGACCTGCACACCGCGGCCAACATCACCCGTGGACAGATGGCGGCTATCATCTACCGTATCATGACCGGCGACACCGGCTCTACTGACGCTGAGGTCGCTGTCAAGTACGGCAGCTACGCCGACAGGTTCACCGATGCCGACGTTGCTCCCTGGGCAAAGGGCTACATCGGCTTCTGCTACAACAAGGGCGTGCTGAAGGGCTACGACACCGGCGCCGTTCAGCCCAACAAGCAGATCAACGGCTATGAGGTCCAGGCCATGTTGCTCCGTGCTCTTGGCTATGACAGCAATGGCGAGTACACCGGCAACAACTGGCAGTACAACGTTCTTTCCGACGCCACCAAGTCCGGCATCTCCAAGAACGTCTCCCTCGATCCTGCCAAGGCCACTCCCCGTGGCGCTGTCGCCCAGTACACCTTCGACGCGGCCACCAAGACCGACCGTGTGGCTCCCACCCTCTATCCCAACGTGGGCTATGCCTCCATCAGCAAGAAGCTGATGAGTGTCACCACCAGCACGGACGTTGACGACTGGAAGGCCCCCTGCACCGTCTACACTGTCACCTACACTTGGCCTGACACTCCTGTCGTCAGCCTGAAGACCGTTGCCGACAAGGCTCTGCTTGAGTCTTGGGCTCCTGTGTCCCAGGCCGCTGTTTACACCGCGGCTAAGCTGACCACCACTACTTATAACAACACTCTTAAGGTCTACACCAATGGCGTGGCGAACGCGGTGCCCGGTAGTAGCACTCCTACTACCGTGTCCATTAGCCGCACGGAGACCAGCCTTGCTCCTGGTAGGGCTATCGGCGGCCAGGGCCGTTGGACCCGTGTCTATGCTGATCGCATCGTCTATGTGGACACCTTCCTGACCTATGTAAATTCTGCTGACGCGGCTGTGGAAATCGGCGGCAATGCTGCCATTCCCGCCAGCTATCAGGTCACAACTTATTACAACAACTATTACGATACAACCCCCGTGGCCTACTCCGGCGTTGGAGGCACCGGGTCCGGACAGACCAAGACATTGGGCAACGCGCCTATCAGCTTTGCGAAGAAGGACTATCTGGCGTCCTATGCTGTGCCTGTCAGCGGTGTCACTGCCGGTACTACTTACACCGGAACTGCTTTCAGCGATAACACTCAGATCAGCAAGCTCGTAGACCCCGCCAAGATAACTCCTGTCAACGTTACCGTAAGCGCCATAATAAAGTCCGATGGAGCCGCAACGATAACCGGATTGAAGGGCACCGACGGGAAGACCTATCTTTACAACTGCACTTACGCTTATAACGACGGTAAGAATATTGCGAGGCTTGGCGACACCGCCATCGGCAAGACCTACTCCCTGTATCTTGACGCACACGACAATATCCTCGGCGTCAAGGAAGTCGCAGGGGCGCCCGACGAGGGTGCTGGCGTTATAACCGGTACTGTCACTCCTGAAAAGATTGGCGCCGGCGCCTACGCTGCCGTAGTCACAGTCCTGAAGGAAGATAAGACTACCGCGACTGTAAAGTTCGTTCCCGGTGCTGTAGCCTATGGTACTTCAGATGTCGCTGAGAGGGCCGCTGATGCTGCGGTGGGCGCTCTTGTAAACTGGGAGCCTGCTACCGGCGATTACAGTGATTACTCTGTCCTTCATATTGCTGCAGCCGAAGCCATCGATGGTTCTGGTACGACCGCCAATCCTTGGCGTCTTGAGGCCGGCGACGCCGACGCGATCGGTACTGCCGCTGAACACAAGCTCGTCAACAGTGACACCGTGTTCTTCATTGCAAAGTGGAGCCTTGACTACTCCAAGAACGGCTATGTCTTCGCTGGATACGATGTTGTTGAGGGCTTTGAGAACATTGCGGATTTGTCCTCTGAGTCCACCTACAACTTCGCCTCTGCCGGTAACCCCTATGTTGTTGCAAATGGCGCAGCAGGAAAGCCGGCAAACTACGCTATGGCTTCGACACCTAATAACTATCGAGACGGTATTCGCGCTGCGGTACTTGATGGTGACGGTGCAGTCATCAGCAACAATTCAAAAGCTTGGGCCGGCTACGTCCTGATCATCAACGCGGCCAACCAGAGCACCAACACTGTCGAGCCTGTCAGCAACTACGCGTTCATCACTGACCCCGTGTCCTTTGTCAACGTGTATCAGAATTACAGGCAGTATGACGCCGTTATCAACGGTGTCGCCCATCAGCCGCTGAACGTGATGTATATCCCCGGCACAACTGAGATAACTGCTACCGGACTTTACACCTACAGCGAGTACACCAACAACGGCTGGAAGAATGTTACGATTTCTGGCAACACATATGGTACTGGCGATTACAACTACCAGTCTGGCGTCCTCTTTTCTACCGTTGCAGGTGCTACGGCCTACTACGCAGTTACCAGCGACGTGGCGATTTATCTGGTCAACCCGGATAACGGCGACAGCACCAAGGTGAGCACCTCCTTGTCTAATGTGGTCAAGTACTACAAGGACAAGAGCCCCATCTGGTTCCAGACCAACCAGTACGGCTGGATCGACGTGATCTATGTTGAGGCCACAGACGTTGCGCCTGAGGTCTCCGGCAAGCGTGACGCTACTGTTACCGGCGTAGCATTCAGCAACATTGGGAACATGAACCTCATTTCCAACGCTAAGGTAACTGCTACCGGTACTAACATTAAGTCGACAACCACTTTGAAGTGGGAGTACTTCGATGGAGGCTTCTGGAAGCCCGTTGAGGACGGCCAGTGCTTCACGGCGAGTGTGTCCTATCGTGCCTATATCACGTTTGCGCCTTCATCTTCGTCTTATGCAGTGGCTCTGACTCCGGGTGCTACCGGTGTCCTTACCGGCGGCATAACCGGCGGCCACGGGTTGCCCGGCGGAACTGCCAGTACGGTTGTCTGCTCCTCTGCTGACACCATCTACGTTCAGTTCACCTACACTGCCTGATCACCCACGCACAACCACTTGAAAACCTAACAGCTTTCAAAGCCCCGCGGCAACCGCCGCGGGGCTTCTTTTGTGTCCTCCGTTTTTATCGAATATCCTGCCGTAAGCAGGGGGTAGCTGTGGGCTAAGGATCTCAATATAAAAAAGGGAAGCCGGTTGCGCGAGGGAAAATACTATGATATAATAGCCATATTGATACCCTAATAGCGGATTTTTTACCGTTTTTTACAACGGGGATAAAAATAATGACGGAGGCGGCATATGGACGAGAGGATTGGGAAGTTTTTCGCGGAGCACGAGGAGGAGATACTGAAGGACGTGGCCGCGCTGGTGGCGGTGGACAGCGTGAGAGGGGAGAGCGAGCCGGGGACGCCATTCGGGCCGGGGCCGAGAAGGGCGCTGGACGAGGCGCTGAGGATAGCCGTCTCTCACGGGCTTGAGGGGGAAATAAGGGGCGACAGGGTGCTTGTCGTCAGCCTCGGCGAGGGTGAGGCGGAGCTTGGGATACTTGCCCACCTTGACGTGGTGCCGCCCGCGGGGGAGTGGACGGTGACGGAGCCCTATAAGATGCGCAAGCTGGACGGGAAAATTTACGGCCGGGGGGTCATTGACGACAAGGGCCCGGCGGTGACGGCTATGTGGGCGCTTATATGCGCCCGTGAGCTGGGGCTCATAAGACGGAGAGTTGAGCTTATCTTGGGCTCGGACGAGGAGTGCGGGTCCGGGGATATTGAGTGGTACACGCGGCATTACAAAATGCCCCCCCGTGTGTTCACGCCGGACGGGAATTTCCCGGTGGTGAACACGGAGAAGGGGCGGACGCATTTTGAGATAACGGCCCCACCTTACCGGGGAGAGGGCCTGAGGGTCGTGAGGCTCCGGGGCGGGTCGGTGCCCAACGCCGTGCCGGCCAGATGCGAGGCGGAGCTCTCGGACGGGCGGAGGCTTGAGTTTGAGGGCAGGGCGGCCCACGGGAGCTTACCGCAGGAGGGCGACAACGCGGCGACGCGGGCCATCGGGGCGCTGGCGGACATGGAAGGCGAGGGATTTGAGCTTTTCCGGGCCCTCAGGGCCGTTTTCCCACACGGAGATGTGGGAGGCCACGCCGTGGGCGCGGCGTGCTCTGACGAGCTCTCAGGGGCGCTGACGGTAAATCTGGGGGTCATGGAGTATGACGAGGATAAGGGGCTCCGGGCCCAAGTGGACTGCCGCGTGCCGGTCTGCGGCGACGGCGAGAAGGTGGCCGGGGCCTTTGAAAGGGCGCTGGGGGGTAAGGCGAGAGTGAGGATCATATCCGTCTCAAAGCCCCACCACGTGCCGGAGGAGTCGGACATAGTGTCGGGGCTTCTCAGGATCTACGAGGAGTACACGGGCACGCCGGGCAAGGCCCTTTCCATGGGCGGCGGCACTTACGTGCACGAGATCGAGGGCGGCGTGGCCTTCGGCGCGGAGTTTCCGGGCTCGGACGTGCACATGCACGAGCCGGACGAGCGGGTGGAGGTCCGGGAGCTTATGCTGGGCGGACAGATGTACGCCGCGGCGGTGGCGGAGTTTTGCGGGTAAGCTGTAAAAGGGTGTGATCGCTTGAGTAAGATAAAAAAGGCCTTCAGGGTGACGGTGGATTTTCTGGACGGGATAGGGAGTAGGCAGATATGGACATACGCGGCGGCGGCCACGTTTTACCTGTTCCTGTCGCTGGCGCCCATACTGTGCCTTCTGCTGGCGCTGCTGCCGTACACGCCGCTGACGGAGCCGTACCTTATGCAGATATTGGAGAAGGTGGGGCCGGGGGAGGTCTATTCGCTGCTGTCCGGGTTCGTGGGGAGCATATATCAGGGGTCGGCGGCTACGCTGTCCCTGTCGGCGGTGGCCTCGGTGTGGACTGCGTCGCTGTCGGTGCTGTCGCTGATGCGGGGCATGGACGCGGCCCACGACAAGAAAAGGAAGGAAAATTTCCTCGTCTTCCGGCTCCGGGCGATATTTTTCATGATAATCGCCCTGGCGGCCATACTGCTCACGCTGTGCGCCATAGTCTACGGCGGGCAGATAATAGAATTTGTGCGGTCGAAGCTTGAGTCCTCCTGGGCGGTGGACGCGCTTTTGGCCATAATCAGGATACTGAGATTTCCGGTGATGATGCTCTTTTTGTTCCTGACGTTCCTTGTGATGTACAAGTGGATGCCCTTCGGCAAGCGAAAGCTCCTGAGGCAGTGGCCGGGGGCGCTCTTTTGCACCGTGGCGTGGATGGCGTTCTCGTTCATATTCTCGCTGTACGTGGAGCACTCCAGCAAGTACAGCGTATACGGGATACTGGGCACGGTGATCGTGGCGCTTTTGTGGATGTACTACATTCTGTTTATACTGCTGGTGGGGTCATATATAAACAAATTCGTCCGGGAGGAGCCGGTGAAGCTCAGGGAGCTTGCGGACAAGCCTGAGGCGATACCGGAGGAAAAGCCGGAGAGGCCGGCGGAGGCGCCGGGGGAGGCAATACCGGATAAGGCCCCAGAGGAGAAGGGGGAGACGGCATGAAGAAGTATATACTCGCTTTGGATCAGGGGACCACGAGTTCAAGGGCCATACTTTTTGACACGGAGCAGAATATCGCCGGGGTGTCACAGCGGGAATTTACCCAGTACTTCCCCAAGGACGGCTGGGTGGAGCACGACCCGGAGGAGATATGGCGGACTGAGCGCGCGGTGATGGAGAACGTCCTGCGGGAGAGCGGCGTCAACGCCTCCGACGTGCTGGCCATCGGGATAACGAACCAGCGGGAGACCACGGTGCTCTGGGACCGGGAGACGGGAAGGCCCATATATAACGCCATAGTCTGGCAGTGCCGGCGGACGGCGGATATTGTGGAGGGGCTTTTGAAAATGGGGCTGGGGGAGCACATAAGGAGTGTGACCGGCCTTGTGCCCGACGCCTATTTTTCCGGAACGAAGATAAAGTGGATACTTGACGCCGTCCCCGGAGCGCGGGAGAGGGCCAGAGAGGGGAAGGTGCTCTTCGGGACGGTAGATTCGTGGCTTTTGTGGAAGCTCACGGACGGGAAAGTCCACGCCACCGACGTGACGAACGCCAGCAGGACAATGCTCTACGACATACATAAGCTGTGCTGGGACGAGACGCTTTTGAGGGCGCTGGACATACCGCGGGAGATGCTGCCGGAGGTCAGGTCCAGCAGCGAGATATACGGGTACGCGGAGCTTGGCGGGGTGGGGATACCCGTGGCGGGCATGGCGGGAGACCAGCAGGCGGCGCTTTTCGGCCAGACCTGCTTTGAGGCCGGGGAGGCAAAGAACACATACGGCACCGGGTGCTTTTTACTGATGAATACCGGGGAGAGGCCCTGCGAGAGCCGCAACGGCCTTGTGACCACCGTGGCCATCGGGCTTGACGGCGGCGTCAGATACGCGCTGGAGGGGAGCGTCTTCGTGGGAGGGGCGGTCATACAGTGGCTCCGGGACGAGCTGAGGATCATAACCGAGGCCAGAGAGGCGGAGACGCTGGCAAGGAAGGTCCCGGACAACGGTGGCGTGTATCTGGTGCCGGCCTTCACGGGCCTCGGCGCGCCCAGATGGGACATGTACGCCCGGGGTGCCATAGTGGGCATCACACGGGCCACCACGCGGGAGCACATCGTCCGGGCCGCCCAGGAGTCCATCGCCTATCAGGTGGCGGAGCTCATGGAGGCCATGGAGGCGGACACGGGGATAAGGATCGACGCACTCCGGGCCGACGGCGGGGCCAGCCGGGACGGATTTTTGATGCAGTTCCAGGCGGACGTCACGGGAAGGGCCGTGAGAAGGCCGGTGATCCGGGAGACCACCGCCCTCGGCGCGGCGTACCTCGCGGGACTGGCCGTGGGAGTGTGGCGGGACACGAGGGAGCTTAAGAGCCTCTGGCGGGTGGACGGGGAGTTTGCCCCCCAGATGGACGATAAGCGCCGCCGGGAGCTTATGGCGAATTGGAAAAGAGCGGTGGAGAGGAGTCTGGAGTGGGCGAGGTGAGGGAAATTCGGCCCACCCCGGCCGGCGCGGAGCGCGGCCACCCCTCCCATGGGGAGGGGCTGAACCTCTCCTGCCGCTGAAGCGGCGGTCCTCCCCGCGAACAAGGGGAGGCTGGGGGCGGGGAGCGCGCGGGGTGGTACGTTAAGGGGATTGGTGCGTACCACGCGGGACCCCTCAGTCACTGCGGTGACAGCTCCCCATTGAAACGGGGAGCCGGGGGAACAAGGTTGCGGCCCGGAGGGCCGCGATTTTTATTAGCGCCTGCGGGCGGGACGGGGGACGAGGGGCTCTAATCCCCCTGCCCCCTTTTCCAAAAAGCCTGCAAATAAAAAGTCAACCCCAAACGCGAAAAAATTCGAATAAAGAGTGGCGGTAAAAATGGGCAACACAAATAGGCCGCCTTGAAGGGGCAGCCAAAAAACAGGAAATATATGGGTGACGTCGTCAGTCGGAGTTGGCCGCATCCTCGGCGGGCTTGTCCCAGAGGCCCTTTTCCTTGAGGCAGTCGCGGACCCTGCCGTAGTAGATGCGCAGGAAC
>CANREY010000028.1 GCA_947629755.1 uncultured Oscillospiraceae bacterium | reverse complement strand
ACGCTGACGGCCATGCCGTTTTCAAGCATACGGTCCAGCTTCGTCTGGGGGCGGTTATCCTCCTCGAAGTAGTGGATAAACTGCTTCGGGGCGGAGGGGAGAGCGAGCTTCTGGGGCAGGGCGGAGAAGCCGGCCCAGCGGGCCTTTATCTCATCGACGGTGGGCTTTTTGGCGAAGGAGGCGAACACGGCGGCCATGTGGCCGTCGGAGCAGGCCACGCGGAAGCACTGGGCGGTGATGGAGGGGGTCTCGGCGCTGACTATCCTGCCGTTCTCCACGTGTCCCCAGAGCTTTAAGGGCTCCTGCTCGCTCTTTTCCTCCTCGCCGCCGATGAAGGGTATCACGTTGTCCACGATGTCGGGGAAGGTCTCGAAGGTCTTGCCCGCGCCGGAGATGGCCTGATAGGTGCACACAAGGGCCTTCGTGAGGCCAAACTCGTCCTTCAGGGGGTGGAGGGCCGGGACGTAGCTCTGAAGGGAGCAGTTGGACTTCACGGCGACAAAGCCCCGCTTCGTGCCAAGCCGGGCCCGCTGGGAGGGTATGACCTCAAGGTGCTCCGGGTTTATCTCCGGCACCACCATGGGCACGTCGGGGGTCCAGCGGTGGGCGGAGTTATTGGAGACCACGGGGCACTCGCGCCTGGCGTATGCCTCCTCAAGGGCTTTTATCTCCTCCTTCTTCATGTCCACGGCGGAGAAAACGAAGTCAACGTTCGCGGCCACGTCGTCGATGTCCGTCTCGGCGCATTTGACGGTGAGCTTTTTGGCGCACTCCGGCACAGGGGAGCTCATGAGCCAGCGGCCGCTTACGGCCTCCTCATATGTCTTGCCGGCGCTTCTGGCGCTGGCGGCCACCTCGGTGAGCTCAAACCATGGGTGACCGGCGATGAGTGTCACGAAGCGTTGACCCACCATGCCCGTGGCGCCGATAACGCCGACCTTGTACTTTTTCATAAGAGATCCCTCCATTTTCGCTTTTTGAGAAAAAAGAAACAAATAGTTACAAAAATTTTTAAAAAAGTGTAGCCAAAACGAAAAAGATGTTGTATAATAGGGTTTACATAAGTCACATTACAGGGAAAACCGTGACTTTTTGATATGCTAACACAAAAAAGGCTTGTCTGTCAACGGCGAAATGTCGCAAAATCCGGGGAAATTTACACTCCCGGCGTGTTAAACCGCCATTAGGGCCCCGCCCGCCGTGACAGGAGGTACGCTTTTCCTTTGATCTGGAGGATACCCGATGAAAGCAAAGAGAAAAATGATCGTCTCACTGGCCATGGCGCTCGCGCTGGCGGCGTCGCTTGTACCCGTATCGAAGCCCGCCGAGGCCGCCTACACGCCGCCCTACCAGACGGTGAAGATCGGACTTTTCTCCTATAAGAGCGACGGCAACATTGATCAGAGAAACTTTCCCTCCGCCAATCTCCAGTACGTGACCGGCAAGGGGGAGGGGTACGAGCTGGGCTATTATGACCAGAACAGGCAATTCGTCCCCATCGGCGTTCAGATTGTCGGCACGCCGGAGATAACCGTCGTGATGGACAGGAACATGAAATATGACAGCAATTCCAACTCCTACGCCGAGGAGAAGACCGACTTTGACGGGATAGTTGTGGGGTGCGCCCATCTTAAGTGGAACGAAAGCTTTCTTACTTATGACGACGCGGTCCTTTCCATGGCCACCAACGGCGGGGAATTTGTGAGATACGAAAACGGATACTTCTGGGTCCTCCGTGGCCAGTACACCACGAGGGAGGCCGCCGCGGCCGTGGCGGACGCTGAGGCGGCCGCCGGTGTGACCGGCTGGAGCGTGGACAGCGGGTCATCATACACCGTCACGGTGGTGCAGACAAGGACGAATAACATACTTTTTGAGTACGACTGCGGGTCATCGTCCAGTCTTGCCATACGGACCTACACCACGGACGGCACGGTTCCCCAGACATGGCACAGAAAGTGCTACTATTACGGGGGCTTTGCCTTCCAGCGCCTGACCGGCGGGAACATCACCGTTGTGAACTACGTGGACATCGAGGACTACCTCAAGGGCGTGGTCCCTTGGGAGATGAGCGCCAGCTGGCCCAAGGAGGCCCTGAAGGCCCAAGCCATCACCGCAAGGACCTTCCTCATGACCAACATAAAAAAGCACAGAGCCGAGGGCTTTGACATATGCAACACCATTGACTGTCAGGCGTATCACGGCAACGAGAGGGCCACGGAGAACTCCGACGCCGCCGTCATAGAGACGGCGGGGCAGTACCTCATGTACGACGGGGAGCTTTGCGAGACATACTACGCCTCCTCCGACGGCGGGGCCACGGAGAACGTGGAAAATATCTGGGGCACCAAGGCCATACCCTACCTTCGGGGAGTGGTCGACCCCTACGAGGCCGAGCTTTTTGACAGCTCCTCGTCCTATTACTGGACGCAGAGGTATACGCCGTCCTCCCTTGGGGATCGGTTGCGGACATTGGGCCGGTCCTGCGGCGATATTGTGAAGGTGTCCATCACCTTTACCGAGCTTGGAAACGTGCGGTCTATAACCTTCACGGACGCCAGCGGGAAAAGCAATACCTTCGATAAATCAAACTGCCGCTCGGTCATAGGAAGCGGCCTTAGCAACAGGTACACGGTGAACGGGTTGACGCCCTACGGCGTTTCAGCCAGCCTCTATGTGAATAACGGCGCGGCCATGGACCTTAAGCTGGGGGAGGTCTACGCGGTCGGCGGGAGCGGGGCCGTGGAACAGCTGCCCTCAGGCGACGTATACGCCATCAGCGGCAAGGGGACGGTGGGCAAGCTGGACGCGGCCGTCGGCACGGGCACCAGCAGGACGGTCACCACGGGTGTGGACGCGTCGGGCAGGTTCGTGTTCACCGGCTCCGGCCACGGCCACAGCGTGGGCATGAGCCAGTGGGGGGCCTACTCCATGGCCAAATACCACGGCAAGACCTGCGAGGAGATACTCACCTTTTACTACACCGGCACTCAGGTGGTGAGCACCGCCGGGCAGATACCCTTTATCTGAGTGGAGGATACATGAAAACATCGGACTTTTACTATGAGCTCCCTGAGGAGCTTATCGCCCAGACGCCCCTTGAGAGGCGGGACGCCTCGCGGCTCATGCTTCTTGATAAGAATACGGGTAAGACGGAGCACCGGCGGTTTTATGAGCTGCCGGAGCTTCTTCGTGCCGGGGATTGCTTAGTGCTCAACGACTCGCGGGTACTGCCGGCCCGGCTGTTCGGCCACAGGCCTACCGGCGGGGCGGTGGAGGTGCTGCTTCTCACCGACAAGGGGGACAAGCGCTGGGAGTGCCTTGTGCGGCCGGGGAGGAAGGCCCGTCCGGGGGACAGGCTCATATTCGGCGACGGGGAGCTTGAGGCGGAGATAGTCGAGGTGCTTGAGGGCGGAAACAGGCTCATACGCTTTGAGTATGAGGGCATCTTCCTTGAGACGCTGGAGCGCCTCGGACGTATGCCATTGCCGCCGTATATCCATGAGGAGCTTCAGGACGCGGAGAGGTATCAGACGGTCTACTCCCGTGAGCTGGGCTCCGCCGCCGCGCCTACGGCGGGACTGCACTTCACCCCGGAGCTTCTGGATAAGATAAGAGCGAAGGGCGTAAAGACCGCCTTCGTCACCCTCCATGTGGGCCTTGGGACCTTCCGGCCCGTGAAGGAGGCCCAGATCGAGGACCACGACATGCACTCGGAGTTTTGCGTCATACCAAATGAGGCCGCGAAGCTCGTAAATGAGACAAAGGACGGGGGCGGGCGCGTTGTCTGCGTGGGGACCACGTCACTTCGCACGGTGGAGAGCTTCGCCGACGAGAGGGGATACCTTCGGGAGACGTCGGGGTGGACGGATATTTTCATCTATCCGGGCTATAAATTTAAGTGCGTGGACGCGCTTATAACAAATTTCCACCTCCCGGAGAGCACCCTCGTCATGCTCGTCTCCGCCCTCGCCGGCCGCGAAAACGTCCTCAACGCCTACGCCGAGGCGGTGAGGGAGAGGTACAGGTTTTTCTCGTTTGGGGACGCTATGTTGATACAATAAAATAGCGCTAAATCTAAAAACCTCCCCCGACTTGTTCGGGGGAGGTTTAAATAGACCTGTTTTGGGGAAGGATATAGACCGGAGTGTGTTGACAAAACGGGTCTGATATTATACAATATAAATGACCTGAAATTTTGCGGAAGGGGGAGACGGATATGACGCAGATCTCGGTATCTGAGCTTAAGACCAACGCCGGAAAGTATGTCACTATGGCAAAGGATCAGGACATATTGATTACAAAAAATGGCAAGGTCGTAGCTAAGCTTGTGACCGCGAAGGTGGATAAGAAAGAGGCATTCAAGCATTTTTTGAGCTTGTTCCCGGAGAAGGGACTTGATCTGGACCCGGAGAAGGCCAGAGAGGAGCGCATCGGATGACAGATGATTTTGAGCGAATGAAGGTGGCCTTTGACACCAACGTCCTGATGGACTGCATTCTGAACAGGCCGGGCCGTCAGATCGCGCTCAGGCTTCTGATGGCGGTCTCCGAGGAGAAAATCGTCGGGATCGTCTCGGCAAACAGCATCACCGACATATATTACCTGTCAAAAAAGGGCATCGGAGACCGAGCGGCGAGAGAGGCGATACTCGATCTGCTGTCCATGTTTGACGTGGCGCCGGTGGACGGGGAGGTCTGCGCGATGGCGCTGAACGAGCCGATGAGCGACTACGAGGACGCGGTCATGGCGGTGTGCGCGGCACGGGAGGGGGCTGACTATATAGTTACAGGGGATCAGGGGTTCCTCAGCTCACCAAGTCCGGTACAGGTAAGGAGCCCGGCGGATATGCTGCGGGCGATCGGGGAAACGGGCGGTAAGTGAAGTCCTGACGGGATTTAACAAAAACAGTTGAATATCATTTGCTGATTTGATAGAATAAGAGTGTGGAATGGAACGGTTCTCTGGAGGAACGCGGGATATGGTCATAAAATATTCACGGGATTCTCTTAAATTCCTGAGCAGGCTTGATAAGAAATCGGTCGACCGCATAAGGACGGCGATACAGGGATTGGCGCTGGATCCCCCAAAGGGCGACATCAAGCCGATGCAGGGATACAGCGATGGCCGGAAACGGCTGAGAGTAGGGGAATGGCGGGTTATTTACAGGTACGGGGACGATGGTGAGATCAGGGTACTGTTTATCATCAATATCGGAAACCGCGGCGACATCTACAAGTGAGGAGGTAGGGATATGTCGAACATCGCAATGGACGCCGCTCGCCTCATGGATATGTTGCCTGAGGAGGACAAGAGCTTTGCCTACGAGTTTATAAAGAAGCTTGTCAGAGCGTGGGACCCGGATTTCACGAAGGTGACCCCGGAGGAGGCCGCAAAAATAGACGCTGCGGAAAAAAGCGGCTTTGTAGCCGAGAAGGACATCGACTGGGACAATCTTGGCAAATACGCGCAGTAGATAGCATGAAGGAGCCCCGCGGGGGGCTCCTTTTAAGTTGCCAGCAAATACCCGGTAGCCTTTGCGGATTTTTGTATTGACAGATGTTTTAATAAAAATTCGTAAAATATACCCTACGGGAATAAAACATGTATGAAAGTTTATTTGTTTGGACAGTAGCGGAAACGAAAAGTTTGTGGTATACTTGCCTTATAAAAAACTTTTTACGGAGGGCACGGGAATATGGAGATAAAAAGCGATATTGAGATAGCTCAGGCGTCAAAGATGGAGCACATCGCGAAGATCGCGGAAATGTGCGGGATAGACGAAAAATATGTGGAGCAGTACGGAAATTATAAGGCGAAGATAGATTTAAAGCTCTTATCCGACAGGGCCGCGGAGCCCGACGGGAAGCTTATCCTTGTCACAGCCATAACTCCCACCCCGGCGGGGGAGGGCAAGACCACCACCACGGTGGGGCTTGGGGACGCCCTTCGGAAGATTGGCAAAAAGTCAGTCATAGCCCTCCGCGAGCCCAGCCTCGGCCCGGTATTCGGCGTCAAGGGCGGCGCGGCGGGCGGCGGATACGCCCAAGTGGTGCCCATGGAGGACATAAACCTCCACTTCACCGGGGATTTCCACGCCATAGGCGCGGCAAATAACCTGCTGGCGGCCATGCTGGATAACCACATCTATCAGGGCAACGCCCTTCACATCGACCCCAAGACCATAACCTGGCGCAGGTGCGTGGACATGAACGACCGTCAGCTCAGATTCGTGGTGGACGGCCTTGGCGGGAAGGTCAACGGCACGCCGAGGGAGGACGGCTACGACATAACCGTGGCCAGCGAGATAATGGCGGTGTTCTGCCTTTCAAACGACCTCATGGACCTTAAACGGCGGCTTGCCTCCATAATCGTGGCCTACACCTACGACGGCGCGCCCGTGACGGCGGGGGACCTGAAGGCTGCCGGGGCAATGGCGGCCCTTTTGAAGGACGCGCTGAAGCCGAACCTCGTCCAGACGCTGGAGCACACGCCGGCCTTCGTCCACGGCGGGCCCTTCGCCAACATAGCACACGGCTGTAACTCCATCGTGGCCACGAAGATGGCCCGGAAGCTTGGGGAGTACTGCGTCACCGAGGCCGGCTTCGGCGCGGACCTGGGCGCGGAGAAATTCCTCGATATTAAGTGCCGCATGGCGGGGTTAAAGCCCGACGCGGTGGTCATCGTGGCCACGGTCAGGGCCCTCAAGATGCACGGCGGCCTTGACAAAAAGGAGCTGGGGCACGAGGACTTAGAGGCCCTCAAGCGGGGACTTCCAAACCTTTTACAGCACGTTGAGAACATAACGAAGGTATATAAGCTACCCGCCGTGGTGGCCATAAACCGCTTCCCCACGGACACCGAGGCGGAGCTGAAGCTGGTGGAGGACGAGTGCCGGGCCCTCGGCGTGAACGTGGCCCTCAGTGAGGTCTGGGGCAAGGGCGGCGAGGGCGGCATAGAGCTTGCCCGCGAGGTGGTCAGGCTCTGCTCTGAGCCCAATGATTTCACCTTCTCCTACGAGCTCGACCGGCCCATCGTTGAGAAGCTGGAGACTATATCAAAGCGCATCTACCACGCCGACGGGGTGGAGCTGACGGCCAACGCCAAAAAGCAGGCAAGACAGCTCACGGAGCTTGGCTTTGGCGGTATGCCCATCTGCATGGCAAAGACGCAGTACAGCTTCTCCGACGACCAGAAGTTACTCGGCGCGCCGAAGGGCTTTAAGATAACAGTCCGAAATTTGAAGGTCTCCGCCGGGGCCGGCTTCATCGTGGCCCTCACCGGGGACGTGATGACCATGCCCGGCCTTCCCAAGGTCCCGGCGGCGGAGAGGATCGACGTGGACGAAAACGGGGTCATTTCGGGCCTATTTTGATCTTACGTATCAGGTATAAAAGGAGAGACCGATGGAAAACTCCATGCTTTCAATGACCCTTATTGACTTTACCTCCACTCTCGCCTCCAAGTCCCCGGTGCCGGGGGGCGGGGGAGCGGCGGGGCTGGCGGGGGCGCTGGCCTCGGCGCTGGCGTCCATGGTCTGCGGGCTTACCTCCGGGAAGAAGAAATACGCCGTATATGAGGACGACATTCAGAGAATAGCAAAAAGGGCGGAGGAGCTGAGAGCGGAGCTTTTGGCGGGTATCGACGCTGACGCCGAGGCCTTCGAGCCCCTGTCACGGGCCTACGCCATACCCAAGGACGCTTCAGAGCGGGCGACAGTCATGGAGGAGGCGTTGCGCGCGGCCTGCGAGCCGCCAATGGATATCGCGGAAAAATGCGGCGAGACGCTGGACCTTTTAGCGGAGCTTGCCCAAAAGGGGAGCGCCATAGCCGTCTCCGATGTGGGCGTTGGGGCCCAGCTTGCAAGGGCGGCGTTACTCTCCGCCGGGCTCAACGTCAGGATAAATATAAAGTCCATGAGGGACCGGGACCGCGCCGGGGCGCTCCGGGAAAGGCTCGATGATCTTGAGGAGAAATATATCCCCATTGCCGACCGGATATATGAGGCGGTGACGGAGAGGATAGGCTGAGAAAGAGGGGTGAAGGATATGAGAAAGCTTTGCTTTTTCTCATTCTCCTTCGCCCTCGCCGTATTTGCGTGCCAGTATTTTCTGCCGCTCTCCGCGATGCCTGTCGCGGCGGGGGCGGCGGCCGCGATTGGGCTTTTGGCGGCGGCGATCTTAAAGGGAAAAAGACGGCTTGGCGCGTTTATCGTGGCGCTGGGGCTGGCCGCCGGAGCGTTATACGATTTCGGGTACGATAAGCTCATATTTTCGGGGGCTCTGGAGCTGGACGGAAGGACCATGGGCTTTGAGGCGACGGTGACGGACTTTCCGGTGAGCACGGACTACGGGGAGTACGTGGATATAAGGATTCACCGGGACAGGGGGCAGTCGCTCAAGGCGAGAGCCTATGTATTTGACGGCGATGTATCTGACCTGCGCCCCGGCGACGAGGTCCGCATGAGGGCGGACATAAGGCGGGCCGACAGGGTGGAGGAGCGGGAGATAACGGGCTACACCTCCAAGGGGTATTTCCTCTTTGCCTCAAACGCGAGAAATATCCGCCTTTTGTCCTCGAAGGGGATCGGGATAACAAATTTCCACAAGTATCTCTCAAAGGCCATACGGGATAAGGTGAGGGAGGTATTTCCCCAAGACGTCACCGACTTCATGCTGGCGCTCATTGCCGGGGACAGGACGGAGCTTAACAAAAATACCGCCCTCACCTCAGCTATGGAGCGCTCTGGGGTGAGCCACATCGTGGCGATCTCCGGCCTGCACGTGTCGATTTTGGCGGGCTTTTTGCTGACGGTGCTGGGCCGCCGGAGGTGGGCGGTGCTGACGGCGGCGCCGGCGCTGTGCGTGTTTATGGCCGTGTCGGGCTTTTCACCGTCGGTGGTCCGGGCGGTCATAATGCAGGTATTCGTGCTGACAGCGCCGATCATAATGCGGGAGAGCGACAGCCTGACGAGCCTCGCCGCGGCGCTTTTTATTATCCTGCTCATAAACCCCTACGCCATCGCCGACGTGGGGCTCCAGCTGTCCTTTACGGCGACGCTGGGGATAATACTTTTTACCCCGAAAATAAACGGCTTTTTCACAAGGAGATTGCCGAAGGGCAAAAAGCCACTTGTACGGGCGGCCCGCTGGGCGGCGGGGGCCCTGTCGGCCACATTCGGGGCGCTGCTCTTGACGACTCCCGTGTCGGCATATTATTTCGGGTGCGTATCGCTCATAGCGCCCATATCGAATATACTCACCCTCTGGGCCGTGACCCCGGCGTTCTTGCTGGGAGCCGTGGCCGTGGGGGCGGGGTTTGTGTGGATACCACTGGGGAGGATAATAGCCTACGCGCCGGCCTTGGCGGTAAAATATATCGAGTGGGCGGTGAGACTGCTGGCCAAGCCCTTTCTGGCGGCGGTGTACCTTGACGGAGCGGCGGTGTGGATATGGTTCGCCGCCACGTATATCGCGGTGCTGGCGGTGATCGCCGCAAAATTGCCGGCGGTGTGGTTCCTGCGGCTCTCCTGCCTGTCGCTGACGGCAATTTGCGTGATATTCGTCGTGAAGGACCTGCTCACCGCCAAAAGCGCGGGCTACACGCTGACGGTACTCGACGTGGGACAGGGGCAGGGCATAGTGGTGACGAGCGGTGAGTACACGGCCGTAATAGACTGCGGCTCCACCACGGACCCGGATCCGGGGGAGACGGTGGAGAGATATATACGCTCAGCGGGCCGGGGCAGGGTAGACGCCCTTGTTTTGACCCACTACCACGCAGACCACGCAAACGGCGCTGTGAAGCTTATGGCGGATATGAAGGTGGGGGCCGTGATAGCGCCGGAGCCCATGTTTGCCGAGAGCGACCTTGACGAGGAGGTAGTTTCCGCCGCGAAGGACGCGGGGGCGGACATCATTTACGTAAAGAGCGTGACGGCGGTAAAGCTGGGGGACACGGAATTAACGCTGTACCCGCCCATGGGGACGAAGTCGGAGAACGAGCGCAACCTCATGCTGACGGTGGAGAGCGGGGACTTTGGGACGCTGATAACCGGCGACACGCCGGGGTACCTTGAGCGGGAGCTCGTATCGAGGTACGACCTTGGGGATATTGAGTGCCTTGTGGTGGGCCACCACGGCTCCTCCACCTCCACTACGGAGACGCTTTTGCGGGCGGTGAGGCCGGAGCTTGCGGTGATCTCGGTGGGGGAGAACGACTACGGACACCCCACAGACGAGGTGCTCGAAAGGCTTGAGGACTTCGGGATAGAGACCTTGCGCACGGACATTGACGGGGACATAAGCGTTAAATCGAGGTGAGACAATGGCGAAGAAGAACACGGAAAATTCAGCGTATAAAAAGCTGAGGGCGGACCTTAAGGCCGGGGCGCCGGAGAGGGTGTATGTGTTCCACGGGGAGGAGCGGTTCCTGCTTGAGGACGCGGTGAGAAGGCTCCGGGCCGGAGTGGCGGAGGGCACGGAGGAATTTAACCACCACGTTCTCGACGGCAGGAGCCTTGCCATGGACGACCTTGCCGAGGCCGTGGACGCGCTACCGGTGTTCTCCGAGAGGACGCTGACGGAGGTCTCCGACTTTGATTTTTCAAAGCTTGGCGAGGAGGCGCGAAAGGAGCTTATTCGTATACTCTCCGACGTGCCGGAATATACATGCGTTGTGTTCATATTCGACACGGTGGAATATAAGCTGGACGGGAGGGTCAAGGCCAATCAGGAGCTTAAAAAGCTCTTTACCGAGGTGGAGTTCACGGCCCTTGAGAGCGGAGAGCTGAGGCGCTGGCTGGACCGGGGCTTTGCCACCGGCGGCAAGCGGATAACGATGGACGCCGCCGCAAGGCTCATAGAGATGACCGGCGGGCTCATGACGGGTATGAGGACCGAGGTGGAAAAGCTCATATCCTATGTGCCCGGAGACACGGTGGAGACGCGGGACGTGGAGGCCGTGGTCACGCCGGTGCCCGACGCGGCTCTATGGCAGCTCACCGACGCGCTGTTGGAGGGCCGGGGCGACAGGGCGATGGAGAGACTTCGGGAGCTTGAGACCATGGACGTGGCCCCCCACGCCGTGGCGGTCAGCGTGTCGGAGAAGATGAGACAGCTCCTGACGGCGAAAATATATCAGGCCTCCGGACTTGCGGTCCGTGATTTTATGCATGACGCGGATATTAAATATGAGTTTCAGGCGAAGGCCGTCTTCGCCGCGGCAAGAAGGCTCGATAAGGAAAGCTGTGCCAAGCTTTGCAAAATGGCCGCAAGGACCGCCTATAAGCTCAACAGCTCCGCCGCCGGGGAAAATACGGATATTATAAGGGAGCTTGTGGTGGGTATCCTTCTCATAACGGGAGGCCGGGCATGAAAAAGCGCGTCAGGGAGGCCATAGTCGTGGAGGGCCGCTACGACAAGAACACCCTGAGCCAGGTGGTGGACGCGGTGATCGTGGAGACCGGGGGATTTGGGATATTTTCGGATAACGAAAAGCTCATGCTGATAAAAAAGCTGGCAAGGGCCAGGGGGGTCATAATAATGACCGACCCGGACTCCGCCGGCTTTCTCATAAGAAATCATATAAAGGGAGCGCTCCGGGACGAAAACATAAAGCAGGCGTACATTCCCGACATGCCGGGAAAGGAGCGGCGGAAGGCCGCGCCCTCAAAGGAGGGGCTTCTTGGCGTTGAGGGGGCGGAGCCGGAGGTCATTTTAAACGCCCTGAGACGGGCTGGGGCCACGTTTGAGGACGAAAACACCGACGCCGCCGGCGGAGGCATAACAAAGGCCGACATGTACGAGCTGGGCCTTACGGGGGGCGATAAGAGCCGGGATAAGCGCCGGGAGCTGGCTAAAGCTCTGGAGCTTCCTGAGCGCATAAGCGCCAACGGTCTTTTGGAGGTATTGAACGCCATTATGACGAAGGAGGAGCTCATCGCCCTTCTTTCATAAGCCCGTCAAGTATGAGCGCCCCCACGGACGAGACAAGCAGGACGCTCTGGGGCTCACGGTATAGCTGGGCCATAAGAGAGTAGGCGGCGCGGTTATGTAAGCCCGGCGGGCCTATGTACACGGCGATGAGAAGCGAGGAGGCCAGCATCAGGCAGGAGAGGATAAGACCAAGGCGCAAAATGAGATAGGCCGGGGGCGAAAAGCCCGCGCCCTTTGCTATTTTCCGAAGCTTGTCCTTCATATACGCACCCCCTGTGGGACTTGCGTCCCTTAAGTGTATTTTACAGCCGTATGGGGCCGGAGGCAAGGCGCAAAATCAGGTAACAGGACAAAAGACCGGTAAAAATTAAGGTAAAATTTTAAAAAATAAATATGTACATTTGGCGCGATATTTGCTATAATTAACGCATATATAGAAAACGGAGGCCCTTTTATGAAATGTCCCTATTGCGGTTTTTCAGAGAGTAAGGTCGTGGACTCAAGGCCCACAGATGACAATATAAGACGCCGCCGGGAGTGCATGTCCTGCGGCAAGCGCTTCACCACATACGAGTCCGTAGAGCGTATGCCCATCGTGGTGGTGAAGAAGGACGGGAGCCGCCAGGCCTTCGACAGAGTGAAGATAATAAACTCCATGCTCCACGCCTGCGAAAAGCGCACGGTGGGACTTTCGGAGATCGAGGCAGTAGCCAACGAGATAGAGCAGGAGGCCCAGAATTACCCCGACCGGGAGATACCCTCAAGCTACATCGGGGAGCTGGTCATGCAACACCTAAAGCAGCTGGACGAGGTGGCCTACGTGCGCTTCGCCTCGGTGTACAGGCAGTTCAAGGACATAAACACCTTCATGGAGGAGCTCAATAAGCTCCTGCTTGAAAAATAACAAACAAAAGGGACAGCTTGAGCTGTCCCTTTCAAGTTGTCGACAAAGGCCGATGGCCTTTGTCGACAAGAGGGGAACGTGCGGAAAAATTCGCGAAAAGGTCTGCGGACCTATTCGCAAATTTTTCCTGCCGTCACGCCGCGCGCGCCGCAAGCGGCACACTTGCGTGACAAAAGGTATTTTTCGCAAGGCGCATGTCCTTGCGAAAAACATTAGATTTGGGGGTACGCATAGCCGGGGTTTGTCAGCAGTCTCAAAGGGACGGCTTGAGCCTGCCCCTTTATTCTGCTTCGGGGAAATATTTGATTTTCCTGAAAATATGCGGAAAGTTTGCGGGAAGTATGCGGTTTTGGGCTAAAATATACTTCCGAAATTTATGGCTTCCATCTGGGAGATGTCTGAGAGGTGCTCGCCAACAAGCTCCACGGCGCTTTTGACAGAGCCGGGGTCCTTGGAGTAGATGTGCTCCGTGAGCTCGTAAAAATCGTCGGTCAGTGTCTCGATGTCAGTGTGGCGGAGGACTATTTTCGTGTAGCCCTCACGCTTTCGCCAGAGCTCAAGGGCGGAATTTACCTCGCTTTGGGCGGTCTCCCAGTCACCGGTCTGCGCGGCGTCGCCGGACCGGCGCACTGTGGCGTCGATGTCGTCGCAAAGGCTCTTTATGACGGCGGAGTTTATGAGGGAGAGGGTGAGGAGCACCGCCAAAAGTCCGGCGGCGAACAGGTCCTTTTTCATCATCGGCCCTCCTTTTTGGCAAAATAGATCTTTCCCGCGCCGTCCACGGTCATAAGGTATACGTCCTTGACCCTTTGGACGCTACGCTTTTTAAGCTGGCTTGCGAGCCATTTTTCGTCGTGGCCAAGGAGCTTTAAGTTGTCGCTGAGTACCCGGCCCTCGGCTATGACGGACACGGGCAGGCCGTTGTCCGGGGCGTTTATATTGAGCTCCTCCGGCGTCGCCGGGGCGAATTTGGCGTAGGGAAGTACGGACAGGGTGCCGTCGGTCTCAAGTATGGCGTGGCGGACGGTGGATATGTCCGTGACGCCGTTTATGCGGAGCTCCACGTAGAGCTCGTCCACCGAAAGGCGGCACTTTTTCATCTCTGACTGGACTATTGCGCCGTTATCTATGAGTATGCTGGGCTTTCCTGAGACGAGACGGCGGAACCTTCCGAAGCGGACGGAGAGGCCGGATATGATAAGCTGGCTCGATAGGAGCGTCAGCACCGGCACTATGCCGTAAAGAAGGGGCGTGCCCGTGTCCTGAAGGGGCTGGGCGGCAAGATTCGATATGAGCACAGCTACGACCAATTCCAACGGTTCCAGCTCCCCAAGCTGGCGCTTGCCCATTATGCGTATGGACACAATGAGCAGTAAAAAGACTATTACGGTTCTTACAAAGCTTACTCCCACTTAAAAAAGCCCCCTCTTTTTCGGTAGTATCCCCGGAAATGAGAGGGATATTCCAAAGAAAAGGTTGGCGCGCGGCGGAATTTCTTGACACGGGACACATTGAGAGATAAAATATACTGATAAGGCAAATCATTTGGAGGATCTTATGGGAAAATATTTCGGTACCGACGGCTTTCGCGGCGAGGCGAATGTGGGCCTCACCGTGGACCACGCTTTTAAGATAGGGCGCTTTTTGGGCAGCTACTTTGGCGGCGACCACAAGTGCAGGGTCGTAATAGGCAAGGACACCCGGCGCTCAAGCTACATGTACGAGGCGGCGTTGACGGCGGGGCTCACGGGCTCCGGGGCGGACGCGTATCTTCTCCACGTCACCACCACCCCGTCGGTGAGCTATATAACGAGGATCGACGACTTTGACTGCGGCATAATGATCTCCGCAAGCCACAATCCCTACTACGATAACGGCATAAAGCTTCTAAACTCCGGCGGGGAGAAGATGGAGGACGCGGTCTTAGATGAGATAGAAAAATACCTGGACGGCGAGACGGGGGAGGTCCCCTACGCCACCCGCGCGGAGATAGGCCGGACCATCGACTACTCCGCCGGGCGCAACAGGTACATAGGGTATCTCATCTCCCTTGCCACCCACTCCTATAAGGGGAAGAAGGTGGGCTTAGATTGCGCCAACGGCTCCACATGGATGATAGCCAAGAGCGTATTTGACGCGCTGGGGGCGGACACATACGTCATAAACTCCAACCCCAACGGCCTCAACATAAACTTAAACTGCGGCTCCACACACATCGAGGGCCTTCAGAGGCTTGTCGTGGGCAACGGACTTGACGTGGGCTTCGCCTTCGACGGCGACGCCGACAGGTGCCTTGCCGTGGACGAGAAGGGCCAGCTTGTGGACGGGGACAAGATAATGTACATCTACGGCCGCCACATGTTCGAGCGTGGAAAGTTAGAGGGCACCCATGTGGTGACCACGGTAATGTCCAATATCGGCCTCTATAAGGCCTTAGACGAGATAGGCATAGGCTACGAGGTCACTGACGTGGGCGATAAGTACGTCTGGGAGAACATGCGCCGCACGGGCAACCGCATCGGCGGGGAGCAGTCGGGGCACATCATATTTGGCAAATACACCACCACCGGCGACGGGGTGCTGACGGCCATAAAGCTCATGCAGGCGATGATCGACAGGAAGATGCCCCTTTCAAAGCTGGCAGAGCCGGTGAAGATATATCCCCAAGTCCTGCGCAACGTGAAGGTGGACGACAAGGACGGGGCCCTCTCGGACCTTGACGTGCGAAAGGCCGAGCAGGAGGCCAAGGAGCTTCTGGGCCTCAACGGGCGTGTGCTCCTTCGCAAGAGCGGCACGGAGCCCCTTATCCGGGTGATGGCCGAGGCACCGACGGAAGCAGAGTGCAACGTCGCCATAGACATCATCGTCAATATGCTTGAAAAGAAGGGGTATACTCAGCATGTATAAGACAGGGGACCTTCTGGACCTTTCCCACTCCATAGCCGGGGAGCTTTTGGCAAAATGCGAATACCCATGGCAGGCGCTGGAGCTCATATCAAAGTGGTGCGTGGAGCTGGGGGAGAGACTGCCGGAGGACGAGTATGACAAGATAGGGGAGAACGTGTGGATAGCCAAGGACGCCACCGTGTTCCCCAGCGCATATATCGGCGGGCCATGTATAATAGGGCATAAGACCGAGGTCCGCCACGGGGCCTTTATAAGGGGGAGCGCCATCGTGGGGGATAACTGCGTGGTGGGCAACTCCGTGGAGCTCAAGAACGTCATTTTGTTCGACAACGTCCAGACGCCACACTATAACTACGTGGGCGACTCCATATTGGGCTACAAATCCCACATGGGCGCGGGGTCAATCACCTCAAACGTAAAGTCGGATAAGACGCTTGTTGTGGTCAAGGCCGGCGATGAGCGTGTTGAGACGGGCCGGAAAAAATTTGGGGCCATTCTGGGCGATGGCGTCGAGGTGGGCTGTAACTCCGTATTGAATCCCGGAACGGTGTTGGGCCGGGAAGTATCAATCTATCCCACCTCCTGCGTCCGGGGCGTGGTGCCGGAAAACCACATCTGGAAGGATAAGGACCACATCGTACCGAGAACGTAATAAACCGGGCCGGACAAACGCCGGCCCTCTTTTGAAATCGGAGCATTTAAAGAGGTAAAGCAATGAAGTACGTCCACACCGGGGGAATATCGGATTTGAAGTGGGACGAGCTTTTTTATCTTTGCCGGGATACGCGGGTGATGCCGGGCGGCGAGAAGTGGTTTATAGGTTGAAAATCAGGAGGATAAAATGAGAATTGTTGTGAAGGTGGGCTCCTCGACGCTCAGCTACCCTACGGGGAGAATGAATATAAGAAGGGTGGAGAGCCTTGTAAGGGTCCTCAGCGACATTAAAAACGCGGGGCACGAGGTGATCTTCGTCTCCTCCGGCGCCATAGCCATGGGCGTGGGGAAGCTGGGACTTTCAAAGCGGCCTGAGGACATACCCGGCAAGCAGGCCGCCGCGGCGGTGGGCCAGTGCGAGCTCATGTACACCTACGACAAGCTCTTTTCCGAGTATAATTACACCGTGGCACAGATACTCCTGACGGCGGCGGACATCGAGGACGAGCGGCGGCACGAGAATTTTAAAAACACCATGCTGAGGCTCCTTGAGATCGGCGCGGTGCCGGTTGTAAACGAGAACGACACCGTGGCCACGGAGGAGATAGTCATTGGCGACAACGACACGCTGGCCGCCGTGGTGGCCGCCAGCGTCAGCGCGGACCTTCTCATACTCATGAGCGACATCGAGGGGCTATATACCGCAGACCCCAGAAGGGACGACAGGGCGGAGCTCATAGAGACGGTGGAGAGGCTGACGCCGGAGATTTTTGAGCTCGCCGGGGAGAGTGGCAGCGCCCTTGGCACCGGGGGCATGAAAACGAAGCTCCACGCCGCCAAAATAGCCACGGAGGCCGGGGTGGACATGATCATAATGAACGGCTCAAAGCCTGAGCGGCTATATGACGCGGTGGAGGGCAAGAGCGTAGGCACGAGATTTGCGGGGAGGAGAATATGACCACGCTTGACATATTAAAGCGGGCGAAGGCCGCCTCAGGCACGCTGGGGGGACTTTCGACGGAGAGGAAAAACGGGGCCATTGAGGAGATGGCCGCGCAGCTTGAGGCGTCCGCCGACGAGATACTGAGGGCCAATTCCGCGGACATGGACCTTGCCCGCGGGCATATCTCCGAGGTGATGCTGGACAGGCTGAAGCTCACAAAGGAGCGGATAGAGGCGATGGCCGCCGGTATGCGGGACGTGGCGAAGCTCCCTGATCCCACCGGGCGGATACTTGAGAGCGTGACGAGGGCGGACGGGCTTAAGATAGAGAAGCTGTCCGTGCCACTTGGAGTTATCGCCATAATCTACGAGTCCCGGCCCAACGTGACAAGCGACGCCGCCGTGCTGGCCTTCAAGTCTGGCAACGTCTGCGTCCTGCGCTCAGGTAAGGAGGCGTGGAGAAGCGCCGACGCGGTGACGAAGGCGCTGAGACGGGGACTTTCAAAGGCGGGGCTTGACGAAAATTATGTTAACTTAATTGAGGATACGACCCGCAATTCAGCCAATGAGCTCATGACGGCGACAGATTATGTCGACCTGCTCATACCACGCGGAGGGGCGGGGCTCATCAGGGCATGTGTGGAGAACGCCACGGTGCCATGTCTTGAGACGGGCACGGGGATATGCCACGTCTACGTGGACGAGCACGCAGACCTTGACAAGGCCGTAAGGATAATCGTCAACGCCAAGACAAGCCGTCCCAGCGTCTGTAACGCCCAGGAGGTGTGCCTTGTGCACCGGGCTGTGGCGGAGAGATTTTTGCCGATGCTCAAAAGGGCCCTTGTGGACGCGAGACTTACGGCGGGGCTTACGCCGGTGGAGCTGAGGCTCGATGAAAAGGCGGCGGAGATAATTCCCGGCACGAAAGCCGGGGAGCGGGACTTTGACACGGAGTTTCTCGACTACATTTTGGCCGTCCGGGTGGTGGACAGCGTTGATGCGGCGATCGCGCACATCGCCGCCCACTCCACCCACCACTCCGACGCCATAGTCACTCAGAGCGCGGAAAATCAGAACAAATTTATCGCGGGCGTGGACAGCGCGGCGGTGTACGTCAACGCCTCCACCCGCTTTACCGACGGCGGCGAGTTCGGGCTGGGGTGCGAGATGGGCATATCCACCCAGAAGCTCCACGCCAGGGGCCCGGTTGGCCTCCGAGAGCTGACGACGTATAAATACGTGGTCCGTGGAGACGGACACGTTCGATGAGCTCCGGGCGGATACCCGGAGGAAAGGAGAAAACATGTACAAATTCGGATTTATCGGCGTGGGCCACATGGGCGCCACGCTGGCGGACGCGGTCATAAAGGCCGAGGGGGCGGAAAACTGCGCCGTCTGCGACGCGGACGACGGCAGGGCCAAGCTCTACGCCGCCGCCAAGGGCTGTGACGTGCTCAGCGCCCACAAAATTGCCGGGGAGTGCCGGTATATCATCATCGGCGTGAAGCCCCAGAATATGGCGGAGCTCATGGTTGAGATAGGACCGGTTTTGAAAACAAGGACGGACTTCGCCCTTGTGACCATGGCCGCCGGCGTCACCATGGAGAGCCTTTGCGCCCTTTTGGGCTTCACCGCCCCGGTACTGCGCATAATGCCAAATACACCGGCGGCTGTCGGGGCCGGGTGCATACTGTACGCGGGAAGCAGTGAGCTAAAGAGCGCCGACCGTGATGCGATCTTAGCCGCCCTGCGCCTCACCGGGGAGCTGGTGGAGACGCCGGAGAGGCTTATCGACGCGGGGTGCGCCATATCCGGCTGCGGCCCGGCGTTCGTCTACAAATTTATTCTCGCCTTTGCCAAGGCCGGGGAGAGCGTGGGCCTCAAGGGCGACACGGCACTGAAGCTTGCCGAGCAGACGGTCCTCGGCGCGGCGAAGCTGGCAATCGAGACGGGGGAGGATCCACAGAAGCTGTGCGATCAGGTCTGCTCCCCCGGCGGCTCCACCATCGAGGGCGTCAAGAGCCTGAACAGCGGAAGCTTTGACGAAGAGATAATGAAGGCCGTCCGGGCGTCCTTTGACCGGACAGTGGAACTGGGGAAGAGGAAATGACAGTGGACAAGCTGAGATTTGGCGTTGTGGGCGTGGGGGCCATTGGGAAAAAGCACGTTGACATAATATCTCAGGGCCGCGTGGCGGAGGCGGAGCTTGCCGCTGTGACAATACGCTCGGAGGAGAAAAGGCGTGAGTTTGCCAAATTATACCCCGGCGTGGCTGTATTCCCGGACGATGTCTCCATGTTCAAAAGCGGGGCGGTGGACGCGGTACTGCTGGCAACGCCCCACGGGGAGCACCCGAAGGAGGCGATTTCGGCCTTTGAGCGGGGGCTTCACGTCCTGACGGAAAAGCCCGCCGCCATGGAGGTCCGGGACGCCCTTTTGATGAACGAGGCCGCGGAGAAAAGTGGAAGGGTATTCGGCATCATGTATAACCAGCGCACGGAGCCGGTTTACATAACTCTAAAGAAGCTCATAGCCTCCGGGGAGCTGGGGGCTATAAAGAGGATAACCTGGATAGTGACGGACTGGTACCGCTCACGGGCCTATCATCTCTCCTCCCCGTGGCACTCCACCTGGGCCGGCGAGGGCGGCGGGGTGCTCATAAATCAGAGTATCCACCAGCTGGACCTGTGGCAGTGGCTGTTCGGTATGCCCTCCCGCGTATGGGCCAGAGCCGGCTTTGGCAAGTACCACGGCATCGAGGTGGAGGACGACGTGATGGCGTATTTTGAGTACGAAAACGGCGTCACCGGGGAGTACATAACCTCCACCGGCGAGACACCGGGCACCAACCGCCTTGAGATAGCCTGCGACATGGGCCGGGTGGTGGCCGAGGGGGGTAAGATAAGCTTCCTCAAAAATTCCGTCTCCGAGCGGGAGTTTGAGAAAACGAACCGGGAGTCCTTCGCCCGCCCCGACTGCCAAACGGTGGAGGTGCCCATCGAGCGCAAGGACCGGGTGGGCCACGAGGCGATAATCGCGAATTTCACGAACGTTTGCCTCCACGGCGGCGAGCTCATAGCGCCGGGATATGAGGGAGCAAACGCTTTGATGCTTGCCAACGGCGCGATACTGTCGGCGTGGACAGGGAAGTGGACCGACCTTGAGAATTTCCCGGTAGATGAGTATTCGAGACGGCTTCGGGAGCATAAGGGGAACGGGTAAATCGTAAAGGTTGCGCCTTGCGGCGCGGATCGAAATAGGGGAGGGTTTGGAACCCTCCCCTACGGCGTAATTGGGAAATCTACCATTCAACCCGTAGGGGCGGGTCCCAGATCCGCCCGGCCTATCGTCCCGCCCGCGGGCGAAATCCCTTTGGCTGCTCCTCATAGGAGGAGCTGTCGCCCGCAGGCGACTGAGGAAGCGAGGCCATCGTATCAGCACAATCTTTCTATCGGAGGTACCGGCAAAACCCTTTGGCCTCGCTTCCCCCCTACCCCCCTCCTACGAGGAGGGGGCTCTTTATATGGTTGCGCTTTGCGGCGCGTATTGAGAAAATTACCGTTGACAATCGGCCTATACCGTGGTATTATCATGCCACACGATATATCGTGACGCGTTATAGAGGGGTGAGTTGATGGGTGAGCGGGGGCCGATGACGGAGGCGATGTATTACGTGCTGTTGGCGCTGACGGAGCCGGATCACGGGTACGGGGTCATGGGGCGGATAAGGGAGCTGACGAAAGGACGGGTGGTCATGGGGCCGGGGACGCTGTACGGGCTTCTGACGAAGCTGCGGCGGGAGGGCTATATCTTGCTCTCTGAGGAGGATAATCGGCGTAAAACGTATCTCATAACGGAAAAGGGCAAAGGGGCCCTTATGGACGAATACAGGCGCTTAAAGCGGCTTGTGGAGGACGGGGAGGTGCTTGAACATGAAATATAGCTGGTCCTTCCACCCGGCGGAATACAGGCTCACGGAGAACGAGAGCTTTTACTCAGAGAAAATGCGGCATGGCTGGGAGCTTCAGAAGCGGGGCGTGTATTTAAGCCGCTTTGTCAAGGCCGAGCCCAGAGATATGCTTTACAGGCTGGAGATAGACTCGGTCGAGCCCACGGACGAGAAGCTGGCGCTCTATGAGGAGTGCGGCTGGGAGCCGGTGCTGAGGCGGGGGATAGTGAACATATACAGGGCCCCGGCGGGCGCGGGGACGCCGGAGCTCTACACGGATACGGAGGGACAGCTTAGGTCCGTAAAGCGGCTTTTGCGGGGACATATCATAGACCTTGCGCTGTCGGTGGCGATTTTGGGAGCTCTGGGCCTTCTTCTGTTGATGGGAAGGCTGAGAACGGGGGATTTTGTAAGCCGGATCGTCACCAAGACCGTGCTCATGCCGGAGCTTCCTGTCTTCTACACCGCGGGGCTCATTTTCGCCGTGGCCTCGGAGCTTATGGCGATAGTACACCTGAGCCGTATCATACGTGACATAAAAAGGGGCGGGGAGCCGGACCATTCGCCGCGGGTGCATAAGCCATGGGGCGCAAGACTTTTGATGCTCGTCTGGGCCTTATGCCTTGTGACGCTGGTACTTCAGCTCACGCTCCATAAAAAGGTGGAGATGCCGGAGGCGTCCGACGGGCCGTATATTACGCTTTCCGAGCTTGGCTTTGAGGGCGAGCGGACGGGGATACTGGGCAGTGAGCCCGACTGCACCGTGAGCCGCGACTGGTCGCCACTGTGCGGTACGGTTGAGACACGGGAGACGGTGGAGCACGGAGAAGATTGGGTGAGCCTTGACCAGCATATTTACGATCTGCGCGTCCCCGGCATGGCGGAGGCCTTTGCCAAGGCCCTTATCGCCACCTCGGCTACGGACCGGGATATTGAGGACTACCGCGAGCTCACTGTTCCCGGCTGGGACAGGGTATACGCGTCCTACATGGACTGCGTGGCGGTCAGGGGCGACAGGGTCGTGCGCCTTTATATGCTGGCCCCAAGGGGGGAGGGCTTGGAAAGCTATGTCCCGGAAATCCTGGGCCTCATCGGAGGACGCGGCGGTGAAAAATAGCTATAACAGGACCATGACCGCCTGCTTTACGGGATATATCGTCCAAGCCATAGTCAACAACTTCGCGCCGCTC
Organism: uncultured Oscillospiraceae bacterium; assembly: GCA_947629755.1. Taxonomy (GTDB): domain Bacteria; phylum Bacillota; class Clostridia; order Oscillospirales; family Oscillospiraceae; genus RUG626. Next base: position 2,585 of record CANREY010000028.1, on the reverse strand, counting down.
CTGTTTCTTTTCTTTCAGAACAGCTACGGTATACCAATATCGAAAATCACCCTCCTTGTGACCTTCAACTTCGGCCTTCAGCTTGCGGTGGACCTTATTTCCGTGGGCTTTGTGGACAAAATAGGCTACCGGGCGTCGGCGATACTGGCACACGTCCTCTCAGCCGTGGGGCTCGCGCTCCTTACATTTCTTCCCGATATTTTGCCGGACCCATTTGTGGGGATACTTATATCCGTCATGGTCTACGCCGCGGGCGGCGGGCTTTTGGAGGTGCTGGTGAGCCCCATCGTGGAGGCGTGCCCGTCGGACAACAAGGAGAAGGCCATGAGTATGCTCCACTCCTTTTACTGCTGGGGCCACGCGGGCGTGGTGCTTATTTCAACCGGGTTTTTCTATGTTGTGGGGATAGAAAATTGGCGGGTACTGGCCCTTGTCTGGGCGGTCATACCGGTTTTTAACGCCTTTATATTTGCCAAGGTCCCCATCGCCCCGGTGGCCGGCGGGGGAGAGAAGGGGCTTGGGCTAAGGGAGCTATTTCGGGTCAGGACATTCTGGATACTGCTCATAATGATGGTCTGCGCCGGGGCAAGTGAGCAGTCGGTGAGCCAGTGGGCCTCGGCCTTCGCGGAAAAGGGTCTTGGCATATCAAAGGCGGCGGGGGATCTGGCGGGACCAATGGCCTTCGCTATCCTGATGGGGCTTTCACGGCTATTTTACGGAAAATACGGCGAGCGTATCGACCTTGAGCGGTTCATGACGTACAGCAGTCTCTTGTGTGTATTTGCCTACCTCGTCACGGCTCTCGCCCCGGCGCCGGTAGTGAGCCTTGCGGCCTGCGCCGTCTGCGGCCTCTCCGTGGGCATAATGTGGCCGGGGACCTTCAGCAGAGCGTCCGAGACGCTGCCGAGGGGCGGCACGGCAATGTTCGCTCTGCTGGCGTTGGGAGGCGATCTGGGCTGCGCCGGAGGGCCAACGCTGGTGGGGCTCGTGTCGGAGGGAGCGGGGGATAACATGAAGGCCGGAATTTTAGCCGCCGTGATTTTCCCGATTTTACTTCTGACCGGAATATTTATAGCTCCGCGCAAAGATAAATAATAAAACGCTTCGGAGTTTTCCTACTGACGCATAAGGAAGTAATTTGAAAACATCATCAAATACAACCGAACAGGCATTAGCAAAAGGCAGCACAGAGTGCAGAGATGCTTTCTGTGCCGCCTTTCTTTATGCCCAAATTCAAAGCACATTCATCAATGGAGAACCTCTTTGATCCTCTTGACTTTTCTCATTCTATCCGCTATAATTAGAAACAGATGTTGCGAAACATGAGTTTCTGATTATAGGAGGATAAACCATGCCGCCAAAATGCAAATTCACACGAGAAGAAATCATAAAAACCGCTTTGGATTTAACGCGAGAGGAAGGAATAAACGCTCTCACGGCAAGGGCGCTGGGAGCAAAGCTGGGTTCGTCACCGAAGCCGATTTTTACCGTATTTGAAAATATGGAGGAAGTACAATCAGAAGTGCAAAAGGCGGCGAAAACTCTCTATGCCGAGTATATTCAAGTCGGGTTGCATCAAGAATTAGCCTTTAAGGGCGTGGGAACGCAGTATATCCTATTTGCTATCAAAGAGCCAAAGCTGTTTCAGTTACTCTTTATGTCCGAACAGCCACAGAAGCCGTCTGTTGAGGGGATTCTCCCAATTATAGATGAAAGCTATGAGCAAATATTGCAGTCTGTTCAGAGCGGATATGGACTTGGTGAGAAAGACGCTGAAAACCTTTACAGGCATTTGTGGATATACACCCACGGGATAGCAGTGCTTTGTGCGACAAATATGTGTTCATTTACCGCCGAGGAAATCAGCAACATGATGACCGAGGTTTGCAGGAGCTTGCTGAAAGAAATCAAGGGAGGTAAAACAGAATGATTGCAGTATCAGACGTCACAAAATCTTATGGAGCCGGTGGAAATAGAAATCAAGTGCTGAAAGGGATCAGCTTGCAAATTGCCGATAAAGATTTCACCGTAATTTTAGGTGCGTCGGGGTCGGGTAAATCCACCTTTTTGAATGTAATTTCGGGACTGGAACGCCCCGACAGCGGAAGCGTTGTATATGGAACAAGCGATATTACAAAATTGTCCGATGGAGAATTGACACAGTTCCGCAAGGACAATATCGGTTTTATCTTCCAACAGTATTATCTGCTCCCGAATATGACGGTCGAAAAGAATGTGCGAATGGGAGCCGACCTTGCGGGCAATCGGGAATATAGGGAAATTATAACCGCCGTAGGGCTTGAAGATAAGTCAAAGAAATATCCGAGTGAACTTTCGGGCGGTGAGCAACAAAGAGTTTCCGTTGCCCGTGCGCTTGCGAAAAAGCCCAAGGTGCTGTTTTTAGACGAGCCGACAGGCGCATTAGATGAACAGACCGGCCGACAGGTTCTTGACTATATCTGCAAACTGCATAAAGAATATGGTTTTACCATTGTGATGGTGACGCATAATCAGAATATAGCAGAAATGGCGAACACAGTTGTAAAAATGAACAGCGGGAAAATATCCGAGGTTTCTACCAACGA
>CANREY010000027.1 GCA_947629755.1 uncultured Oscillospiraceae bacterium | reverse complement strand
TGAAGCCTCTCCGCCGTGCCGATGACGGCCCGGATACACTCTAAATTCGTCGTGTTGAAGGCCCCCACGGCGAAGCCGCCATTCTCCGCCAGAGCCAAGATCTCGGTAAGTGATACGAGCATGGTCTATCCTCCTTACAGCGTCCACTGGGCCGGGTGGGGGAGCTGATTTTGCTTGCGGTAAAGTGACGGGGACATGCCGATGTGCTTGCGGAACACCCGGTTGAACTGGGAAAAGCAGTTGAATCCGCAGGGCTCCGCCGCCTCGGTTATGGGTATGCTTGTGTTCACCAAGAGCGCTTGGACGTTCCTTATCCTCGTCATTTGAATATAGTCCGTGACCGAAAAGCCCGTCACCTGCTTGAAGCGGTGGGAGAGGTAGCTGGGGCTTATGCAAAACTCACGGGCCAGACTCTCCAGCGACAGGTCCTCCGGGTAGTGGGCGTGTATGAAGCCCGCCACGGCGTAGACCTTTTTCTCCATCTCCGTAAGCTCCGACTGGTTTGAGTAGATGTTGTTCTCCCGGTTGAGAAACAGAAGTATGAGAAATTCCACGAATTTCTGGTGGATTATGAGGTTGCGCATGGGGTCCTTTTTTGGGGCCAGACGGTAAATATCGTTGAGCTTCCCGCAAAGGTGCTTCTGGAGCTCCGGGTCGAAGCGGAAGATGGGTATCTCCACGTCGAACATGCTGAGGAGCTGTCCGTACTCGTCGGAGAGCCCCGCCACGGTGGAGGGTATGTTGAACTGGATAATGAGCCTCCGGCAGGGCTTGCCGGCGGGGTACTGGGTCTTGTGGAGGCGGTTGGGGGAGATGCCTACGATGTCGAAGGCCCGTATCTCGTAGGGTATGCCCTCTATAAAGTGTACGGCCTCCGGGCACAGGGGGATACATATTTCAAAGAAGGTGTGAAAGTGGGGGAAAACCATATTTATATCGGCGCTTCTGGTGTCGTAGTCGAAAAAATAAAATATGGTGTCGTTCTCCTCGTTGACATTTATGTAGTATTTGTCCTCATATAGCATGAGATTTTGGACGGTCATGACGACACCTCCAGCCCCTCGCAGGAGCTTAAGCGCATGGGGGAGACGAGCTTTTCGGCCATTTCGTCATCGGCGGACAGGCGAAGATAACGGAAGGACGAATTATGTACGTTGTGGGCGGTTATGTAGGATAGCCCCGGCTCGGGGTCGGGAATGCCCGGCTTGGGGCGAAGGTCATGGAGCCCCTTCTCCCTCGCGGTGACGCTCCGAAGGCGTACGCTCACGTTGTCAAGGACAAGGTCCGATATTCCGCCGGGGGCGTGGGAGTAGAAGAGCGCCCCGTTTTCGCCCTCGCACATTATGCCGCTGAAAAATACGTTCCGCACCGTGCCCACCTTCGTGCCCTCGTGTCTCGGAAGTACCGTTATTGCGATGGGCTCCGCCGAGCCCCAGTACATGTCGGGGTGGAATAGCCGCGTCTCGATGAAAATATTGCGGAAGGACACGTTCTCGATGGACCCCGCGTCCCGGAGCTGAAGGGATATGCCCCGGTTGGAGCGGCTTATGACGCAGTTTTCCACAAGTATGTTCCTGAAAACGTCCTCGCTCTCGGTGCCGAATTTTATGGCGGCGCTGGTGGAGGTAAGGGTGCAGTTGGTGACGGTTATGTTCTCGCAGGGGCCGTATTTCATTGCGGCCAGAGTGTTTTTGAATACTATGCAGTCGTCGGCGGCCTCGATGTGGCAGTTTGCTATCCGCACGTTCCGGCAGTGGTCCGGGTCGATGCCGTCGCAGTTTGCCATGCGGAGGTCGTTCAGTATCCGCACCCCGTCGATGAGAACGTCACGGCACCCAACAAGGTGCACCGTCCAGAAGGCGCTTTTCGTCAGCGTCACCTCACGGACCGTCACGTCGTCGCAGTCCTCAAAAAAGAGCATGGGCGCTCTGGGGTAGAAGGCCCCCTCGATGTGCCACCTCGTCACCTCGCCGTAAAAAGCCTGCTGATTTCCGTCTATCTTGCCGGGGCCGGAGAGAGTCACGTTGCGGCAGTGGCCGGCGTAGATGAAAAACCGCTTCGGCATGCCGTCGTACTCGCAGTTTTCATAGGTGGGCACGTCACGGCTTTTTTCGCCGTTGTCCGCTCCGGGGGCCAGGTAGTCCGCGACGTCGTCGCTTCCCCGGAGGACGGCCCCGGCCTCAAAACGCAGCTCCATGTCCGAGTGGAGCGTCAGTCGGCCGCTCCTGAACACGTGCCCGCCGGGAAACACCACCCGGCCGCCGGCGCAGGCGTCGATGGCGGCTTGGATCGCGGCGGTGTCCAGCGTCACGCCGTCGCCCACAGCGCCGAAGTCAAGTACATTTATATCCATGGGGACCTCCGTCAGATTTTATCAGATTTTATAAGTGGAGTATATCACAACCTTTGACGGTTTACAACAAAAACATTGCATCTTTTATTGGAAAATCGTTGTTTAAGGCTTTAGTGTAACGTGACAATGTAAAAAAATCAATGCCAAATTTGTCGAACCTGCACAAAGATGCAGGAATAAATTCAGTTAAAAAGCTTTAAATGCAATGTTAAACTTGAAAAAAAGACATAAAATGCGTAGATTACCATTTGTGAAAGAGCTATAATTATATGTAGCCGGAAGGTCAAGTTCCGGGCAGATTAACTAAAATCAGGAGGAATTGCGAGAAATGAAAAAGACATTGGCTCTTATTTTGGCTCTTGTGCTGGCCCTCTCCCTTGTGGCCTGCGCGAAGCCAGAGGGGAACGGTACAAATCCCCCCGAAACGAAACCGTCCGATAACACCGAGCCCGCGGGGACAAAGCCTGAGGATACCGAGGCTACCGATCCCCCGAAGGTAGAGGGCTTTACCGAGGCCCCCTCCATCACGGCCCTTGGCACCTACGGCAATGTGGAGGACCGTCTGCCCGTGAAGGACGACGTGTTTGTCGAGAACGCCAGCTACCTTAAGATAGGTACCTACGGCGGCGAGCTCCACCGCTCCGCCAACACCGGCTCCTGGTACGCCGGAAAGCCCATCGAGGAGGGCCTGTTCCGCTTCAAGGCCGACGGCACCGTCGAGCCCAACGTTGCCAAGAGCTGGGAGATCAACGACGACTCCACCGTCTACACCATACACCTGCGCGAGGGCATGAGGTGGTCCGACGGCGAGCCCTTCACCGCCGAGGACTGCGTGTGGTTCTATAACGAGGTGTGCCTCAACAAGATCGACTCCAAGGGCGTCCGCAGCTGCCACAAGGACGCCAACGGCGACCCCGCCAAGGTCGAGAAGGTGGACGATTACACCTTCACCGTCACCTTCGGCACCCCCAAGTATGACTTCATCGAGATGATGGAGGTGGACCTCAAGTGGCACTGGGCCGCCAAGCATGTCTTTGAGGACATGGTCAGCTACATAATCGAGGCCAACAGCACCGACGACACCGCCAAGAAGGACGAGGCCTCCGCCAAGGCCCTTGCCGAGGCCAAGAAGATCTCCGGCGTTGAGTTTGCCGACACCGCCTCCGCCGGTAAGGAGCTCCTCTACTACTTCTGGAACTACCCCGGAGTGCCCACCCTTAATCCCTACGTCCTCTCCACCGAGGCCGGCAAGAACGACATAAACGGCGAGTACTACGAATTTGTCCGCAACCCCTACTACTGGAAGGTGGACGCCGCCGGCCAGCAGCTTCCTTACATCGACAAGATAGCCTACACCAAGATCCAGAATACCGATCAGGCTTTGATGCTCCTCCTTGACGGTCAGGAGGACTTCCAGACCATCGCTATCGACTCCGTGGCCACCATTCAGGAGAGCGCCAACGTTAAGATAAACATCTACGAGTGGGCCTCCACCACCTGGGGCGACGCCAACAACCAGCTCCACTTCAACCTTGCCATCGCCGATCCCCACCTCAACGCCCTCTTTAATAACCCCGACTTCCGTCAGGCCGTGTCCATCTGCGTTGACCGCGACGAGTACGCCCGCATCTACTCCAACGGCTGGCAGGAGGGCGGCCAGGCCGCTCCCCAGAAGGGAACCATGGGCTACTCCGAGGAGTGGGCCAAGCAGTGGACCGAGTACGACGTGGCCAAGGCCAAGACCCTCCTTGAGGGCTGTGGGCTCAAGATGGGCGCCGACGGTTACTATGACTTCGCCGACGGCACAGACTTTGTGCTCAACATCGTCTCCGTGGCCGACATGGGCGCGGCTGACAACTACGCCATACTCAAGCCCTACTACGACGCGGCGGGCATAAAGACCACCTTCCGCGACTATGACCGCAGTAACATCGACGCCATGACCACCGCCAACGAGGTGGAGTGCACCCTCTATCCCGTGACGCCCATCGGCGACATCTCCATAGTCCTGAAGCCCAACTCCATGGTCCCCGGCGCCGCCACCAACGTTGTCTGGTACGGAACCATGACCAAGGACACCGCCACCGGCGACCTCAAGACCCTCATCGAGCTCAAGGAGAAGCTTGACGTCACCGCCGACCCCGACGAGCGCGCCGCCATCGCCCAGCAGATGCTGGAGCTCCACCAGAAGAACCAGTGGACCATCTCCTACGTGGAGGCCGCCCCGGCCGTCCACGCGGTGAACGCCCGTATCCAGAACTTCCCTGAGGAGGGCGTGTGGTCCGACATCTACCGCGACATCGGCCTTGCCCACTGCCAGTGCTGGTATATCCAAGAGTAATTCCCCCTGAAATATAGCTTTCAGCCGTTACGCGGGAGGCAATTCTTTGAAAAAAGAGCTGCCTCCCGCGTTTGCGAAAAAAACGCGAAAAGGAAAGAGGGAAAGGATAAAAGATGCTTAGGTACATTGGCAAGAGACTTCTTCTGTTTATCCCGACGATCCTGATCATATCCTTTGTGATCTTCTTCGTCATTCAGCTTCCCCCCGGCGACTACGTCACCTCCTACGTGGCCTCCCTGTCGGCCCAGGGCGAGGTGTTCACGCCGGAGGACATAGCCTACCTTCGCGACAGCTTCGGCCTTGACGACCCGTGGTACGTCCAGTATTTCAACTGGATAAAGGGGATAATCACCGAGGGCGACTTCGGCTACTCCTTCAACTACGGCCGTAGCGTCTGGAGCGTCATAATGGACCGGCTGTACCTGACGATGGGCGTGTCCTTCGTCATACTTATTTTCCAGTACGCCGTGTCCCTGCCCGTGGGCATATACTGCGCCAACCACCAGTATTCCGCCGGGGACTACATCTGGTCCTTCATCGGCTTTCTGGGGACGGCCACGCCCAACTTCCTGCTTGCCATACTCGTCATGTTCTGGGTCTATAAGGCCACGGGGCAGGTGTATCTGGGACTATTCAGCACCGAGATGCTCCAAAACGGCATGAGCTGGAAATACGTCCCTGAATTTCTTGGCCGGTGTCTCATACCGCTTTTCGTTATAGGCACCTCCGGCACCTGTAGTATAATCCGTACCGTCCGGGCACAGATGCTGGACGAGCAGGCCAAGCAGTACACCCTCACCGCCCGCGCCAAGGGCTGCAGTGAGGCCACCATAACCTACAAATACGCCCTGCGCTCCGCCCTGAACCCCGTGGTGTCCGGTATGGCCGGCTCCCTCAACACCATCTTCTCCGGCTCCACGGTCTCGGCGATAGTCATGAACCTTCAGATACAGGGACCTGTCCTTTTGGCGGCGCTCCGCTCTCAGGACATGTACCTTGCGGGAACCATAGTCATGATACAGGCGGTGCTTGTCGTCACCGGTATGCTCCTGAGCGACATCGCCCTGGCGTGGCTCGATCCGCGCATCAGATTTTCGGAAAGGGGCTGAGGGTATGGCGTTATTCAAAAAGAAAAAGTCAAAGGAGCTTGACGAGTCCTATTATCTGGCGTCACAGTGGACGCTCATGTGGCGCAAGCTCAAAAAGCACAAGCTTGCCCGCGTAAGTCTTGCCGTCTTATTGGTGCTCTATCTTGGGGCGCTATTTGCCGACTTCATCGCGCCCTACGGCCTTGAGGAATTTTCCGCCCTCTACAAGGACACCGCCCCCACCACCGTATACTGGCGAAACGAGGACGGGAGCTTTTCAAAGCCCTACGTATTCAAGCTGGAAAAATACAATAACCGGGAGACATGGACCGTTGAGGTCCGGGAGAATCAGACGGAGAAATACTACCTCAAATTCTTCGTCCCCGGCACGGAATATAAATTCCTGTGGATATTCCCGACGAACCTGCACCTCTACGGACTTGTGAACGAGGCCGGCGAGGTGACTAAGGACGCCAGAATAAACCTCTTTGGCGCCGACAGCGCCGGCCGCGACATATTCTCCCGCGTGCTCTTTGGGGCCAGAGTGTCGCTGACCATACCCTTCGTCTCCGCCGCCATAAGCTTCGTTCTGGGCATACTCTTAGGCGGCGTGGCCGGATATTTCGGCGGCATAGTCGACGCCACCATACAGCGAATAATCGAGGTCCTGTCCGCCATACCCCAGATACCCCTGTGGCTGGCCCTTTCAGCCGCCATTCCGCCGGACATCTCCGTGTCGGCCATGTACCTCTACATAACCATAATCCTGTCCTTCATCGGCTGGACCGGCCTTGCCAGAGTGGTGCGCGGCAAATTCATATCCCTCCGGCGCGAGGACTTCGTCATGGCCGCCCGCCTTGCGGGAGTCAGCGATTTCAAGATCATCGTAAAGCACCTTGTACCGGGCTTTTTAAGCTACCTTATCGTCAGCCTCACCTTGGGCATACCGGGCTCCATCTTAGGCGAGACGAGCATGAGCTATCTGGGGCTCGGCATGAAGTCCCCGGCCACCTCCTGGGGCGTACTTTTAAAGGAGACCGAGGACCTTGTGACCGTGGCAAAGTGCCCATGGAAGATGATACCCCTTATCTTCGTCATCATCACCGTGCTCGCCTTCAACTTCCTTGGCGACGGTATGCGTGACGCCGCCGATCCCTACAAATAAGAGCGGAAAGGAGCGGAAAAAGCTATGGAACAAGATGTAAAGCAGAATGTCACCGACGACACCATAATAAAGGTCCGGGACCTTCGTATAAACATAAAGGTGGACGAGGGCACCCTCACCGCCGTCCGGGGCGTGGACTTCGAGATAAAAAAGGGCGAGACCTTGGGCCTGGTGGGCGAGTCCGGCTGCGGCAAGAGCCTTACGAGTAAGGCCATACTCGGCATCAACGACAAAAAGTGCAAGGCCAGCGGCGAGATAATCTTCGACGCCGACGGCATGGGCCCCGTGAACCTTCTGGACCTCAACCCCCGCGGCAAGGAGATCCGCTCCGTCCGGGGCAAGCAGATCTCCATGATATTCCAGGAGCCCATGGTGGCCTTCTCGCCCATGTACACCATCGGCGACCAGATAAACGAGGCCACGCGCCTGCACATAACAAAGGACAAGAAGGAATCCAAGAAAATATCCCTTGAGGTCATGAAAAAGGTGGGCATCGCCAACGCCGAGAAGCGCTACAACCAGTACCCCCACGAGTTCTCCGGCGGTATGCTCCAGCGGGCCCTTATCGCCATGGCCCTTGTGTGCAACCCCAAGCTCCTCATCGCCGACGAGCCCACCACGGCCCTCGACGTGACCATTCAGGCCCAGATACTGGAGATAATGAAGGAGCTCCAGAAGGACTTCGGCATGTCCATACTCTTTATCACCCACGACCTTGGCGTTGTGGCGGGTATGTGCGACCGGGTGGCCGTCATGTACCTTGGCCGGGTGGTGGAGACCGCCCCCGCCGCCGAGCTCTACGCCCACCCCATGCACCCCTACACCCAAGGGCTTCTGGGCTCCGTGCACAAGATAGGCACGAAAAATCAGGACCGGCTCTTTTCCATCGAGGGCACCGTCCCGCTGGCCCTGAATCTCCCCGCCGGGTGCGGCTTCTACGAGAGATGCTCCAAGCGCATAGAGGGCGTTTGCAACGCCTATGACCCGGAGCTTGTGGACGTGGGCGGCGAGCACAAGATCGCCTGCTTTGCCTGCACGGGCTGTCCCAACGCAAAAAAGGAGGGAAAGGCTGATGAGTAAGGGCGACAATATCCTTGACGTGAAGAACATCAAGATGGACTTTGCCTCCAAGGGCGTCACCGTCCACGCCGTGGGCGACGTGAGCTTCAAGGTCAACGAGGGCGAGACCATGGGCATCGTGGGTGAGTCCGGCTGCGGCAAGACCACTCTTGGCCGGTGCATCGTCCGGGCCTACGAGCCCACGGCGGGGCAGGTCATGTACACCACCTCCGAGGGGGAGCTTATCGACTTTCTCAAGATCGACAAAAAGACCATGAAGGAGTACCGCAAGGAGATCCAGATGATATTCCAGGACCCCTACTCCTCTCTTGACCCCCGCATGACAGTGCTGGACATTATAAAGGAGCCCCTTCTGGCAAACTACCCCCACATGCCCAAGGAGGAGATGGAGAGGAAGGTCATGGACATCGCCGCCAAGGTGGGCCTCAACACCGCCTACCTCAAGCGCTACCCCCACGCCTTCTCCGGCGGCCAGCGCCAGCGCATCGGCATAGCCCGTGCCCTTGTGCTCAACCCACGCATAATCGTCTGCGACGAGGCCGTGTCGGCCCTGGACGTGTCCATTCAGGCCCAGGTCATAAACCTCCTCCACGACCTTCAAAAGGAGTTTGACCTCACGTTTCTCTTCATAAGCCACGACCTGTCGGTGGTGGAGTACATCTCCGACCGGGTGGGCGTCATGTACCTTGGGAAGATGGTGGAGTTCGCCCCCACCAAAAAGCTCTTTTCCCACCCCATGCACCCCTACACCGAGAGCCTCCTCTCCGCCGTGCCCGTGGCCGACCCCACAAAGCAGATGGAGCGCATACCCCTTGAGGGCGAGATACCAAACCCCGCCAATCCCCCCAGCGGCTGTTACTTCCACACCAGGTGCCGCTACTGCACCGAGCGCTGTGAGAAGGAGGCCCCGGAGTACGTGGAGGCGGAGCCTGAGCACTACGTGGCCTGCCACAGAGCGAAGGAGCTTAAACTGAAAGGATTTTCCTATGACGAGTAAGGGCCTTGTTATTTTCCTCGACAGCGGCGACACGCTGGTGGACGAGGCAAGTCAGGAGTTTGACGACCGGGGCATCGTCACGCGTGCGGAGCTCTATCCCGGCGCCGCCGAGGCGCTGATCGCCCTTCACCGCGAGGGCTTCACGGTCTGCATGGTGGTGGACGGGGAGGCGGAGTCCTTCAAAAACGTCTACACCGCCCACGGCCTATATGACGTGCCCGACGGGTGGGTCATATCGGAGATAGTGGGGGAGCAGAAGCCCCACAAGAGCATGTTCCTGACGGCCTTTGAAAAGCTGGGCCTTACCGAAAAGGACAAACGCCGTGTGGTCATGGTGGGCAATAACCTTAAAAAGGACATTGCCGGGGCCAACCGGCTGGGGCTCACGTCCGTGTGGATGGACTGGTCCCCGCGATATTTTCACACATACGAGGAGGCGGACTGGGAGCCGGACTACATCATAAGATCGCCGTCCGAGCTCCTGCCCCTCATGCTCACTTTGGAGGAAAAGCTGTAAATATGGTAAGCACGACGATCTGCAAAGCGGCAATAGAGGAGAAGCTCGATAAGCTCACCGCCGCCTTCACTCCCGTGCTCTACGAGCCGGACCAGGTATTCCTGGAAAATATGAGAGAGAAGAATCTGGCTGGTGACGACATAAGCCGTTACCAGCACTGGGAGTGGACCCAGGGCGTGGGACTTTTCGGGCTCTGGAAGCTCCTTTCCGTCACCGGGGACAAGAGGTACCTTGAAATGCTGGTGAGGTTCTACGAAAGCCAGCTTGAGATCGGCTTTCCGGCGCTGAACGTCAACACCGTGACGCCCTTCCTCACCATGTCCTTACTTGGGGAGTATCTGGGCAGTGAGAGGTATCTCGCCCCCTGCCGGGAGACGGCGAGATGGATAATGGAGAGCCTTCCCAGAACCGAGGAGGGCGGCTTCCAGCACATGACCTCCGACGCCAGAAACGATCAGGAGCTGTGGGACGACACGCTCTTTATGACCGTGCTGTTTTTGGCCAACATGGGCAGGATCGAGCACAAGCCTGAGTACACCCGCGAGGCGGAGAGGCAGTTTTTGCTCCACGCCAAATATCTTGCGGACAGCAAGACGGGCCTTTGGTATCACGGCTGGACCTTCGAGGGCCGCCACAACTTCGCCGGCGCCTTCTGGGGCCGGGGGAACTGCTGGGTCACCATAGCCATACCTGAGTTTCTCGCGATGGGGACCGTAAGCGAGGAGGTCCGGGAGCGGCTTACAGCGCTCCTTTTAGCCCAAGCGGAGAGCCTTCGGGCCACCCAGAGCCCGGAGGGCATGTGGCACACGCTCCTTGACGACCCCACCTCCTACGTGGAGGCCAGCGCCACCTGCGGCTTCGGCTACGGCCTTCTGAGGGCCGTCCACACGGGACTTCTGGACAGCGACTTTGCCGAGGTGGCAAAGCGCGCCCTTATGCCGGTGCTTGACAACATCGGCCCCGACGGCGTTGTGCGTCAGGTCTCCTACGGCACGCCCATGGGGAGGAAGTCAAAGGAGTTTTACAAGAACGTGGAGCTCAAGCCCATGCCCTACGGGCAGGCTCTGGCCATGCTGTTCCTTATAGAGCTCCTGCGGGAGATGTAAAACCGTATAACAACCAAAATGTATCGGGAAATGAGGCTTTTGCCTCATTTTCCGCTGAAAAGAGGCGTTAAAATGGCAGAATTTATAATGCCGCCGAGGATCGTGAGCGGCGCCGGCGCTCTTGAGAGCGCGGCGGAGGCGCTTACAAAAATGGGCCGCCGGGCCCTTATCGTCACTGACGAGGCCATGGTGAGGCTGGGAAACCTCGAAAAGCTCACCGATGTCCTTGAAAAGGCGGGCGGCGAATTTGAGGTATTTTCCGGCGTGGGCGGGGAGCCCACGGACAAGATGGTGGAGGCGGGGCTTTCGGTCTACCGGGAGCGCAAGTGCGACTTTCTCATCGCCCTTGGGGGCGGCAGTCCCATGGACACCATGAAGGCCATCGGGGCCATGAGCGTAAACAATGGTCACATGCGCGACTACATGGGCTGTGAGATACCGGGCCCCCTGCCAAAAATGGCGGCCATACCCACCACCGCCGGCACCGGCTCCGAGGCCACGAAATTCACCATAATCACCGACACGGAAAAGGACGTGAAGATGCTGCTCCGGGGCGCGGCCCTCATGCCGGACATAGCCGTCATCGACCCGGCCTTCACCGTCACCGCCCCGCCCTCCGTCACCGCGGCCACGGGCCTTGACGCCCTGACCCACGCCATAGAGGCCTACACCTCAAAAAAGGCCCAGCCCCTCACCGACACTCTCGCCCTCTCCGCCGTAAGGAGGATATTCAAATACCTGCCCATAGCTTACCGTAACGGCGGGGACCTTGAGGCGCGGGAGCAGATGTCCCTGGCGGCGCTGGAGGCGGGGGCGGCCTTCAATAACTCCTCCGTGACCATAGTCCACGGCATGAGCAGGCCTATCGGGGCCCTCTTCCACGTGCCCCACGGGGTATCCAACGCCATGCTCCTGCCGGAATGTCTCGCCTTCGCCCTCAGCGGGGCGTATGAGAGGTTCGTGGACCTTGCCCGCGCCGTCGGGATAGCGAAAAGCAACGCGTCGGACGAGGAGAACGCCAATGAATTTCTGCGCGCCGTGGTGGACATCTGCCATAAGCTCAATATCCCCACGCTGAAGGAATACGGCCTTGACCGGGAGGAGTTTTTCAAAAGCATCGACAAGATGTCCGACGACGCCCTCATAAGCGGGAGCCCGGCAAACACCCGCCGCACGGTGACAAAGGCGGACATCATCGCCATATATACGGCCCTTTGGAGGTGATAAGGGAATATGAAATATATCGAATTTGACGCGTCCCGGCCCCGTGACTTGGTGCTTCTGGGCCGGGTGGCCGTGGATTTTAACCCGGTGGACTATTTTAAGCCACTGGAGGAGTGCACCACCTTCAAAAAATACGTGGGCGGCTCCCCGGCCAACATCGCCGTGGGCGCGGCCCGCCACGGCTTGAAGGTGGGCTTTTTCGCCCGCGTCTCCGACGACCAGCTGGGCGACTATGTGGTCCACTTTTTCGAAAAGGAGGGCATCGACGTCTCCCGTATCCGCCGGTGCGAGCACGGGGAGAAGACAGGGCTCACCTTTACCGAGATACTCTCAAGAGACGAGAGCAGTATACTCATGTACCGCAATTTCGCGGCGGACCTGAGCCTTACGCCGGAGGACATTGACGGAGAGTACATAAAAAGCTCGAAGGCCCTTCTCATCTCCGGCACGTCTCTTGCCGCCAGCCCCTCCCGTGAGGCGGCGCTGAAGGCCGCGGCGCTGGCAAGGCGCTTCGGGACAAAGATAATTTTCGACATCGACTACCGGGCCTACAACTGGAAAAGCCGGGACGAGATCGCGGTGTACTACTCCGCCGTGGCCCGTGACGCTGACATAATAATGGGCTCCAGAGAGGAATTTGACCTCATGGAGGGACTTCTGGGCCTGAGCGGCGACGACAGCGCCTCGGCCAAATTCTGGCTTGGACAGAGGGCGAAGATCGTCATAATAAAGCACGGCAAATCCGGCTCCACCGCCTACACCCGTGACGGCCGGCACTACACCGTCAGGCCTTTCCCGGTGGAGGCGCTGAAGTCCTTCGGCGGCGGCGACGGCTACGGCGCGGGGTTCCTCTACGGGCTTTTCTCCGGCTGGGACATGTACGACTGCCTTGAGTTCGGCTGCGCCCAAGCCTCCATGCTTGTTGCGGCCCACTCCTGCTCCGAGGAGATGCCGACCGCTCATAAGGTCCGGGAGTTTATAAAAACAAGCAAGGAAAAATACGGCGAGAACGTCTGTTGCGACAGGGGGGAGAACGAATGAGCCTTATGACCGTGGGGCAGGCCATAGTTAAATTTTTGGATAATCAGTACGTGGAGCTGGACGGCGAGGAGACGAAGTTCGTTGACGGCGTATTCACCATATTCGGCCACGGCATCGTGGTGGGCTTAGGTCAGGCGCTGGACCAAAACCCCGGCGGGCTCCGGGTCTATCAGGGCCGCAACGAGCAGGGCATGGCCCATGTGGCCACCGGCTTTGCAAGACAGCACAACCGGCGGAAAATAATCGCCTGCGCCTCCTCCATCGGCCCCGGAGCGGCCAATATGGTCACGGCGGCGGCCTGCGCCACCGTGAACAGGATACCCCTCCTTTTGTTCCCCGGCGACACCTTCGCCACCCGCCAGCCCGACCCGGTATTACAGCAGCTGGAGCGGGACTTCGCCCCCGGCGTCACGGTGAACGACGCCTTTCGCCCTGTCTGCCGGTTCTGGGACAGGATAACAAGGCCGGAACAGCTCATGAGCGCCCTTGTAAACGCCATGCGCGTCCTGACTGACCCCGCCGGGACGGGGGCCGTCTGCGTGGCCCTCTCTCAGGACGTGGAGGGGGAGGCCTACGACTACCCCGACTACTTCTTTGAAAAGCGCGTCCACCGCATACGCCGCCCAAGGCCGGTGCGGGAGGACCTTGACACGCTCGTGGACCTCATAAGCCACAGCCGAAGGCCGATGGTCATATGCGGCGGAGGCGTCAGGTACAGCGAGGCTGGGGAGACCCTTGAGCGGTTTTGCGAAAAATTCCGTATCCCCTTCGCCGAGACACAGGCGGGAAAGAGCGCCTGCCACAGCTCCCACCCCATGAACCTTGGCGGCGTGGGCGTCACGGGCAATCTGGCGGCAAATTCGATAGCTCGCGAGGCGGACCTCATAATTGCCCTCGGAAGCCGCCTTTCCGACTTCACCACCGGCTCCAAGGAGCTCTACGGCCACACAAAAATAGTCTCCGTGAACGTCTGCCCCTTTGACGCTTCCAAAATGGACGCGCAGGCCGTCATAGCCGACGTTAAGGCCGCCCTTGAGGACGCGGAGGCGGAGCTTGAGAAGATGGGCTACGTGAGCGGCTATAAGGACGAGATTGAAAGGGCGAAGAACACGTGGGAAAGGGAGTACGACCGCCTTGCCGCCTACCGCTGGGGAGAGAACTTTGAGCCCCTTATAAATGCCCGGAACCCCGAAAGCATCGACGACTATCGGGAGGCCACCGGCGGCGAGATAACCCAGACCTCCGCCATCGCCCTTATACGGCAAATCATCGACAGCGACGCCATAGTCGTCGGGGCCTCCGGGAGCCTGCCCGGCGACCTCCAGCGCATGTGGACCACGGACGAGAAGGACTCCTACCAGATGGAGTACGGCTTTTCCACCATGGGCTACGAGATCGCGGCGTCGCTTGGAGCCAAGCTTGCCGAGCCTTCGCGGGAGGTATACGCCATGTGCGGCGACGGGGCCTTTCTGATGCTCCACTCCGAGCTTGTGACCTCGATTCAGGAGAAGAAAAAGATAAACGTCCTTCTATTTGATAACTGCGGCTTCGGGTGCATCAACAACCTTCAGATGTCAAACGGCATCGGAGATCTCGCTACCGAGTTTCGCTACCGTGACGGCGAGGGCGGCCTCAACGGCGGCATGATACCCATTGACTACGCCAAGGTCGCCGGGGGCTACGGTTGCGTAACCTACACCGCCCGGACATTGGAGGATCTTAAAGCGGCCCTTGAGGACGCGAAGAAACAGAGCGTCTCCACCCTCATCGACATAAAGGCCCTTCCCAAGACCATGACCGACGGCTACGGGGCATGGTGGAACGTGGGCCTTGCCGCCGTGACGGAAAGCGAGGCCCAGAAGCTGGCCTACGAGGGACTTTGTGAAAACCGCGCGAAAGCGAGAAAATATTGATATGGAGGCACAAAATGCTTGACAAAAACAAGATAAGGCTGGGCATCGCGCCCATAGCATGGACAAACGACGACCTTCCCGAACTGGGCGGTGAAAACACCTTCCGTCAGTGCGTAAGCGAGATGGCCCTCGCCGGATTCACCGGCTCCGAGGTGGGCAACAAATATCCCCGTGATCCGGCGGTATTGAAGCCGGCCCTTGAGCTTCGGGGCATAGAGATCTGCAACGCGTGGTTCTCCACCTTCCTCATAAGCCGTCCCTATGAGGAGACCCTTGCCGAGTTTGATAAGCACGTGGCGTTTTTGGCCGCCATGGGGGCCAAGGTGGTTGGCGTGTCGGAGCAGAGCTATTCCACTCAGGGTATGCAGGACCAGCCCATATTCCGGGATAAATACGTCATGGGCGACGTGGAGTGGGAGGCCCTTTGCAAGGGGCTAAACAGGCTGGGTAAGTACTCCCTTGAAAAGTACGGCGTGGCCCTCACCTTCCACCACCACATGGGCACTGTCGTCCAGACGGCCGCCGAGACTGAGCGGCTCATGGAGGGCACGGACCCTGAATATGTGAGCCTCCTCTTTGACAGCGGCCACTTCGCCTACTGCGGCGAGGACCCCACGGCGATGGTGAAAAAATACGCCCACCGCATAAAGCACGTACACTTAAAGGACATTCGCCCTGAGGTGGTGGAGCGTGTGAAAAAGGAAGACCTCAGCTTCCTTGAGGGCGTCCGTCAGGGTGCCTTCACGATCCCCGGCGACGGGTGCGTGGACTTCGACCCCATCTTTAAGACGCTTGAGGACAGCGGCTATACCGGCTGGATGGTGGTGGAGGCCGAGCAGGACCCCGCCAAGGCCGACCCACTTGAGTACGCCATTCGCGCGAGGCGCTTTATCCGTGAGCACACGGGACTTTGATAAGGAGGAATAGAAAATGGTAACACTTGGAATAATCGGCGCGGGCAGGATCGGCAAGGTCCACACCGAGAGCATAGTAAATTACGTCCGCAACGCGAGGATAAAGACCGTGGCGGACCCGTATGTCAGCGACGAGACCCGCGACTGGCTTTTAAAAATGGGCGTGGGGAGCGTCTGCGGCGACTACCACGAGATTTTAAACGACCCGGAGATAGACGCGGTGCTCATCTGCTCCTCCACCGACACCCACTCCGACATATCCCTTGAGGCCATCGCCGCGGGCAAGCACGTATTTTGCGAAAAGCCCATCGACCACGACCTTGGCAGGATAAAGAAGGTCATGGAGGCCCTTTCTGGGAGCAAGCTTAAATATCAGGTGGGCTTCAACCGCCGCCACGACCACAACTTCGCCGCGGTGAAAAGGGCCATAGACGAGGGGAAGGTGGGGGACGTACACATCATAAAGATAACCTCCCGCGACCCGGAGCCCCCCAGCGCCC
This sequence comes from uncultured Oscillospiraceae bacterium, assembly GCA_947629755.1. Lineage (GTDB taxonomy): Bacteria > Bacillota > Clostridia > Oscillospirales > Oscillospiraceae > RUG626. The sequence continues at coordinate 9,380 of CANREY010000027.1, read as the reverse complement.
AGTACGCCGCCGTCTCCGGCGGTATGTTCCTCGACATGACCATACACGATTTTGACATGGTCCGGTATCTGGCCGGGTGCGAGGCCGAGGAGATATACACCCAGGCCGCCGTCCTTGTGGACCCGGAGATCGGCAAGGCCGGGGACGTGGACACCGCCGTCATAACCATGAAAATGGCCTCCGGGGCCATAGCCGTCATCGACAACTCCCGCCGGGCCGCCTACGGCTACGACCAGCGGGCGGAGGTCTTCGGCTCGAAGGGCATGGCCGCCACCTCCAACGACACCCAGTCCACCGTAATTTTAAGCAACGCTCAGGGCGTCACCGGCGAAAAGCCACTCTACTTCTTCCTTGAGCGCTACATGCAGTCTTTCGCCACGGAGGTAAAGGGCTTTGTGGACGCCATTGAGAACGATACGGACACCGCCGTTGGGGCCATTGACGGCCTCATGCCGGTGCTCATGGGCATCGCGGCCAAGAAATCCCTCGACGAGCACCGCCCCGTGAAGCTCTCCGAGATAGTCTACTGAGGTACATGATATGAGCGCTGAATTTTCAAGGCCGGAGTACGACGCCGGCGGCGAGAAGATACTGACGAGGGCGGGGGACAGCGTCAACGACTCCATGATGAATATATCCGTCTACCGCATGTCGCCCGGTGAGATACGCCTTTTCTGCTACGACAGCGAGGAGATGGCGGCGCTCTTGATCTTGGGGTCCGTCACCTTCAGATGGTCAGGCAAGAGCGAGAGCGGCGAGAGGCGCAGCTTCATTGAGGAGGGCCCATACCTTCTCCACGTCCCCCGCGGCGTTGCCGTCACCTTGGAGGCGAAAACCGAAAGCGAGGTCCTTATCCAGCGCACGGCCAACGACCGGGCGTTTGAGCCGGTTTTCTATACGCCCGCGGACTGCCGGGAGGACATATTCGGCGAGGGCGTCTTAGAGGGCAAGCTTGAGCGGACGGTCAGGACGGTTTTTGACTACTCAAACGCCCCCTACTCCAACATGGTCAGCGGCGAGGTCATAAACCACCAGGGCGGCTGGTCCAGCTACACGCCCCACCACCACCCCCAGCCGGAGGTATATTATTACCGATATGAGCGCCCTGAGGGATTTGGGGCTTGCTTTTTGGGTGAAAAGGCGTATAAAATAGAGGACGGCTGTGTTGCGGCCATACCCGGCGGGGTGACCCACCCGCAGGTGACGGCCCCGGCCTTCCCCATGTACTACTGCTGGATGATCCGCCACCTGCCTAACGCCCCTTGGCGGGACAGGATAGTCGACGAGCGTTACAGCTGGATAGACGCGAAAATGAAATAAAAAGCGAAACAGCTAAAAATGGAGGGCTCCCAGATGGACCTTGGAAGACAGTGGAATGAGAGACTGCGCGTTTGGGCGGAGCAGTTTCAAAAGCATTACTACCGCCAATTTTCGTCCGTGGAGCTCTCCTTTTTTACCACCATGGACCGGATACCCGCCGAGAGGGCGGCGCAAATGGGCTTTATTCCGGCCCCGGAGGGCTTGAAATGGGGCAAGAAGTGGGAGTACGGCTGGTTCCGTACGTCCCTCACTATCCCAAAAGAGCTTGAGGGCAGGCGCGTCGTCCTAACCCTCGGCGCGGGGGAGGAGATGCTGGTCTATGTAAACGGCCATGAGGCCGGGTCAATAGACAAGCACCACAAATTTATAACCCTCACTCGCAACGCCAAAGCCGGGGAGAGGTACGACATACTTGCCGAGTGCTACGCCGGCCACGGCCCAAGGATAGAGGGCGGCGGCCCCGTGGCCTACGGCGAGACAGCCGTGCCGGAGCCGACAGAGCCCCAGATCACCGTGGGAAGGTCCCATTTCGGCGCGTGGAATGAGGAGCTTTTTCGCGTCTCCATGGACTATCTGACGCTTTATAGCCTCCTTGACAAGCTCCCGGAGCGGAGCCTTCGGGCCGAGAAGATAGCGAAAGGACTTAAAAGCTTCACCCTCACCGCCGACTTTGAGCTCCCTGAGCCTGAGCTCACTCAAAGCGTCATAAAAGCCGGGGAGGAGCTAAAGCCCCTTCTTGAGTGTAAAAACGGCTCCACCGCGCCGGAGTTTACGGTCTTCGGGCAGTCACATCTCGACCTTGCGTGGCTGTGGCCGGTGGAGGAGACAATGCGCAAATCCGCCCGGACCTACTCAAACCAGCTCATACTCATGGAGGAGTACCCGGACTACCGGTTTCTTCTCTGCGAGCCGCCAATTTTGGAATGGCTCGCGGAGCTCTACCCGGAGCTCTACGGCCGGGTGAAAAACGAGGCGAAAAAGGGAAAATTCTACCCTGAGGGCGCGGTGTGGGTGGAGTGCGACACGAACCTCCCCTCCGGCGAGAGCCTCATTCGCCAGTTTGTATACGGCAAGCGCTGGTTCAGGCGTGAATTTAACGTGGAGAGCCGCCTTGCCTGGTTGCCGGACACCTTCGGCTTTTCCGGGGCGCTTCCGCAGATAATGAAAAAATGCGGCGTTGAGTATTTCGCCACCCAGAAGCTCAGCCGCCAGGACCCGGAGGCGGAGATCTTCCCCTACAACACCTTTTGGTGGGAGGGCATAGACGGCAGCCGGGTGCTCACCCACTTTTTCAAGAAAAATAACGCCGTCCTCACCGCCGGGGAGCTGGTGGACCGCTGGGAGCGGGACCGGGTACAGCGGGAGGACATGGACGGTATGCTCTTTCCCTTCGGCTACGGCGACGGCGGCGGCGGTCCCACCCGCGAGATGGTAGAGACGCTCGAAAGATGCCGTGACCTTGAGGGCGCGCCCCGGTGCCGCGTGGAGAGCCCCATCGACTTCTTTGAGCGCCAGAGCGGCGTTGAGAACGTCTACAAGGGCGAGCTGTACCTTGCGTGGCACCGGGGGACCTACACAGCCCAGGCGAGGACGAAGCGAGGCATAAGAAAGGCCGAGACAGCCCTTAAAAAGGCCGAGCACATGCTGGCAAGAAGGGCCCTTGCGGGGGAGAGAGTACCGGACGGGACGCATGAAAGCGTGGAGGCCCTCTGGAAGACCCTCCTCTTTAACGAGTTTCACGACATAGCCCCCGGCTCCTCCATAGCCCGCGTATACGAGCGGGCGGAGCGGGAGCTCGACGCGGTCATAAGCTCCGCTGACGCGCTCACACGCAAGCTCACCGGCCCTGAGGGGAGCGTTGTGTATAACCACTTAAGCTGGCCCATAAGCGTTGGCGGAACGCTTATACCCGCCCAGAGCTTTGCCGAAATACCCGCCAGCTGCGCGGGTCCCTATAAGGCAAAATGTGAGTACAACGCGGCGGGGGATTTCTACGAGCTTTCAAATATCAATATGACCTGCCGTGTGGACAGCCTTGGACAGCTCATCAGCGTCAAAAGGGCCGGGAGCGACCGGGAGTACCTGTCCGCTCCGGGCAACAGATTTCTGCTCTACCGGGACGTGAACACCTCCTACGACGCCTGGGAGCTCATGAGCATGTACGAAAAACTCCCGGTGAAGACGGGCGGCGACGTGAAAATAACGCTGATACGTGACGGCCTCGGCGCGGGGCTTTACGTGGAGCGGACCGTCGGCGCGTCCCGGCTTCGTCAGGAGATACGCCTCGATAACGGCGCGGACAGAGTGGACTTTAAGACCACCGTTGACTGGCGGGAGAGCCACCGGATACTGAAGGTGGCCTTCCCCGTGAACGTCTACGCCACCGAGGCCGCCCACGAGATACAGTTCGGCTTCATAAAGCGCCCGACGCATAGATCGAGGCAGTACGACCGGGACAGGTACGAGGTCTGCGCCCAGCGGTACACCGCCATATCCGACGGGGCTTCCGGCGCGGCGGTGATCAACGACTGCAAGTACGGCGTCAGCGTCAATGACAGCGAGATACGCCTGACGCTCCTGCGCGCGCCATTAATGCCCGACATGACGGCGGACAGGGGAGAGCAGAGCTTCACCTACGCCTTTTACCCCTTTGACGGGCCGTTTCGTGAAAGCGACGTAGCGCGAAAAGCCGCGGAGCTCAACGAGCCCCCGATATACGTGCAGTCTGACGACCGCCTGGGACCCATAATCGTCCCGACGCGGAAAAATATCGTAGTGGACACCGTGAAGATAGCGGACACGGACAAAAGCGCCATACTGGTAAGGGCCTATGAGGCCATGGGCATGGCCGCCCACACGGACTTTATTCTGAACCCGAAAATCAAAAGGGTCACCGAGACGGACATGCTTGAGGAAAACCCCGTGGAGCTAAAACTGCCCCTTCGCGTGAGCTTCGGCCCCTTTGAAATAAAGACCTTTTTACTGTATCCGGGAGAAAACCGGGAGGAGACAAAATGAGACAGCACTATGAGCGTATGCTCCGGGACACCGAGTACCGGGCCTTAAGGGAGCTTAAAAAGCAAAATACCGACAGCCACAGCCCGTGGTACGGGGCCATGGTCATGCCCGACGGCGTATATATGCAAAAACACACTTTGTATTGCGTCGCGGACATGTCCGCTGTATACTTAAATCGGGACTCACGCCTGTACCACGACGAGGGGCTTCTCAACTCCATGCTGACGGCCCTCGACTACGTGGCCTCAACACAGCATGAGAACGGCCTATTTGACTACATAACCTGCAACTTCTTCTCCGCCCCGGACACGGCCTTTTGCGTTGGCATCATTCTGCCCGCGCGGCAGTATTTGGCTGGTCTTGAGGCCATGACGGAGGGTGAGCGGAGGCTATTTGAGAAGCTTGACGCCATAATCCACCGGGGCGGCAGGGGACTACTTGAGGGCGGTTTTCACACCCCAAACCACCGGTGGGCCATCGCCTCCATACTCTCCGCCTGCGGGAAAATATACGGCGAGGAGGACCTCATCGCCGCCGCGAAGGTCTATTTAAACGAGGGCATAGACTGTAACGTCGACGGCGAGTACTCCGAAAAGAGCGCCGGGAACTATAACGGCGTAAATAACGACGCCATGCTGCTGCTCTCCGAGGCCCTGTCGGACCCCTCCTTTGAACAGCACGTCATACGAAACCTCAAAATGATGCTGACCTACTGGGAGCCCGACGGGAGCGTCTTCACCGCAAACTCCACCCGCTTTGACAAGGACAGATTGGTCTACCCCGACGGCTACTACTGGGCCTACCTCTACCTTGGGGCGAAATACGGTATATCCGAATTTCTCTCCATGGCAAACTACATATTCAAAATTGTCGACGAAAAGCGTCTTCTGTCCCCCAATTTCCTCATGCAGTACATGCTGAGGCCGGAGCTTATCGACGTTGAGCACTCAGAGTGCTCCACCCCGGAAAATTACCGGGCCTTCTACCCTGACTCCGGCATCGCAAGAGTGAGGAGAGGCGACTGGACATACACCGTCATGCGGGATAAATCGAATTTCCTCTACGTCAACAACGGCAGTATCCGGCTGGCCGTGAAGATAGGCGGGAGCTTCTGTGAGCACCGGGCCTTCAAAGCATCAAAGATGGAGGATAAGGACGGGGCATTTCACCTCCATGAGACAATGGAGGGCTGGTACTACCTGCCCTTCGACGAAAAGCCCGCCACCTCCGACTGGTGGAAGATGGACAACGCCTCAAGAAAGAAAAAGCGCGGCCCCAACATGGACATAGACGTAGAGATCCGCGAGGCGGAGAGGGGCATAGACCTCAAAATACGCGTTTTCGGTGTTACCGGCGCGCCATGGAGAGTTGAGCTTGCCTTTGACGGCATAGACAGGATCTCAAATGAGCACATGACCATGCCGGTCCGTGGCGACGAGGTCATAGTCCTGCGGGACGCGTTTTTCACCGTCTCAAATCCCGCCGCCTCCATGGAGGTGGGCCCGGCCTTCGGCCTTCACCACTTCACCGAGGGCAAGGAGGACAGCGAGACGAAGACACCCGGCGCGGCCACGGTGTATCTCACGGACTACACGCCAATAGAGCGGTCAATATCAATTCGCCTTTGAGGAGGAAAAGCATTGAGAAAGTATGAAAATCCGCGGGTGACCTCGGAAAACCGGCTCCCGCCCAGAAGCTACTATATCCCCGGCGGCGTCAGCGAGTACACACTTTTGAATGGGGAGTGGGACTTTGCCTATTTTGACCGGGACATAGACGTGCCGGAGAGGATAGAGCGCTGGGACAAGATCCCCGTGCCCTCCTGCTGGCAGCTCCACGGCTACGGAAGCCCCAACTACACAAACGTAAACTACCCCTACCCCTGCGACCCGCCATACGTGCCAGACGATAACCCCTGCGGCGTCTACCGCCGGGAGCTTGAGATAAAAAGCAAATGGGGGAGGGTGTACCTCGTCATGGAGGGCGTGGCCACCTGCGCCTTCGTCTATGTGAACGATAAATACATCGGCTTCACTCAGGGAAGTCACCTCCGGGCGGAGTTTGACATAACCGGCGCTGTGAATGAGGGAGCGAACACACTTGAGATACGCGTCCTCAAGTGGTGCTGTGGGAGCTACCTTGAGGACCAGGACGCCTTCCGCTACAACGGCATCTTCCGGGACATATATATCCTTCAGCGGCCTGAGGGCCACATAAGGGACGTTGAGCTCATACCGGACGATAAGAGCATGACAATACGCATTGAGGGCGGAGCCAACGTAAAAATATCGGACGGCGGCGAGACGCTTTTTGAGGGTGAGATGTCCCACAGCCTCACCTTCACCCCGGAAAACCCCGTTTTATGGAACGCGGAGAAGCCCCACCTCTACACCGTGGAGCTTGAGCGGGCGGGGGAGAGGATAGAGCTCAAGACCGGCCTTCGGAAGGTCAGCGTCTCGGATAAATACGAGCTATGCATAAACGGCGCCCCCGTGAAGCTCCACGGCGTGAACCACCACGACACCAGCGCCACACGCGGCTGGTGCCAGTCGGATACGGAGCTTCGCCGGGATCTGGAGCTTATGAAGGAGCTCAACATAAACTGCGTGCGCACCTCCCACTATCCCCCAACGCCCCGGTTCATCGAGATGTGCGACGAGCTTGGCCTTTACGTCATATGCGAGACGGACATTGAGACCCACGGCTTCATTCGTCGCCTTCCCAACGTTGAGTATCACTACGACGTGGAGTCCAACGACTGGCCCTGCACTCAGGAGCTATGGCGGCACGAGCACTTGGAGCGCATGGAGCGCATGGTGGAGGTATTCAAAAATTCCCCCTCCGTCATCATGTGGTCCACCGGCAACGAGAGCGGCCACGGCTGTAACCACCTTGCCATGATAAGGCAGACGAAAAAGCGCGACGCCACCCGGCTTCTACACGCCGAGGACGCCTGCCGCAAGGGGGAGTTCCACAACACCGACGTCTACTCCCGCATGTACTCCTCCATTGAGGACATGGAGGAGTTCGCCCTCCGGGACGACATCGACATGCCGGTATTTCTGTGCGAATACTCCCACGCCATGGGCAACGGGCCGGGGGACGTGTGGGACTACAACGAGCTTTTCGACCGTTACCCCAAGCTCGCTGGCGGGTGCGTCTGGGAGTGGGCCGACCACGTTGTCACCGAAAACGGCGTCCGGCGCTACGGCGGGGACTTCCCCGGAGAGCTCACCCACGACGGCAACTTCTGCTGTGACGGCATGGTCTTCGCAGACAGGTCTTTGAAGGCCGGCTCACTTGAGATAAAGGCCGCCTACCAGCCCATGTGGACGAGCCTTCGCGGCGATAAGCTCACCGTGCGCAACAGGCTCGATTTCACAAATCTCAATGAGTACACATTTGACTGGTGTATCGAGGTGGACGGCGAGGTCGTGGCCGGTGATACCTCCGTACTCGACGTCCCGCCCCACGGGGAGATGGACATAGGGTTTGACTATCCCCCCGCCAAATGCCGCTACGGGGCGGTACTCAAGTGCGAGCTCATAAAGGACGGCAGGACCGTGGCCCACACAAGTCACGAGCTTGAGCGCGTCATTGAAGCGCCGAAATTCGCGCCCTTAGCGCCCCTCACGGAGACGGAAAACGAGGTAGTTGCCCGCGGCGAGGGCTTTGAGTATGTCTTTTCCAAGCACTACGGCGTATTTACAAGTATGGTGGTGGACGGGGAGGAACAGCTGGCCGGAAGGCCGGAGCTCACCGCATTCCGGGCCCCAACGGACAACGACCGCAATATCCGCGTCCGCTGGCAGCACTTGGACGAGTGGCGGGGCGAAAACCTGGATAAGTCCTTTATGAAGGTCTACGACTGCGGCATAGATAAGGGCGCCATCGTCCTCCACGGCTCCGTCTCCGGCATCTCAAGGTCGCCCCTCTTCAAATACACCCTGCGCCTTGAGGTGGGCGTTGACGGTACTGTCCGTCACGAGCTTGAGGGCCAAGTCCGGCCCGACGCCATATGGCTTCCCCGCCTCGGCTGGGAGATACCCCTTCCCGGCGGCCACGGCGAATTTGACTACTACGGCGTTGGGCCATTCGAGAGCTACCGGGATATGCGCCACGCCGGAGCTCCCGGCCTATACCACAGCTCGGCGGAAAAGGAGTATGTGCCCTACGTGCGCCCTCAGGAGCACGGCAACCACACGGGCGTCCGTATGCTGAGAATCGGTAAGCTCCGCTTTACGGCTGACACTGAGCTTGAGTTCAGCGTCTCCCGTTACTCCACAGCCGCCCTTTTGAAGGCCGAGCACACCGACGAGCTTGTCTCCGACGGCCTTACCCACTTGCGGCTCGACTACAAGGTCTCCGGCCTTGGCTCCAACTCCTGCGGGCCGGAGCTGGAGGAGCGGTACAGGCTCAGCGAGAAGGAGATCCACTTCGCCTTCACCGTGAGCCCGGAGAGAAAATAAACATCGTAAGGAGGATACCATATGAAGCGTTCCGAGATAAACCGCGCCCTTCGCGAGATGGAGAATATGTGCCGTGAGCACCGGTTCTGCCTTCCGCCCTTCTGCGACTTTACGCCGGAGCGGTGGGAGAGCTTGGGCCACGAGTACGACGAGATACGCGACTGTATGCTTGGCTGGGACATCACCGACTACGGCAAGGGCGACTTTGACAAATTCGGCTTCTCCCTCATAACTATACGCAACGGCAACCGGGCCATGGCGGACAAGTACCCCAAGGTCTACGCCGAAAAGCTCCTCTACTTGAAGGAGGGCCAATACGCCCCCAATCACTTCCACTGGTACAAGACCGAGGACATCATAAACCGGGGCGGCGGCAACGTGCTTATCCGCGTCTACAACAGCCTCCCCGACGAGCAAATAGACTATGAAAGCCCCGTCACCGTCCACACCGACGGCCGGACCTACACTGTCCCCGCCGGGACTCAGGTCCGCCTCACGCCCGGCGAGAGCATACACATACAACAGCGCCTCTACCACGACTTCACGGTGGAGGAGGGCACGGGCCCGGTGCTG
>CANREY010000026.1 GCA_947629755.1 uncultured Oscillospiraceae bacterium | reverse complement strand
GGGTTTGGAACCCGCCCCTACGGGGGGATTGGGAGGGATTTCTAAAAAAGGGGTGGGGGTGCGGGGAGTGAGGGAGAATGGAGAGGGAGGAAATGAAGGTGGAGTGGGATATGGGGGTGGCGAATGGGAGGCAGAAGGAGTTCTTTTTGGCGAGGACGACTTTTGTGGCCTATGGGGGAGCGAAGGGCGGGGGGAAGACGTGGGCGGTGAGGACGAAGGCTGTCGCGGGAGCGGTGGCCAATCCGGGGCTCAGGGTGCTCATTATGAGAAGGACGTACCCGGAGCTGGAGGAGAATCACATAAGGCCCATCGTCAGCTCAGTGCCGAAGGAGATAGGGACGTTTACCGCGTCGGTTAGACGAATGGATTTTTGGAACGGTTCCTCTATCAAATTCGGCCACTGGGCCGGGGACCAGTCGGAGCTTGAGTATCAGGGTCAGGAGTTCGACTGGATATTTATTGACGAGGCCACACAGTTCACGGAGAGGAGCTTCAACTACTTAAAGGGGTGCCTTCGGGGGGCCACGCCGTATCAAAAGCGAATGTACCTCACCTGCAACCCCGGAGGGGTGGGGCACCGGTGGGTAAAGAGGCTATTTATCGACAGGGATTACAGGACGGGGTCCCCGGACCCTGAGGCCAACGAGAGGCCGGAGGACTACACGTTCATTCCGGCCACGGTGGAGGACAACGAATATCTCATCAAAAACTCGCCGGAGTACGTGAGAATGCTCTCGCAGATGCCGGAGAACGTGAAAAGGGCGTACAGGTACGGGGACTGGGACGCGCTGGAGGGCGGATATTTTTCGGAGTTTCGGACGGACACCCACGTGGAGGAGCCCATGGAGATACCGGGAAGCTGGAGGCGGTACAGGGCCATAGACTACGGCCTTGACATGCTGGCGGTGCTGTGGATAGCGGTTGACGGGGACGGGCGATGCCACGTTTACAGGGAGTGGACACGTGAGAAGCTCATCGTGTCCGAGGCGGCGAAGGGGATACTGGAGAGGACCCTCCCCAACGAGGACATAGACGCCACCTTCGCCCCGCCGGACCTGTGGAGCCGGCAGAAGGACACGGGCAGGACCATGGAGGAGATATTCAGAAGCTGTGGCGTGTCGCTTTTAAAGGCTGGGAACAACAGGGTGCAGGGGCACATGCTCATAAAGGAGCTAATGGCGAAAAGGGCCGACGGAAGGCCGGGGCTGGTCATATCCTCACGGTGCAAGAGGCTCATCGGGGATCTGGCGGCCATACAGGCAGACGATACGGACCCAAACGACTGCGCCAAGGAGCCCCACGAGGTCACACACACGGTGGACGCGCTGAGGTATTTTTGCGTCTCCAGATTCGCGCCGGCGGAGAGGCCGGGGAGAGCGGAGAGCGAGGAGACGGGCTTTCTCGGCGGGGAGCCGGGGAGAGGGTATCTTGAGTTTATATACTGACGAGGAACGGAGGAGCTTATGAGTTTGACGATAAAGCAGGGCGACGCGTACTCGGTGCCGGTGAAGATCGCGGCGAACGGGTCGCCCGTGAGCATAGAGGACGTGGAGAGAGTGGAGTTTCGCTTCGGCGAGGTGAGGAAGCTCTACCCGGAGGAGGCGGAGTACGACCGGGAGAGCGGGGAGTTCCGGGTGCCGCTGAGCCAAGAGGACACGTTGAAGCTGCCGGAGGACGACGCGGTGCTTTTTGACGTGAGGGTGAAATTCAAGGGCGGCACGGTGGTCGGCACAAGGAAGATGACGCCGGTGCTGACGGCGGACGCGCTGAGCGGGGAGGTCATATGACGGACATTCGGCGCGGGGACGGATATATGAGGGAGGCGCGGTGATGGCTAAGATACAGGCGAACGTGTCGGAGAGGATATTCAATATCTCCAACTGGCACGGGGTGAACGAGGCCCCGGAGGGGGAGGCGAGGCTCAGGCTGGGGGAGGCGGCGGTTATGAAAAATTTCTGCGTCACCTCCGGCGGGGCGCTGAAAAAGAGGCCGGGGAGCCGGAACGTGGCGGAGCTTCTGAGCGCCTACACCATCAAGACCGAGGACAACAGCCGGGAGATATTCCCGGAGAGGAGCTGGACGGAGAGGGGACTTCGTCCCAGAGCCGAGGTGAGAGAGGACGGGACGGTTTACGCCTCAGGCCAGGAGGTTATGGCGGACCCACGGACGGCGAACGAGAAGCGGGGCTGGTTTTTGGAGAAGGACGGCTTTACGTGGATGCTGGACAGGGTAGATGAGCTGCGGCCCGGAAGCGGCACGCCATTGGAGGGCGGCGTGGGCATAAGGGGGAACCTTCGGGCCATCGGCTCCGGGACAGTGACCGTGGACGAGGAAAAGGGCGCGGAGCCGGTGTATGAGGGGAATTACCCCACCCTCTCGGTGTGGCCGGGGGCCAGAGTGAAGATGGGCGTCACGGAGCTCAAGGGGGCGCCGACGGCGCTCAAGTGCGAGAAGCGGGACGAGAAGGGCTTCGTCACGGAGAACGTGGGAGGCTTTCTGTTCATCGGCGGGACGGAGCTCTGGGAGTACTACGGGGTGGAGATAACCTCCGTGATGGATCTGAAGGTCCCGTGGAAGAAGTACAGCGGCTATAAGATGTCAGGCGGGTACACCTGGTACGACAGGGTGGAGTATCTGGGCACGGAGTTTTACGGCTCGGAGGCCGCCATACCCGGCGACCACGTGGGGAAAGAGGTCACCATGGGCGAGGAGTACGTGGTCGTCAAGGACGGCGAGAGGTATTTCATGTACACCCGCGACCGGGAGGACCCGCGGCGCGTGGGGATATACAAGTACATGTGGTACGGGTACAAGCTCACGGTGAAGGAGAGCGAGTACAGCTGGCTTTTCCGCAGGGCCTGGTCGGAGAGCACGGAGTACGCGGACAAACAGGTGAGAGGCATATGGTCGGGGCGAGTGGGGAGCCGGGACGTGATATGCGCCATATGCGGGGGGACGCTGTGGGAGCTGAAGCTCTCGGAGGAGGGCGTCTGGAGCAAGGTGGCGGCCGGGAAGATGGACACCTCACAGGACATACAGATGTTCGGCTTCGACGAGAAGCTCTACCTCTTGGGCGGGGAGAAGTACATGGTCTGGGACGGGGAGAGGCTCTCGGAGGTGGAGGGTTACAGGCCCCTTGTGGCGGTGGCGGTGGCCCCCGCCGGGGGCGGGACGCTCCTTGAGAACGTGAACAGGCTGTCCACCGGGCGCAGGTGCTGGTTCTCGCCGGACGGGGAGGGGAAGGTATTCAAGCTCCCGGAGGAGAATATAGCGAGCCTCGACTGGGTGAGAGACAGGCGGACGGGGCAGGAGCTGGGTTACGGGCCGGACCTTGAGGCCGGGACAATAACCTTCGGCTCCGCGCCGGAGAGGGGCGTCAACACCATCGAGGTGGCGTGGAGCGTCAAAGAGGACGCCAGGGCCCAAGTGGCGGCGATGCGGTACGCGGAGATATACAACGGGGCCCAGGACACGAGAGTTTTTCTATACGGCGACGGGTCAAATAAGGCCATATACTCAGGGCTCGACTACGACGGGAGGGCGAGGGCGGACTACTTCCCGGACCTATATGAGGTGGCGGTGGGGGACGCCAACACGCCCATAACGGCCATGATAAGGCACTACAACAAGCTGATGGCATTCAAGCCGGACAGCGCCTGGAGCATTGGGTATGACACCATAACGCTCATAGACGGGACGGTGACGGCGGGGTTTTATGTGACGCCGGTGAACAGGTCCATCGGTAACTGCGCCTGGGGACAGGCTCAGCTGGTGCAAAATAGGCCGAGGACGTTGGACGGCAGGAGCGTCATAGAGTGGAAGGCCACGAGCACGGGGGGAATAACGGGAGACCAGCGAAACGCCGAGAGAGTGAGCCAGAGGGTGGACGCCACAATAAGGCGGTTTGACCTGACGAAGGCGAGGACCTTCTATGACAAGTTCAGCCACGAGTATTTCGTCATAGGCGAGGACGGGACGGCGGTGGTGCAGAACATGGACGTGGACGCATGGTATGTGTACACGAACCTCCAGGTGACGTGCATGATAAACTACCGGGACGAGCTCTACTACGGGACGAGAGACGGGTATCTGAGGCACTTCTCGGACAGGTACTTTTCGGACAACGGGGAGGCCATAGAGGCCCGGTGGGAATCGGGAGCCATGAGCTTTTCGGAGGACTTTCGGCGGAAGTACTCGGCCATGGTGTGGATAGGCATAAAGCCGGAGGACAACGGGTATCTGGAGGTGACGGCCCAGACGGACAGGAAGTCGGACTTCGCGGTATACGACGTGGAGAGCGTGAAGGCCGGGGCCGTGCCGGAGATGGAGAGGATAAAGCTGAAGGCCAAGAAGTTTACGTACTACAAGCTGATTTTGGGGAACAACACGGCGGATAAGACGTGCACGGTGGTCAGCGCGGATATGAGGGTGAGGGGGACGGGGTATGTCCGCTGAGGGCGGCGGCCCCTTCAGTCCGGGCTACGCCCGGCCAGCTCATCTACGCGCTAAGAGCCGCCGCAAGCGGCGGTTGCGCTTTGCTCGCGCCTGCGGGCGTAGCCCCGGAGGGGGAGCCAAAGAGGAAGCGGCTTCGAATAAGGCTCGAACCCCCCGGCGCTGAGGCGCCACCCCCCTTTCTGAAAGGGGGGTCGGGGAATAAGGTTGCGGCTTCGCCGCGGATTGAAAATCGGGAGGGTCTGGGACCCTCCCCTACGGACAGGATTTTAGATTTGCGAAAATCCGAAAACCCCTTGTAGGGGCGGGTTCTAAACCCGCCCGTGCGGGGAGGGGAATGAGGGTGCGGCAAGGATTGGGGGCCTCGCTTCCTCAGTCGCCTGCGGGCGACAGCTCCTCCTACGAGGAGGAGCCAAGAGTGTCCGCGCGGCGGGGACGGGGGGACGGGCGGGTTTGGAACCCGCCCCTACGGGGAGATTGGGGGCTCGCTTCTTCAGCCTGAGGGCGGGAGGCGGATATTCGGCCCACCCCGGCCGGCGCTGCGCGCGGCCACCCCTCCCAAAGGGCGGGGCTTGATTGGAGCACGCGGGGGAGTGTTCTAAGAAATTGGTGCGTACCACGCGGGACCCCTCAGGCCCTGCGGGGCCAGCTCCCCATTAAAACGGGGAGCCGGGGGATTTCGCCTGCGGGCGGGAATAATGAATAATAATAAGGAGGAAAGATATGGAGGTTGTTGGGTGGCTTCTGGCGGTGGCGCTGGGGGAGATAGTTGTGTTGTTGGGGGTGGAGATATTCAGGGCTTTGAGGAGAGGAAGGAGCGGTGGGGAGATGAGAGATGATGAGGAGGAATCGGACTATGAGAAGAAATGGCAGGAGGGTGTCAGCGCGATGATGGGGTATGACCTGAATACGGCGAAAAGGGCGGTGAGAGGCGATGATGAGGACGGGAGATAAGAGACATATCGCGGCGGGGACTTACGCGGGGAGCGGGTACGGAAGGCGTGCACCCGCGGACAGGACGAGCGGCGGCGAGGAGCTTTTCGGAGAGGAGACGATTAGCGGCGAGGGGCTTTTCGGGAAGGAGAGCGGGCCCACGCCGGAGGCGGTGTGGGAGCTTTACGAGAGGGGGCGGAGCTTCAACGAGGCGATCGACCTCTACGAGACGGTGAACACGAATGAGAACTTCTTCATCGGCAAGCAGTGGGAGGGCGTGGAGGCCAACGGCCTGCCCACGCCGGTGTTCAACATCTTAAAGCGGGACGTGTGCTTCGTGGTGAGCTCCATAACCACGGATAACCTGACGGTGCGGGCCACGCCCCTAGCGGCATCGGCGGGGACGGGGGAGCTGGCGGAGCCGGCGAGGATACTGAGTGAGGAGTTTGAGAGGATCTTTGAGCACAACAGTGTCATAGACCTTATAAGGGAGTTTGCCAGAGACGCGGCGGTGCGGGGCGACGGGTGCGTTTACACCTACTGGGACCCGGAGGACGGCGGCGGAAAGGTGAGGTCGGAGGTGATACCCAACACCAGGGTGCACTTCGGGGACCCAAACGACAGGCGGGTGCAAAGTCAGCCCTACATAATCGTGGAGAGCCGGGAGATTGTGAGAAACTTAAGACGCAGGGCCAGAATGTACGGCTCGGAGGACTGGGAGGACATCTCGGCTGACGACGACAACACCCACGAAAGTCCGGAGAGGCGCACGGACGACAAGGCGACGAAGCTCCTTATGATGTGGAAGGACAGAGACACCGGCGAGGTCTGGGGCTACGAGTGCGCCAAGGGGGCGCAGATACGGCCGGCATTCCCCATGGGCGTCAGGCTCTACCCCATCGTGTGGCTCTGCTGGGACTACGTGCCGGACTGCTACCACGGGCAGGCGATGATAACGGGGCTCATACCGAACCAGATATTTATTAATAAGATGTGGGCCATGAGTATGCTCAGCCTCATGACCACGGCGTATCCCAAGATAGTCTACGACAAGACGAGAATCTCAAGGTGGACAAATCAGGTGGGACAGGCCATCGGCATAGCCGGGGGCGACGTGTCCACGGCGGCGAGGGCCATATCGCCGGCGGCAATTTCGCCCCAAGTGACACAGTTTATAGAGGCGGCCATAGATCAGACCAACGCCAACCTCGGGGCCACCAACGTGGCGCTGGGGAACGCGCGGCCGGACAACACATCGGCGATCATAGCCCTTCAAAGGGCGGCGGCCACGCCAAGCGAGATAACGAAGCAGAACCTGCGCTCCTGCGTTGAGGAGCTGGCGAGGATATATCTTGAGTTCATCGGCGGCTTTTACGGCACGCGGACAGTGGACACCGAGGCCCCGGAGAGCGTGAGGAGGGCCTGCGAGTTCGCGGGGGTGCCTGAGCCGGAGGAGGTGCGGACGGAGTTTGACTTCGCGGTATTCCGGACACTGCCCTTAGCGCTGAAGATAGAGGTGGGGGCCAGCGCGTACTACTCGGAGATAGCGTCCATACAGACGCTGGACAATCTGCTGGCGATGGGAAAAATAGACATCGTGCAGTATCTGGAGCGGATACCCGACGGGTACATAACCGACAGGCGTGGGCTGGTGAGCGAGATCAGGAAAATGAGAGAAAAAGGGGGTGAGAGCGATGGACAGTGATTATTTTTCCGAGAGCTTCAACGACGAGGCCGGAGGGATCGTAAGCGACGAGCGGGGAGCGGAGGAGCTTCCCGGCGACGGCGGCGAGGAGGCCGGCGACACCGGGGAGAGCGGCGCTCCGGTGGTGCCCATGGCAGATCCGGGTGCGGACGTGGAGGCGAGGGGACGGGACCTTGAGCTCTTCGTCAGGACATATCCGGGACTGAGACCTGAGGACGTGCCCAAGGAGGTCTGGGACAGGGCGAGACGCGGCGAGAGTCTGGTGACGGCGTATATGCGCTACGAGGCCGATGGGCTGAGGAGGGAGAACGTGAGGCTTACGAAAATGGCCAAGGAGCTGGGAGCGGAGAGAATGAACTGGCTCAGGTCCGCGGGGAGCCAGCTTGGAAGCGGCGCGGGGGAGAGGCGGAGAGATCCCTTCGACGCGGGCTGGGAGGACGTGGGGTGAAGGGGCGTTCGGGCTCCTACCGCTGTCCATTCCTCTTAGGAGGAGGGGAGGGAGGGACGGCCCACCCCGGCCATCGCTACGCTCGGCCACCCCTCCCAAGGGAGGGGCGGAACCCCTCCTGCCGCTTCGCGGCGGTCCTCCCCGCGAACAAGGGGAGGCTGATCGCCTGCGGGCGGGACGGGGGAGCGGGCGGGTTTGGAACCCGCCCCTACGGGGTGAATGGGAGGGATTTCCCAAAAAGTGGGGTGGGGGTTTGGGAAAAAAGATAATTTTTAATTTTGAAAGGAGATAAAAGTAATGGCAATCAATTTGGCGAAAAGGGCGTCGGATAAGGTGGTGGAGAGATTCAGGCTTGGGTCTTGCACTGAGGGGATCTTCTCTACACGGTACAAGTGGACGGGGGTGGCTACGGTACAGGTGTACAGCGTGGACCGCCTGCCGCTTCAGGACTATGACAGGGCAAAGGAGGACGGGAGCCGCTTCGGGAAGCTTACGGAGCTGGGGGACACCGTTCAGGAGCTGACGGTCAGCGACGACAAGGCCTTCAACGGCTCCATCGACAAGGGCAACAACACCAGCCAGCTGATGATCAAGGCGGCCTCCAGCGTGCTTCGCCGCCAGACGGACGAGGTGATCATACCCTACGTTGACAAGTATAGGCTCCGGAAGCTCGCCGAGGGCGCGGGGCTCAAGGCGGAGAGCGTGAGCCTCACTAAGGCAAACGCCATCGAGACCATCATGAAGGCCGGGGTGGAGATGAGCAATGAGAAGGTGCCCCGTGAGGGCAGGGTGCTCTACATCGGCGAGACCCAGGCCATAAACGTGAAGCTGGCCGAGCAGGTGGTGGGCGCGGACAGGCTGTGCGAGGACGCCATCGTAAATGGCGTGTGCGGGACCATCGACGGTATGCAGGTGAGGGTGGTGCCCGACGACTACATGCCGGAGAACGTGGTGTTCATGATCGTGCGGCGCGGCTGCGCGGTGGCGCCCAAGAAGATCGAGACCTACCGGATACTGGAGGAGCACCCGGACATCGACGGAGCGGTGGTGCAGGGGAGGCTCCTCCATGACTGCTTCGTGCTGGACGCGGTGAAAAGCGGCATCTACGTGGCGAAGTCCACGGCGGAGTGATCGAACTAAAAAAGGCGGCCTTCGGGCCGCCATTTATGAAGGGGGGAGAAAATTGAACGAGGAGCTTATTTTTCCGGAGACCGTGGAGGCGGAGCTGGGGGACATGAGGCTCATACCGGGGCCCAAGGGCGATACCGGGGAGAGGGGCGAGAAGGGCGAGACAGGCGCTCAGGGCCCCCAAGGGCCGGCGGGGCCCAAGGGCGACAAGGGTGAGCCGGGGCCTCAGGGCGAGCGCGGACCCATGGGTCCGGCGGGACCGGGAGGCGGAGACATGCTTGCGGACACCTATGACCCGCAGGGCAGGGGCGAGGACGTTTTCGCATACGCCGACAACGCCGCCAAGAAGGAGGCGGGTGACGCGGTGAAGAACGTCAGCGCCGGGAGCGTGAAATTTGAGGACGGCGAGACATTCCAGCAGAAGCTCGATTCCGGCGAGCTTCGCGGCAATGACGGGGAGCCGGGACCGAAAGGCAGCGACGGAGCGCCGGGGGCGGCGGGACCGATGGGGCCGACGGGACCCATGGGACCTGAGGGGCCAAACAGGGTGTCCGCGGCCACGGATACGGACATAGAGGGCCTTTTGAAGGGAGCGGGCGGCAAGGTGGCCCCCGCCGGGGCCGGGACGGATTACGTCACGCCTGAGGGGCTGGCGCAAAAGGCGGACAAGCCCGTGGGGCGGACGGTGACGCTGACAACTACGGGCTGGGCGAACAAGGTCCAGGGCGTGGACTGCATAGGGATATTGCCGGACGAGACGAGGCAGATAGTGAGCGTGTGCCCCAAGGCCACGCAGTTCAAGACCTACCGGGACGCGGGGATATACGTCTCGGCGGTGGGCTCGGACAGGCTCACGTTTACCTGCGACACGGTTCCGGGGGCGGACATCACGGTCTATGTGGGCATACAAAATCTGTGAGGTGATGGCATGGTAAGACAGCCGGCGAGCTCAATGAAAAAGGCGGTGGTCACGGTGTACGTGACCGCGCCGGAGGACGATTTTATGACACCCTACACCATACGGATCGACGGCACGCCCTACACGCCGCCGGCGGCTGGGTCGGGCGGGAGCATAACCGTCACGTCGGGTCCGGGCGGGAGGATACTCATGCCGAAGCCCACGCCGCCGGGGGACGCCTTCTTCTCGATCCAGACAGTGAGAGTGGACGGGGAGGACGCCTTTTACGGCGAGGACGATCAGATGCGGGATTATGAGTACGTCATTCCCATCGGGAAATCGCGGATACAGGTGACGGCCTACGCGGCGGACGAGGATATTGGTATGCCGACGTACGGTATGGAGATAGTGACGGGGGAATAGGAGGTGACGGGGAGAGGGGCGGCATGGGATTTATTCATAATGGGTCCACATACGGAGGACCTTGACCGCTTTCTCGTCGGGATAGACCGCGTAGACCAAGCGGTGCTGGCGGTTTATACGGCGGGAATAAAAGCCGGAAAGGTCGCCAACCAGCTTCTCAAAGGGCGGGGGCGTTTGAAAGGGGTCGGCCGCGACAACGGCCAAAATCGCCTTCGCCCGCCGCTCAAGGCCCGCCTGCGCGATCATATGCCGGTCCTTCAGGGCCTGCTTGGAGAACACGACGCGGTACATCACCAATCCTCCTCCGGGTCGTAGGGGGCACAGTCCTCCAAAGGCTCGGCGGCGGCGCGCTTGATGCTGTCCACCATGCCGGGTATAGAGGACAGGTGGAGCGTCTCCATCATGCTGTTGTAGTCCTGCTCGCTGATGATGACGGCGTTGCCGCTTTTCGTGGTGACGTTGATCACCTCACCGTAGGTGACGGCCTGGTCAACGAATCCGAAAACGTTTTTGCGAAAAGCGGTGATATTGGTATTGGTCATGGTGACACCTCCATGAATATTATATGTACATTATAGCGTACATATTCGACCGTGTCAACAGGAAATCGGAAGGTGAGCGGGATAACAAAAAATGCCGCCCCGGTGAAAAGGGGGGCGGCGGGAGAGGGTGGGGGAGGCGGGTCAGTTGTCGAGGGGGACTACGGCAAGGGTCTTGCCGAGAGGAGCCAGGACCTTCAGGACGGTATCGACCTGGGGGCTGGTGCTGCCGCGCTCCATGCGGGCGATGACGGGCTGCTTTACGCCGCTGAGCTCCTCTAATTTTTTCTGGCTGATGCCCTTTTCCTGGCGGGCCTTTATAAGCTCGCCGATTATGGCCACGCGAAGGTCGCTGGCGGCTATTTCTTCGGGGGTGTAAAGCTCATGCTCTACCTCCTCCCAGCTGTGGCCGATGGGGCTTACGGGTTTATCGGTTGGTTTCAAATTCAACACCCCTTTCAAGCATGTCGGCAAGCTCGCGCTTTGCCTTTGCTGTCTGATCGATCAGCGGGAGGCGAAACGGGAGGCGAGACCTTCCTGAAGGACCTGGGAGCAGTTTATGCCACGACGGTCGGCAAGGTCGGCCATCCACGCGGGGAGGGATACGTTTTTTCGCACGGCGCGCGTGTCGGTCATGGCTCGATAGGCCAGGGTGTCGGCGCGGATGAGAGAGCAGATGGCGTCCTGCCCGCGCTCCACCTCAGATTGAGGGGTGGGAGCCGCTATGGGCAGCCCCTCATCCTCCGCCACGCACAGCCATCCGGCCATTGCATCCGCGATTTCGTCCATGGCGTCCGAGAGGCTGTTGCCCGTGGTGATACAGCCGGGCAGGTCAGGGATCCGGGCGTAATAGCCGGAACCGTCTTCAATTGGGGTAAAGACGGCGGTATAGATGTATTTCATTGCTGAGCTCCTTTCGGTTTTTCAAGGGCGGATATTTCTTTGAGGATATATTTCAGGTCGTTGTCATTGAAATCGTGCCTTTTCAGGGAAATCGAGCGCCGGAGAGAGGGGTTGAACCAGATGTCGTGCCCGCGTCCGTGACGCCTCAGCACAAAGCCGTGATCTTCCAGGGCCTTTTCGGCCAGCTTTAACGGTGACATTATATCACTTCCTCAGGTTTATTATACACACTTTTACACAAAAGTCAACATCAATACACAAATTTATGTATTTTTGAAAGGAGTGGCCCCTTCAATCCGGGTCACGCCCGGACAGCCTCCCGGAGGGGGAGCCACCCTTCAGTCGGCTACGCCGACAGCTCCCCTTTAAAAAGGGGAGCCAAAGAGGAAGCCCCGCTTGAGAGGGGCAATTGAAAGGAGATTAGATTTTATGAAAGAAAACATCTTAAAAGGACTGGTGGCCGGGATTGGGGCCGCGGTGGGGTTGTATTTCAGGGAGCTGGTGGTACCGGTGGCCATATTGGTGGCGGTGATGGTGTTGGACTATGCGACAGGCATGGCGGACGCCTGGGCGGCGAAGGCGCTGAGCTCGAAAACCGGGATACTGGGCATCGTGAAGAAGCTCTGTTACCTCGTGGCGGTGGCGGTGGCAGTGGTGGTGGACTGGGTCATTCAGTCCGTGGCGGCCAAGGCGGGGCTGGAGATGGGGAATTTCTACGCCTTCGGGCTACTGGTGACCATATGGCTCATACTCAACGAGCTCATATCCATTCTGGAAAATCTGGCGGCGCTGGGCGTGCCCTTGCCGGAGTTTTTGATGAAGATTATTGAGAAGCTGAAAAATGAGACGGAGCAGGCGGGGGACCAGCCACGGGAGGGTCTGGGACCCTCCCCTACGAGAGAGACGGAGGTTTCCGGCGTTGAAACAGCCAATTCAGACGCCGTAGGGGCGGGTTCTAAACCCGCCCGTGATACGAAGGACGGTGGCGACGATGAGCGTTAAAATCGGACATTCCAGCATCGACGAGAACGGGCATATCACCGGCGGGAAGGCCGGGGACCAGACGGGGCGGGAGGTTTTTATAACCGACTGGTACAAGAAGGGCTGGACGGTGCTGCTGCGGCCAAAGGACGCAAACGTGGCGGAGCGTATGGCGCGGGCGTGTGAGGCCGGGTGTGCAAACGACAATATCGGCTATGACCAGAACCAGCGCAATACACTGAGGGCGCGGGCGCGGGAGGTCAGCTGGGACCTTTCAAAGATCGCCGTGCCCTGCGAGTGCGACTGCTCGTCTTTTATGGCCGTATGCGCCGAGGCGGCGGGGGTGGACATGGAGATAGCGTATTCCTCCGGCAACGCCCCGGCCACGAAGTACATGAGGGAGAAATTTCTGAAGACAGGGGCCTTTGAGGCGTTGACGGATAAGAAATATCTCACAAGTCCCGACTGGCTCCAGCGCGGGGACGTGCTGGTCTACGAGGGGCACCACACCGTCATGGTGCTGACGGACGGCGAGAAGGTGGAGAGGGAGGAGGTGGGAGGAATGTTTGACACCATGGACGACATACGCAAGAACGCGCCCTGGGCCGAGGGGACGGTGAGGAAACTCATCGACAAGAAGGCAATCACGGGCAACACGCCGGATACGGATAAAAACGGGGACCCGGTGAAGATGGGGCTGAGCAGGGATATGCTGAGGGTGCTGGTGGTGATGGACAGGGCGGGGGCGGTGTGATGGACGGGAGGGTCTGGGACCCTCCCCTACGGACAAGATTTTAGATTTGCTAAAATCAGAAAACCCCTTGTAGGGGCGGGTTCTAAATCCGCCCTACGGGACGGGGGACGGGGGCTCTAATCCCCCTGCCCCCTTTTCCAAAAAGGGGGGGGGGGGGGGGGGGGGTGGTGGGGGGTGCGGTAAAATTTGATGGCTTCCCACCTCATCTGGCCCTGCGGGGCCACCTTCCCCGCCCCGCGGGGAAGGCTGGGGATCCGCGCGGCGGGGACGAGGGGACGAGGGCTCGAACCCCCCGGCCCTGAGGGGCCACCCCCCCTTTCTGAAAGGGGGGTCGGGGAGCAAGGTTGCGGCTGGGCCGCGGATTTTGAAAGGAGATTGGAAAAATGGCGATTTCGGTGTATGACGAGGAATTTTTGACTGACGAGCAGAGGAGGCAGTTGGACGCGTTTACGAAGGCCTGGGAGAGGGCCAGCGCGGCGGGGGACCGGGCGGGAATGGACTCGGCCCACGCGGCGGCGGAGAGAGTCAGGGCCCAGGCGGGATACTCCGGGGGAGCGGACGGCATGGGGTACTCAGGGCTCAACGGCTGGGGCTCCGGGCTCAATGGCGGAGTGTCAGGGCTTGGCGGAAGCTCATGGTCCGGCGGCTCAGGGGCCGGAGGGTACGGCTCGGCTTCGGGCGGATACGGCTCCGTTGGGACGTACAAGCCGGCGGAGATACCGTCATATAAGGCGAGGACGGAGGAGGTGAACAGGGTCTACGACGCGGCAAGAGAGGCGGAGCTTGCGGGGCTCAAGTCGGCATTTGACGCGTCTAACGCGGAGCTTGAGGCCAGACTTGAGGAGATACCGGGCGTATACGCCGGAAGGCGGAACGAGGCGGCCTCAAGCGCGGAGCTGGCGGCGAAGGGCTTTAACGAGTACGCCGCGGCCTCCGGGCTCAACTCTGGCGCGGGAGGTCAGGCGAGACTGGCCATGTCAAACGAGCTTCAGCGGGAGCTTTCGGACATCGGCGCTCAGGAGAGCTCGGAGAGGCGGGAGCTTGACAGGAGTGTGGACGCGCTGAAGCTCAAGTACCAAAACGACATCGCCGCGGCGGTGGCGAGAGGGGAGTATGAGCGGGCCTCGGAGCTCTTGGAGGAGTACAGGCGCGAGGAGGAGTCCGCCGTCAGCGCCGCCAAGGCCCAGGCCGACGAGAATTACAGGGCCTGGCAGTCGGGCTTTTCACGGGAGCAGTACGACTACGAGAGGGCCCGCGACGAGGCTGAGAGCGCGGAGGACGAGCGGCGCAGACAGCTGGAGTTCGCGGAGTTTCTGGCAAAATACGGGGACCTCAGCGGGCTTCGGGCCATGGGGGTGGACACCTCGGCCTACGAGGCGGCGCGAAATTCCGGCAGCGCCGCCGCCGGGGGAGAGACCCAAAGCGGCGGAGAGGCCCAGAGCTCCGGGAAGACCCAGAGCTCAGGCAAGACGGGAAGCTCCGGAGGCTCCGGAAACTCAGGGAGCGCGGGGAGCTCCGGCGGGAAGAAGCAGGACTACGCGGGGCTCTACGCCGCGGCGAGGGAGAGCGGAAATCCCAAGAGCTTCATAGCAAACAACTACAAAAGCTACGGCTTCACCAGCTCCACGGGGATATATGACGACTACAAGACGTGGTTGAAGGACGTGGAGGAGCAGGAGGAGGCCGAGGCCAGCAGGATAACGGATATGTCGGAGCTGGGGGACGAGGCCATGAGGCTCTTAAACGGCTTCGCAAGAAGCTACCGCAGTGTGGAGAGCAACAGAAAGGCCGTGCTTGAGGCCAAGAGCCAAGGGGACATAACGGGGCCGGAGGCAGACTTCCTCCTTAAAGCGCTGGGCTTCGAGATCTGAGAGGAGGCGGAGAAATGAGGACGGTCAGGGACATATTCACATCGGCCATGGGCCTTATGGACGAGCTGGACGCGCAGGGCGGGGCCAGACACGCTCTGACGGAGGAGTACGAGCGGCGCACGCCGGGGATAGTCAACATGATGATCTCGGAGTACCGGGTCATGGCGGGGCTTCCGGGGTCCTTCACGGGCGTTGAGCAGATGGAGGACACGGTTCTCAAGATTGACGACGCCTACGCCATAGGGGTCATGCACTACGGCTTAGCCGCGAACCTGCTGGTGGACGAAAATCCCGCGGCGGCCAGCTTCTATGAGCAGCGCTACGAGGAGCTTCGAAACATGTACTTCGCAAGGCAGAGGGCCGATGAGGGACAGATCGGAGACATGTACGGCGGGATAGAGTTCGGAAAATTCGGGAGGTGGTAGAAAGTTGTCGGCAAAGGCCGGGGGCCTTTGCCGACAAAGGGGTGCGGGCGAAAAAAACCGCAAAAAGGTCTGCGGACCTATTTGCGGCTTTTTTCGTGCCGTTTTGCTCCGCGCCTCGTCGTCGCTGATGCCGCTTTACCTCGCCCTCCCTGCGGTCGGGCTCAGGCGCTGGCATCGCTCCTCCTCTCCCCAGCGGGCAACAGCCCGCCGGGGGCCCCGCCGTACACTCCGCAAAACAAGAGGTAATTTTCGCGACGCGCATGTCGCCGCGAAAATTGATTGGATCTGGGGGATTTGCGCGCAGATGTTGGGTGGGACGGTATGACCCCGGAGCGGTGTGCTCCGGGGATTTTTTATAAAACTCCGTATAGTAAAGGTTTTACATCAATTCTTCTATTTGACATTTTGTACAGATGTGCTATAATTGATACAATAAGCGGGATAGTATCTCCGCAAACTAACGAAAACAGGAGGGTCATTATGGTTGATTTCAGCTTGAAGTGCAAGGTTGCTCTTATCACCGGCGCTTCCTACGGTATTGGCTTTGCCATCGCGAAGGGCATGGCTTCCGCCGGCGCCACCATCGTTTTCAACGACATAAAGCAGGAGCTTGTGGACAAGGGTCTGGCCGCCTACAAGGAGGCGGGCATCGAGGCCCACGGGTACGTGGCGGACGTCACCAATGAGGAGGCCGTGGCGGAGCTTGTGAAGAAGGTCACCGAGGAGGTCGGCCACATCAATATCCTCGTCAACAACGCCGGTATCATCATGCGCATACCCATGCTGGAGATGACGGCGGCCCAGTTCCGCAAGGTCGTCGACATCGACTTAAACGGCCCCTTCATCATGGCCAAGGCCGTTATCCCCGACATGATCGAGCAGGGCGGCGGCAAGATAATCAACATCTGCTCCATGATGAGCGAGCTGGGACGTGAGACCGTCAGCGCCTACGCGGCGGCCAAGGGCGGACTTAAGATGCTCACCCGCAACATAGCCAGCGAGTACGGCAAGTACAACATTCAGTGCAACGGCATCGGGCCCGGCTACATAGCCACCCCCCAGACCGCGCCGCTGCGCGAGAAGCAGCCCGACGGCAGCCGTCACCCCTTTGACCAGTTCATCATCGCCAAGACCCCCGCTGAGCGCTGGGGCGAGGCGGAGGATCTGGCGGGCCCGGCGGTGTTCCTTGCCTCCCCGGCCTCGGATTTCGTCAACGGACATATCCTCTATGTTGACGGCGGTATCCTTGCCTACATCGGCAAGCAGCCCGGCAACGAGTAAACCGAAGCTTAAATTTAAAATCGCCGCCCCGATGGGGCGGCGATTTGGCTGTCGAAAAAGGCCTGCGACCTTTTTCGACAAAGGGGAACGAGCGAAAAAAGCCGCAAAAAGGTCTGCGGACCTATTTGCGGCTTTTTTCGTGCCGTTTTGCTCCGCGCCGCCGAAGGCGGCACTGCGCAAAACAAGAGGTAATTTTCGCGACGCGCATGTCGCCGCGAAAATCGATTAAAGTTGAGTTTTTGGCAAACTGAATCGCCGCCCCGGTGGGGCGGCGATTTTTTGGTGAAAGATAGATTTAGTTCTTATAGAGGATCCAGTCGTCGAACGCGCCCCAGGCGCCGGGGTCGGCGGTGACCTTGACGCCGAGGGTGACGTCGGTCGCTTGGTCGACGGTGAAGGTGATGGAGGCGGTGACGATGTTGCCCCAATCGGTGAAGGCCATGGGCACGCTCTCATTTATACCCGCGCCCTCGACGAAGGCGGAGACGGAGCTTGCGCCCATGGAGCCGCCCTGACCGCTGAGGGAGAAGAGGTATGTGCCGGGCTCAAGCTTCACGGTCTGGGTGGCGGTGCCCTCGAAGGCCTTCTCGGCCCAGAAGTGCAGGACCCACACGCCGGAGGTGGCGTTGGTGGACTCCTTGTCCGTGACCTTCTTGCCGCCCCAGCCGTCGCTGACGGTGTAGCCCACGTCGCCCTGCTCGAAGTCGCCGTTGACGATGAGGTTCTCCTTCACCACGCTGACGGCGCAGGTGACGGGAGCTGTGTAGGTGCCGTCGGTGACGCTGCCGGTGACGGTGTACTTGCCGCCAAGATTGTTTATATCCACCGCCTTGACGCTGGCCTCGTCCCAGGTGATTGGGAGCTCCGCCGTGGTGGTGTCGGCGTAGGACACCGTGGCCTTCTCAGGAAGCTTAAGCTCCTCGCCCAAAAAGGCGTCATAGCTTAAGCTCGGCACGTCCACGATGTCGTTTACATAGCCGGTGGTGCCGGTCTGCATGTATTTGAACACGTTGAGGCTCTCAAGGGGCACGCCGTCGAAGTCGAACATGGCCTTATTGTCCATGGCGGGGCCGCCGTACCACTTACCCGCGTCGTTGGGGTCGTACTCACCGGCCCAGTGGGAGGCCCAGCCGGAGCCGTACTCCTCCCAGAGACGGGCGTTCTCGGCCTTGGCGTCCTCAAGCTCCGCGCCAGAAAGGCCGGAGATGTTCACCGCCGGGATCCATGCGTTCTCCCAGTAGAATATGCCAAGGCCCGCCTCGCCGATGGAGCGGACGGTCTTGGCGACGGAGGCAAACTCCGTGGCCTGACCCTGTACGCTGACGGCGTAGCCGTTGGGGTCTGCCTGAGCGCCGTTGCCGTCGCCGTCCTCGTAGGTGTAGGGACAGCTTGTCTCGGCCACCATGACCTTCTTGCCGTACTTGTCGGCTATGTTCTTGAGCTGTTTGTAGAGGTTATCCAGCGTCCCGTGCCACTCAGGGTAGTAGGAGCTGGCGAACACGTCGTAGTTTACGCCGTATTTTTCAAGGTTGGCGGCAAAGGAGTGGTAGTTGCCCTTCTCAGGGTTCGTGAAGTGCACCGCCGCCAAAATGTCCTTATTCTTCGCCTGACCCACGGCGTGGACCGCGTCACAGCCGGCGGCGAAGAGCTTGCCCATGTTGGCCCAGTCGGTCTCGCCGGAGATGCCGGTTGTGGTCTCGTTGCCCACCTGGACCATGCCCACGTCAACGCCGGCGTCGATAAGGGCGTTGAGGCTCTCGGTGGTGAAGTCGCCCAGCGCCTTGGCCTTGGTGTCCACGTCCATGTCCTTCCAGGCCTTGGGGACCATCTGCTTTGCCGGGTCCGCCCAGAAGTCGGAGTAGTGGAAGTCGATGAGCACACGCATACCGGCGTCGGTGGCCCAGCGGCCTATCACCTTGGCGGTCTCCACGTCGTTGTTGCCGCCGCCGTAGCCGTGGCCCTCGGAGTCGTAGGGGTCGTTCCACACGCGGATACGTATCCAGTTGACGCCGGCCTCATGTATGAGCTTCATGAAGTTAGAGCCGTTCTCCTCAACGGTGTCGCCAAGGCTCTTGCCCTCCCAGTCCTTGAATCTGGCCCCGGAGTTGAGCACCACAAGAAGGGACGACACGTCGGTGCCGCGTATAAAGTCCTCCTTGGCCGTGACGAAGGGCACGTAGATGCCGGCGGTCACGGGGTCGGGGGGCACCTCGTCGGCCTCGGAGACGGTGAGGGTCGCGTATTGCGTGGCTACCGTATTTCCGCTCATATCCTGGAGCTCGGCCGCTATGTAATATGTGCCGCTGGAGGCCGGGGTCACCGTGGCCTTGTCGCCCTCGGCGGATATTTCCGCGTCCGTGTTGGCTCCCGCGTGGTCGCCCGCGTCGTCGGGGGCCCATACAAGCTTAAGCCCCGCCGCGGCAAGGTCGCTGACCGCCGCAAAGTTTTGCTGGACGGTGGCGCTTATCTCAACGCTCTCGCCGGCCTTCATCTCCACGTTCACCGGATACAGGGCCACGGAGCAGCTGCCCACGTCCGCCGGGGGCTCGGAGGGCCCGTCGGAGGGCTCCGTTCCGTCGGAGGCCGCGGGTCCACTCCCGCCGCAGGCCGCCAGTCCCAGACAGAGGGCCAGGACAAGAGCTATGGCCGTTAACGCCCGAAGGCTCGATCTTCTCATATTGTTTATCCTCCCTTTTTCGGTTTTGGACCGTACTAATGTAATATTATACAGTTTTATACGGAAATTGCAAGTAAAATATACAAATTCTACGCTGTGCGTTACCGGTTGCGTTCGTTATACTGTCGAAAACCGCGAAAAATCCGAGGACCTGAGTTCCTCAGGTCCTCGGTAAAAATTATTTTCTTCTTCTGAGCCTCGCGATAAACCTTCCCACCGCCGATTTTTTGACCGGCCTGCCGCCGATCTCCACGGTGACGCGGCCCGGTATCTTGGGCTTGGGTTCACTTGGCTTTTGCTCCGGGGGCTCCGGCTTTTTATCCGGGGCATCGGCCTTGGGCTCGGAGGGCGTGACGTTCTCCTCAGGCTCCGCCGGCTTTTCGGGCTCCGGGGAGGGGCTTTCGGGGCACATCTTCCACGCGCCCTCGTACGCCTCCTCGTAGAATTTCTCCTGGGAGCAAAGCTCCTCGGCGCCTTCGGGCTGGACGTAGGCGTAGACCCCGTCGGGGCCCTGACACCTGAGCTTTACGTTGTCGTGGAGCTGGAGGTCGAACATTCTCTCGATGTGGGCCCTGATGGCCGGGTCGTAGATGGGCGCGGCCACCTCCACGCGGCGCTGGGTGTTCCGGGTCATGAAGTCGGCGGAGGATATGTACACCCGACGGCGCTCGTTTACGCCCGCGATGTAGACCCTGGCGTGCTCAAGAAATCTGCCCACGATGGAGTAGACGTGTATGTTGTCCGTGACGCCGGGTATGCCGGAGACGAGACAGCATATGCCCCGGACCAGAAGGTCCGTGGGGACCCCGGCCTGACTTGCCTCCACTAACTTTTCGATGAGGCCCTTGTCCGTAAGGCCGTTGAGCTTAAAGCCAAGGTAGGAGGGCCTTCCGGCCTTGGCCTCGGCGATCTCGCTGTCTATCATGTCGAATATGCGGCTTCTCAGGCACGCCGGGGCCACAAGGAGGTGCTTCGTGTCCTCGATTATCTCCCCCATGGAGAGGCAGTTGAAGACTCTGGAGGCCTCAGCGCCGATTTCCCTGTCCGCCGTCATGAGGGCGTAGTCGGTGTAGAGCCTCACCGTGTCCTCGTTATAGTTGCCGGTGCCGACTTGCGTTATGTACTCTATCTCCCCCTCGTGCCTTCTCGTTATGAGCAGGAGCTTTGAGTGGACCTTCATTCTGTCAAGGCCGTAGATCACACGGCACCCGGCCTGCTCAAGGACGCGGGACCAGCCGATGTTGTTCTCCTCGTCGAACCGGGCCCTCAGCTCCACCAGCACCACGACCTCCTTGCCGTTTTCGGCGGCGTCGCACAGGGCCTCCACTATCTTGCTGTTGTGGGCCACACGGTAGAGGGTCATCTTTATTGACACCACCTCCGGGTCCTGCCCGGCCTCGTTGAGAAGGTGCTGGAAGGGCCGTATGGACTCGTAGGGGTAGCTTAATAGCACGTCGTGGTCACGTATCTGCGGCACGATGGGCTTGTGGGCGTCTATGTTGACGCTGGCCTGGGGCACCCGGCGGGGGTAGAATAGCTCCGTCTTGTCGCGCAAAACGTCCCGCAGAAAGCCCATGAAGCTGAGATCCAGCGGAATGGAGCTTGCGAACATGTGCTTTTTGGATAGTCCCAGATATAGCCTCAATGCCCGCCTCACGTCGTCGTCGAGCCTGCCGTTGTAGTCGAGCCTCACCGGCTCCCGGCGGGTGCGGCTGCGGACCAGCTTCTCCATGGACTTGCGGTAGTCCTCGGCGCTCTGGGCCTCGGCGTCGGGGCCGTCCTCCATGTCGATGTCCGCGTTGCGCACGAGCCTTATGAGCACCGAGCCCTCCACCCGGTAGCGCTCGAACACCTTTGGCAAAAAGTGCCTTATGAGGTCCTCCATGAGCACGAACCTGAGCCCCTCGCCGGGGAGCGGCACGAGCCTTCTCAGCCCCCCGTCGCCGCAGGGCACGATGCCCAGGCGGACGGAGCCGCTTTTTGAGGTGAGCTTCGCCACGGCGTAGACGGCCTTGTTCTTCAAAAAGGGGAAGGGCTGTTTGCGGCCGATTATCTGGGGGGACAGCACGGGCAGGACGTCGGACATGAAATATTTTTCAAGGTAGGCCCGCGCCTTGTCCTGAAGGCTCACGAACCGCACGAGCTCCACGCCGTAGTCGTGGAGGCTCACAAAGAGGTCTCTGAATATGGCGTCCCGGCGCTCAAAAAGCTGCCCGGTCCTGTCCAGCACCGCCCGTATCTGCTGTGCCGAGGTGAGGCCAAGCTTGTCGTCGGTCACGCCGTTTTTGAGGGTGTCCACCAGCGTGCCAACACGGACCATGTAAAATTCGTCAAGGTTCGACTGGAAGATGGAGAGGAAGTTGAGCCGCTCGCCCAAGGGGTTTCGTGAGTCTCTGGCCTCCTCCAGCACCCTTTCGTTGAATTTAAGCCAAGAGAGCTCGCGATTTTCAAAATACCCGCTCTCCGTGAGCTCCGTTTTCTCGTCCATATCATCATCTCTCTTTATAGGATATATAAACAACTACTTATAATATCACAACCTGAAAACAATTTCCACCCCCAAACGAAAAAAACCGGGCCGGCGGGTGCCGGGCCCGGCCGCGCTTTCAGGAGAATATGGCGCCCTTTAAGATGTTGCGTGTCATGGAGCTCAGCACGTCCACGCTGAGCCCTTGGTCGCGGGTTATCCACATGTATAAAAGCTCGTATGTAACACCGGCGAGGCTGGCCTTTATGTAGGGCAGCTGCCAGTCCTCACAGGTGAAAAGGTCGTCCAAGAGCTCCGTGTCCTCAATGAAGAAGGCCCTGTTGCAGTCCTGAAAGAGGCGGCCTAAGTCATGGCGGAAAAGGAGGGACAGGAAGTCCCGGCTGTCGCCCCAGAAAAGGAAGTAGTCTATCATCAGGTTTTCCGGCACGGGCCGGGCGGCGGTGAGCTTGTCGAGGTAGCGCTGAAACAGCCCGTGGAGGAGGTAGATGAGAATGTCCTCCTTCTTCTGGAAGTTGGTGTAGAAGGTCTGGCGACTGAGGCCCGCCCTGGCGGTTATGTCGGAGATGGATATGTCCTCAAAGGGCTTGTACATCATCAGCTTCAAAAGCGTCTGGCTCAGGGCGTTCTTGGAGCGGACGGACATGGGGTTTTCGTGCTTTTGTGTGAGCATGTGCCACGCCTCCCGGAAAAATATGGTGAAAATTCGCCGAAATTCTTTTACAATTGTAACAGCTTTTACAATCGAAGTCAACGTTTATTTCTTAAAGAACATTTTAACACCGACGAATACGCAAAAAATGCCGAAAAGGCGGCGGAGGAGGGCGGAGGCGAGATTTGTGGCGGCGAGGGCCCCAAGGGCCGAGAGGGCCATACCGGGGAGGGCGGCCCAGAGGAGGGCTTTTTTCTCCACGAGGCCGTTTTTGAAGTGGAAAATGAGGGCGGCGGAGGAGGTGGGAAGGAAGTAGAGGAGGTTTATCCCCTGAGCGGCGGCCTGCTCCACGCCCCCAAGCTCCGTCATGTATATGAGAAGGAGGGACCCGCCGCCGATGCCAAAGCCCGACAGCACCCCGCAGACAAGGCCGGCCAAAATCGAAAGTACGCTCATCTGAGGACGCTCCTCAGTCCGCCGAAGATGATGAGAAGGGCGAAGGCCCGTATTAGGAGCTTCGGCGGCACGCGCTTCAGGCCCTTGCCGGAGATGATACCGCCGGCAAGGCCGCCCAAAAGATAGGGCGCGGCGGCGGTGAGGCTTATGCCGGAGCGCAGAAGGTACGCCCCGGCGGACACGGCGCACATGGGGAGCATTATGGCCACGCATGTGGCGAAGGCCCTTCTGCCGTCAAGCTTCAGCCAGCCCCGCAGAAGGGGCAGGAGGACCATGCCGCCGCCCCCGCCGAAAAAGCCGTTGACAAGGCCGGAGGCCGCGCCGGTGAGCATAAGGCGGAGCTTTGCTTTTTTGTCTATTTCCATAGCTTTATATATCCTTTTGTGTTCATCTGATTGAGCATCATCAAAATAAAGGGGAAGAGCACCATGCCCACAACGCCCGTGAGCTTAAAGCCGGCGTACATGGCAAGGAGGGCCGCCGCCGGGGACACGCCGAACTGGTCGCCGATGAGCTTGGGCTCCAAACAGGAGCGGGAGAGGGTGGCCACAAGCCACGTGATGGTGAGGGTCAGGGCCCTGCCGGGGGAGCCGGACAGGAGGGACACCAGCGCCCAAGGCAGGAGCACCACCCCGGAGCCGAATACGGGCAGGGCGTCGATGATGGCGGTCAATAGTGCGATGACCACGGCGTACTCCACCTTCATAAGGGAGAAGGCGGCGGTGAGAATGGCGAAGGTTATGGCCATGAGCGTAAGCTCTGCCCGGAGCCACCGGCCCAGCCCGTCCAAGAGGTCGCGCTTCACGTTCCCGGCGGTGACCAGCGCGTTTTGGGGGATCTGGCGGCGGAGGAAGCGCATTATGCCCTCAAAGCCGCAGCTTATGAAAAAGGAGCCGATGGCGAAGGTGGCGAGGAACAGGAGCGTCGCCGGGGCCGCGGCGGCGGTGCGGCTGAGCCAGCCCAGAGCCTTTTGGGAGAGGGCCGCCGGGAGCTGGGCCGCCCGGTCGCCGATGGCTAAAAGCGCGTCGTTCATATAATTTTGCGCGCCTTGGGGAGCGTTCTCCATTGCACGGCGGAGGGACGATTCCAGCTTTGAGAGTATATCGGGAAGGCCGGAGGCCAGCCGGGGAAGCTCCATGATGAGCCCCACGCCCTCGTCGATGAGGCGCACGACAACCAGCATGAAAAAGCCGAGAAGGGACGAGAGGACCACCAGCACGCATATGGCCGAGGCCACTCCCCGGCGGAGATGGAGGCGCTCGGTCAGAATACGGACCACCGGCTCGCAGAGGGCCGCCGTCAAAAAGGCCAGTATAAAGGGGGCGAGGCAGGGGAGGAGAAAGCGGAAAAAGAGATAGAGCCCCAAAATGCCCAGAACTGCCCAGAGAGCGTATTTTATTATCACGCGCCCGCCCGTATCCACCGCGCGCACCTCCAAAGTGGTCAGATTTAACATGGAAACGGTCAAATACCGTCGAAAAATTTTCTTTTGTAAAGTAAACTGCTTCTTGCGCTGGCCGGTTTACTGTGATATTATATGTTTTACGTGAAGTTGAAAGTGGCTTTCAACAGATATTTTTAGCGTTATTTCCGGGAATATATTCACGCCGGAGGGAGTGACAGACGTGGTAAATATCGCCATACTGGGATTCGGTACCGTGGGCTCCGGCGTGGCCGAGGTCATGAGCGAAAACGCCCAGAGCATCGCCCACAATGCCGCGGAGGAGATCGGCCTTAAGTATATCGTGGACATACGGGACTTCCCCGACAGCCCCTTTGCAAATAAGCTCATAAAGGACTTCGCCGTAGTCGAGAACGACCCGGACGTCCGGGTGGTGGTGGAGACCATCGGCGGCGTGGGAGTGGCCTACGATTTTACAAAGCGGGCCCTCCTTGCAGGTAAGAGCGTGGTCACATCAAATAAGGAGCTGGTGGCAACGCGGGGCCATGAGCTTTTGGAGATAGCCAAGCGGAAAAATGTAAATTACCTCTTTGAGGCCAGCGTGGGCGGGGGGATACCCATAATACGGCCCATAACCCAGTGCCTCACGGCAAACGAGATAGACGAGATATACGGTATCCTCAACGGGACCACGAACTATATACTCACAAGAATGATAACCGACGGCGCGCCCTTCGGGGACATTTTGAAGGACGCCCAGAGACTGGGCTACGCCGAGGCGGACCCCACCGCCGATGTTGAAGGATATGACGCGGCGCGGAAAATATGTATCCTCGCCGATCTGTGCTTCGGAAAGAGCGTGGACCCGGAGAGGATCTCGGTGGAGGGCATCTCCGGCGTGACGCTGGAGGACGTGGAGTACGCAAGACGGCTTGGGTACAAGCTCAAGCTCTTGGGGCGGGCGTACAGGCTGCCCGACGGGCGTATAACGGCGTATGTGGCGCCCCATCTCATATCGAAGACCAGCCTTCTTTCAAACGTGGACGGGGTGATGAACGGCATCGTGGTCCACGGCAACGCACTTGGCGAGTGCATGTTCTACGGCGCGGGGGCGGGCAAGCGGCCCACGGCCAGCGCGGTGGTGGCGGACGTCATTGACGCCGTCAAGCACATGAGAGCCAGAAAATATTTGGGCTGGGAGGAGTCGGAGCCGGGGTATCTTGTGGACGCGGAGGACGTGGCCATGCCCTGGTATCTGCGGACAGGCTCCGGCCTTGAGGCCATAGGGCGGGCCTTCGGCGACGTGAGGCTCATAAGCTACCCCGGAGAGTACCCCGGAGCGGGACCGGAGGAGTACGCCTTCGCAACGCCCCCTCTCACGGGCCGGGAGCTTGCGAAAAGGACGGCCGGAATGGACATAAGGTCACGGTTCCGCATACTGTGAGGGCGGAATA
>CANREY010000025.1 GCA_947629755.1 uncultured Oscillospiraceae bacterium | reverse complement strand
CCGGCGAAGGGCACGTCGGAGATGGACACGGCGGCGGAGGCGCCGATCATGGCGGCGATCTCCGGGGCGCAGTCGTGATCGGTGGAGAGGACCGTGCAGGTCACCACCACGTCGTTGCGAAGGTCGGAGGGGAAAAGGGGCCGCATGGGCCGGTCGATCATACGGGAGGAGAGGGTGCCGCGCTCGGAGGGCTTGCCCTCACGGCGGGTGTAGCCGCCGGGTATGCGGCCCACGGAGTAGAGCTTCTCCTCAAACTCGACTGAGAGGGGGAAGTAGTCGATGCCGTCCTTGGGACGGGGGCTGGCCACTACGGTGCAGAGGACCGTGGTCTCGCCGTAGGTCACCAAAACCGCGGAGTTTGCAAGCTCCGCCAGCTTGCCCACCTCAAGGGACAGGGGACGGCCGGCTAAAGTCATCTCGTACTTTTTGTAATTGGGAAATTCTCTGTGCTTAATGATCATTTTTAGACTCCTTTGTATATTTTTTCTTTGGAGTCCCGGCCTTTTAGCACTTGAATAAATGTCCGCTCACGGGCGCTTATTCAAATACTAAAACAGCCGGACTCCGTGTGTCCAAAAGTAACGCACAGGGGTATTATATGCGATTTTTGACCGCATACAATACCCCGTACCGCTTACTTTCTGATGCCGAGCTTGGCGATGATGGCGCGGTAGCGCTCGATGTCCTTCTCCTTGAGATAGTCGAGAAGGCGGCGGCGACGGCCGATCATCTTGTACATGCCCAGCCTTGAATGGGCGTCCTTCTTGTGGACCTTCAGGTGCTCGGTGAGCTGGTTGATGCGCTCAGTGAGAATGGCGATCTGGACCTCAGGCGAACCGGTGTCGTTCTCGCTGCGGCGATTGGACTCGATTACCGCGGTCTTCTGCTCCTTGGTGATCATATCTGTTTCTCCTTTCTTCAAATAGTCCCCGCTGGACCGAGTAATGGGACGAAAGGCCCCGGCAGCGCTGCCGGATACTCCGCAAAACCAGGTGGAGGGGCAATCCATGCTATTTTAGCACATCTTTTCCCCATTGTAAAGGGTAAATTTCACTTGTTTGAGCACCTTTTACTCAAATTACCGCCCCAAAAGCGGGAAAAAGGAAAAACCGGGACCGCGAAAGCGGTCCCGGTAAGGAGTATTTGATTATTTGCCAAGGCCGAGAGCCCACTCGGAGTAGAGGGCGGTCTTTTCCCTTGCCTCAGGCATGTTCTCGCCACGGCAGAGGACGTAGACCTTGACCTTGGGCTCGGTGCCGGAGGGACGGACGATGATCACCGTGCCGTCCGCGAGAACGAAGGACAGGACGTTGGAGCCGGAGAGCTCCATCTTGGTGACCTCGCCGGTGGCGGTGTCCTTTTCGGAGCCGTCCTTGTAGTCCCGGACGAGGCGGACCTTCTGGCCGGCGATCTCGGCGGGGGGCGTGGAGCGAAGGCCGTCCATGAGGGCCTTCATCTTCCGCTGGCCGTCGAGGCCGGGCATGACGAGGTTGAGGGTCTTCTCAAGGTAAGCGCCGTACTTCTCATAGAGGGCGTCCAGCGCGTCCACCAGCGCTATGCCCTGGGAGGCGTACCAGGCCGCCATCTCGCAGATCATGAGGGAGGCGGTGACGGCGTCCTTGTCCCGGACGTAGTCGCCGAACATGTAGCCGTAGGACTCCTCGAAGGAGAATATGACCTTCCCCTGACCGGACTCCTCAAGGGCGTTCTTCTTCTCGGCAAGGAACTTAAAGCCGGTGAAGGTGTCGTAGAACTGAAGGCCGTTCTTCTCCGCCACGGCACGGGCCATCTCGGAGGAGACGATGGACTTGAGGGCCGCCGGGTTATCCGGCATGGTGCCGGCCCGCTTTTTGGCGCCGATTATGTAGTCGAGGAGCAGTACGCCGGTCTGGTTGCCGGTGAAGGGTATGAACTTGCCGTCGTGGTCCCTGACCATGATGCCCACGCGGTCAGCGTCGGGGTCGGAGCCCAAGATGAAGTCCGCGCCCACCTTGTCCGCAAGCTCGATGCAAAGGTAGAAGCCCTCAGGGTTTTCGGGGTTAGGCGACTTGACGGTGGGGAAATCCCCGTCCTTTATCATCTGCTGGGGCTCGCAGTAGACCTTCTTGAGGCCCATACGGCGGAGCGCCTCAGGAATGAGCTTCATGCCGGTGCCGTGGAAGGGGGTGTAGACCATCTTGAAGCTGTCGGCCACGCTGGCGATGAGCGCCGGGTCATTCTGCTGGGCCATGACGTTTGAAAGGAACTTCTCGTCCGTCTCGTGGCCCATGAGGACTATCTTGCCCTCCTTTATGGCATCGTCGTAGTCCATGGTCTTCACGCAGTCGAATACGTCGAGCTTGGCCATCTTGGCGGCCACCTCGTCGGCGTGCTTGGGGGGCAGCTGGGCGCCGTCCTCCCAGTAGACCTTGTAGCCGTTATACTCCTTGGGGTTGTGGGAGGCGGTGATGTTTATGCCGGCGATGCACTTATACTCCCTTATGGCGAAGCTCAGCTCCGGCGTGGGGCGCATATCGTCAAAGAGCCTGACGAATATGCCGTTGGCGGCCATGACCTTGGCGGCCTCGCGGGCGAAGATCTCGGAATTGTTGCGGCAGTCGTAGCACACGGCCACGCCGCGCTTCACGGCCTCGGCCCCCTCGGCCAAAATGACCTCGGCGAAGGCCTGAGTGGTGTGGCGTATGACGTGGACGTTCATGCGGTTGAGGCCCACGGCCATGGTCCCGCGAAGGCCCGCGGTGCCGAACTCAAGCTGGGCGATGAAGCGGGATTCGATCTCGCCCTCGTCATTGGCTATGGCCTCAAGCTCCGCCCGCTCCTCCTTGGAAAGAGCCGGGGAATTGAGCCATTTCTCATAAGCTTCACGGTAACTCATTTTTTACTCCTCCTCAATGTATTTTGTTGGTTCGTCGCTTGTTTGGTAGCTGATAATATTTTTCGCGTCCTCAAGCATACTCTCAGGGACGAAAATATCCATACCCGTGCCGGACATGCCCAGCACCACCTTGCCCAGCGTGCCCTCCATGGGGTAGCGGGCCACGGTGGGCACGCCGAAGGAGAGGAGCATGTTCCTCTCCAGCATGAGCTCCGGCTCGGAGCCGAAGATGTGCTCCAAAAACGCCGGCTTCTCCGGCTCGCCAAAGCCGTTATACGGCCAGTCGCCCACCACGCCGGACTCAAATTTAAAGCTCCAATCGCCGCTCACTTGTGGTATCTCCCTCCGTTCATGATGGAAAAGGCCCGGTATAGCTGCTCAAGCACCATGACCCGCGCCAGATGGTGGGGGAAGGTCATGGGCGACATTGAGAGCCTGAGCTTTGCCAAACTCTTCACTTCCTCCGAAAGCCCGTCGGAGCCGCCTATCACAAAGCAGAGCTTCTGGAATGAGGTGGTGAGCTCCCCGATCTTGTTCGCAAGCTCAGGGCTGGACATCTCCCGGCCCTCCACACACAGCGCTATCACCGCCGCGCCCTTCGGTACCGCCCTTTTTATGGCCTCGGCCTCCCGCGAGAGGGCGGCGTCGATTTCCGCCCTTGAGGGGTTATCGGCTTTCCGCTCCTCGGCAAGCTCCGTCACCGTCAGGCGGCAGTAGGCCCCAAGGCGCTTTATGTACTCGCCGCAGGCGTCCTTATAAAATTTTTCCTTAAGCTTCCCCACGCATATAAGTGTGACGTCTACCATTTTATATACAAGTCAGGGGGCAGGATATGCCCCCTATCAAGGCGGCGAAAGCCGTCTCAGCCTATTTTTACGACCTCCGGCCGCTCCTCAGGGTCCGGAATGTCAACGCTCTCGATGTCCGCGCCCACGTTTTTGAGCTTCTCCACCAAGTCCTCATAGCCGCGCTCTATATAGTCCACGCCCTCTATCTCCGTGATCCCTTGGGCGCAGAGCCCCGCTATGACCATAGCCGCCCCGGCCCTCAGGTCACAGGCCTTCAGGTGGGCCCCGGTCAGGCGCTCCACACCCTCGATTATGGCCCTGCGGCCGTCAACGGTGATACACGCGCCCATCTTCAAAAGCTCGTTTACGTATTTGTATCTCGTGTCCCAGACGCCCTCGGTTATGACGCTTGTCCCGTGGGCAAGGCACAGCACCGTGGCGATCTGGGGCTGCATGTCCGTGGGAAAGCCGGGGTAGGGGAGGGTCTTGACGTTTATCCTGCGCAGGGGCCCGGAGCGGCTGACCAGCATCTGGTCCTCGCCCTCCTCCACCTGAACGCCCATCTCCTCTAACTTTCCGACGATGCAATCCATGTGCTTGGGTATGACGTTCTTTATGAGCAGGCTCCCGCCCGCCCCCGCCACGGCGGCCATATAGGTCCCCGCCTCGATTTGGTCGGGTATGAGGGCGTAGGTCCCGCCGGAGAGCCTGTCCACTCCCCGTATCTTAATGACGTTTGTGCCCGCCCCGCGAATGTCCGCGCCCATGGCGTTAAGGAAGTTGGCCACGTCCACGATGTGGGGCTCTCTGGCCACGTTCTCAATGCGGGTGATGCCCTTGGCGAAGGTGGCGGCCAGCATTATGTTTATAGTGGCTCCCACGCTGGCGACGTCCAAGTAAATATCCGCCCCGTGCAGGTGTCCGTCGGCGGTGGTGGCCACAACGAGGCCGTTTTTTACCTCCACATTGGCCCCCATGGCGATAAAGCCCTTGACGTGCTGGTCGATGGGCCGCACCGAGCCGAAGTTGCACCCGCCGGGCATTGCCACCACGGCCTGACCGAAGCGGCCCAGCAATGCCCCGATGAGGTAATAGCTGGCCCTTATGCGGGTCATCATGTCAAAATCGGCCCTGACGCGGCGGACGCCTGAGCAGTCAATATCCATGGTGTGGCGGTCGACGGTCCTGACTCTTGCCCCCATGCGCTTTAGGATATTGAGGAGCATCGTCACGTCGGATATTTGAGGGATATTTTCAATGCGGCAGGCCCCGTCAACCAGCATGGCGGCGGGGATAATGGCCACGGCGGCGTTCTTCGCGCCGCTAATCTCGACCTCGCCCTTGAGCGGCCTTCCGCCTTTGATGATATATTTTGTCAAAGGCTCACCTTCCCGACAGTTCATCTTGTTTGTCCACTGTAATTATGCCCCGCGGTGAGGGTAAAATCACGGCGGAAAATAAAAAAAGAGACATGTTTCATTAATTATAACATGAGTGGAGGAATTTTGCAACTGGTTTTCATAATATTGCCCAACATATGCCGGAAAGTGGGGGACATGGGGGTTGACGGAGGAAAAGAAAAGTACTATATTTATACTATATTTATTTACCCCAAGGGAGGAAATCCGTATGAGCGAAGAATGTACCCACGACTGCTCCACATGCGCGGCAAACTGCGCCAGCCGTGAGAAGAAGAACGAGGACCCCAAGGCGGGCAACCCCTCGTCAAACGTAAAAAAGGTCATCGCCGTAGTCTCCGGCAAGGGCGGCGTGGGAAAGAGCATGGTCACGGCCCTGCTGGCCTCCTCCATGCGCCGCCGGGGCAAGAGCGTGGCCATAATGGACGCGGACATCACCGGCCCATCAATACCCAAGACCTTCGGCGTGGCCGAAAGGGCCTCCGGCGTGGAGGAGGGCATAATCCCCGCCGAGACAAGGACCGGCATCTCCATAATGAGCATGAACCTGCTCCTTGACGACCCCTCCGACCCCGTGGTGTGGCGGGGTCCCATCATCGGCGGCGTGGTACAGCAGTTCTGGAAGGAGGTCTGGTGGGGCGACGTGGACTACATGTTCGTGGACATGCCCCCCGGCACCGGCGATGTGCCCCTGACCGTGTTCCAATCTCTGCCCGTGGACGGCATCGTGGTGGTCACCACGCCTCAGGATCTGGTGTCCATGGTGGTGGAAAAGGCCGTGAAGATGGCGGGGCTCATGGATATACCCATTCTTGGCGTCGTGGAGAACATGGCCTGGTTTGAGTGCCCCGACTGCCACAAGCGCCACTATATCTACGGCCAGAGCCACTTGGACGCCCTTTGCAAGGCCCACGGCATCAGCGTCATATCCCGCCTCCCCATGGACCCCGCCGTCACCGCCGCCGCCGACGCCGGCGACATCGAGGCCGTGGAGACGAATATGCTCGACGAGATACTCGCGGCCGTGGAGAAGGCGTGAGCGCCTTCAGTCGCTTCGCGACAGCTCCCACGGTTTAACGGGCGGGAGGTTGTCGGAGCGCCCCTTCAGTCACGGGCGGAGCCCGTGCCAGCTCCCCCGGAGGTGGAGCCAAATAGGAAAAAGGTAGGACCCCTCAGTCCGGGCGAAGCCCGGACAGCTCCCCTTGACGCCCTTTCAGGGCTAAGGGGAGCCAAAGATGTAGATTTTATTTTAATTTCTTTAAGGAGGTAATCACCATGTCCCCCAATATACCTGAGGTCAAGCTGGGAATAGTCGCCGTCAGCCGCGACTGTTTCCCCATAGCACTCTCCACTCAGAGAAGGAAGAACATCGTCGCCGCGTATAAGGGCGACATCTACGAGTGCCCGCTGACGGTCGAAAACGAGCACGACGCCCTGAAGGCCGTAGAGGACGTGAAAAAGGCCGGGTGCAACGCGCTGGTCGTTTTCCTCGGCAACTTCGGCCCGGAGACGCCGGAGACGCTGATCGCCCAGAAATTCGACGGCCCCTGCATGTATGTGTCCGCCGCCGAGGGCGACGGGGACATGATAAACGGCCGCGGCGACGCCTACTGCGGTATGCTCAACTGCTCCTATAATTTAGGTATGCGCCACCTGAGGGCCTATATCCCTGAGTACCCCGTGGGCACGGCTCAGGACATCGCCGGCATGATAGCGGAATTCGTGCCTATCGCCAGAGCCGTCATCGGCGTCAAGAACCTCAAGATAATCACCTTCGGCCCCCGTCCTCAGGACTTCTTCGCCTGCAACGCCCCCATAAAGGGCCTCTACGAGCTGGGCGTGGAGATCGAGGAAAACTCTGAGCTCGACCTTTTAGTCTCCTACAAGGCCCACGCCGGGGACCCCCGTATCCCGGCGGTCTGCGAGGATATGGCCAAGGAGATGGGCGAGGGCAGGTACTTCCCGGAGATGAACGAGCGCCTTGCCCAGTTTGAGCTCACACTTCTTGACTGGGCCGAGAAGCACAAGGGCGCGAGGAAATACGTGGCCTTCGCCAACAAGTGCTGGCCAGCCTTCCCGGAGAGCTTCGGCTTTGAGCCCTGCTACGTAAACTCCCGCCTTGCCTCCCGCGGTATCCCCGTGGCCTGCGAGGTGGACATCTACGGGGCCCTCTCAGAGTACATAGGGGCCTGCGTCACCAATGACGCGGTGACGCTCCTTGACATCAATAACTCCGTGCCCAAGTACATTTATGACGAGGACATAAAGGGCAAGTATGACTGCGCCCTCACCGACACCTTCATGGGCTTCCACTGCGGCAACACGCCGGAGTGCAAGATGTGCGAGAGCCGCGCCATCAAGTACCAGCTTATCCAGCACCGGCTCTTGGAGCCTGAGGGGAGCGAGCCGGACTTCACCCGCGGCACTCTGGAGGGGGACATCGCCCCCGGCGACATCACCTTCTACCGCCTCCAGTGCGACAGCGAGGGCACGCTCCGCTCCTACGTGGCCGAGGGCAGCGTCCTGCCCGTGGCCACCCGCAGCTTCGGCGGCATCGGCGTGTTCGCCATTCCTGAGATGGGCCGCTTCTACCGCCACGTGCTCATCGAGAAGCGCTACCCCCACCACGGAGCCGTGGCCTTCGCCCACTGCGGAAAGGCCCTCTTTGAGGTCTTAAAGCTCCTTGGCGTGAAGGACATCGCCTACAATCGGCCCAAATCCTTGCCATATCCCACAGAAAACCCGTGGGCGTAAGATAATCGACAAAGGCCGTTGGCCTTTGTCGATTATGGGGAACGTGCGGAAAAAATCGCGAAAAGGCCTGCGGGCCTATTCGCGATTTTTTCCTGCCGTCACGCCGCCTCGTCGTCGCTGATGCCGCTTTGCCTCGCCCTCCCTGCGGTCGGGCTCAGGCGCTGGCATCGCTCCTCCTCTCCCCAGCGGGCAACAGCCCGCCGGGGGCCCCGCAGCACACTTGCGTG
This sequence comes from uncultured Oscillospiraceae bacterium, assembly GCA_947629755.1. Taxonomy (GTDB): domain Bacteria; phylum Bacillota; class Clostridia; order Oscillospirales; family Oscillospiraceae; genus RUG626. The sequence goes on along the minus strand of CANREY010000025.1, from coordinate 18,196 downwards.
ACAAAAGGTATTTTTCGCAAGGCGCATGTCCTTGCGAAAAATATTTAAATTGGGAGTTTTTTGGTTGACGGTTGGCAATTTCATGATATATTATTAAGGCGATATATTATTAAATCGGCGATGAGGCATCGCCGGGAAAAATGTCAAAGGGGGCGATCAGGGTGCAAAGAGAAAAGTTCGGCTCAAGGCTGGGGTTCATACTCATATCCGCCGGGTGCGCCATCGGGCTTGGCAACGTGTGGCGGTTCCCCTACGTGGTGGGCCAGTACGGCGGGGCGGCCTTCGTGCTGATTTATCTATTTTTCCTCGTCACATTCGGCCTTCCCATAATGGTCATGGAGTACGCCGTGGGCAGGGCCAGCCAGGCCAGCATAGCCATGAGCTTTGACAAGCTTGAGCCCAAGGGTACAAAGTGGCACCTCCACAAATATACCGGCATGGCGGGAAATTACCTCCTCATGATAGTGCTTGCCGTGTTCGTCCAAGGCTACGCGGCGATTTTCGCATGATGGAGGAGGTATGACATGAAAGATCGCGGCTACCCGCAAATCATCGTCACCCAAAAGGGCGCAAGATGGCTCGATACAGGCCACCCGTGGCTCTACGAGAGTGACGTCGTCGTCTCCCCCGACTGCGAAAACGGCTCAATCGCCGACATCGTGACCAAAAAGGGCCGGTATCTTGGCACGGGCCTTCTCTCCCAAAAGAGCAAGCTCCGGGCCCGCGTCATCTCCCGCAACGCCAACGACAGATTTGACGAGGCGTTCTGGGAGCGCCGGGTCCGCTACGCCTGGGAGTACCGCAAGGCCGTCATGGGCGGCGACATAAGCTGCTGTCGGGTCATATTCGGCGAGGCCGACGGCTTCCCCGGCCTTACGGTGGACAGATTCTCAAATCTCCTCTCCGTCCAGATACTCTCCTACGGCATGGAGCGGTTGCGGAACGTCATTATCCCGCTTATCGTCAAGGTCCTCCGCTCCGACGGCCAGATAATAGACGGCGTGTACGAGCGAAGCGACCTTAACTCCCGCGCCCTTGAGGGCCTTGAGGAGCGAAAGGGCTGGTTCGACCTCCCCGGCGAGAAGCGCCCCGAAAGCCCGGTGACGGAGATTTGCGAAAACGGCATATATTACAGCGTTGACGTGGAAAACGGCCAGAAGACCGGCTTTTTCCTTGACCAGAAGTATAACCGCATGGCCGTGTCCCGTATATCAAAGGGCCGCCGGGTGCTGGACTGCTTCACCCACACCGGCTCCTTCGCCCTGAACGCCGCCCTCGGCGGGGCGGAGCGTGTGACGGCGGTGGACGTGTCCCTGCCCGCCCTTGAGATGGCAAAGCGCAACGCCGAGCGCAACGGCCTTTCCGATAAGATCGACTTTGTCAACGCCGACGTCTTCGACCTCTTACCGGAGCTCATGAACGCGGGGCGGCGGGACTATGACCTCATAATTCTCGACCCTCCGGCCTTCACCAAATCCCGCGGCACGGCCAACAGCGCCTACCGGGGCTACAAGGAGATAAACTACCGGGCCATGGCCCTCCTTCCCCGCGGAGGCTATCTCTGCACCGCCTCCTGCAGCCACTTTATGCCCATGGTCCAGTTCGAGCGTATGCTCCGCGAGGCCGCCCGCGACGCCCGCCGCGACCTCCGGGAGATCGAGACCCGCAAACAGTCCCCCGACCACCCGATCCTCTGGTCCGCCCCGGAGACGGAATACCTGAAATTCTATATCTTCCAAGTCATCTGACTTGTCCCATCGCGCCCCACATTACCCCAAAACGCTTCCGTAGGGGCCGATGCCCACATCGGCCCGTCCCCCGTCCCCGCCGCGCCTCCCAATAGAGCGCAAAATAAGCCCCTCCCTTGGGAGGGGGGCAGGGGGTGGGGCGTCACCTTTTGCCGGCGGTTCAAACATTCAACTGTATACTCACCGTAAACGTCCCGCCGTCGTCGCTAATATCCATAGCGCCCCGGTTTTTCTCCACGCGGGCCCGGACGTTTTTAAGTCCGTAGCCGTGTATGCCCGCCTTTTTAGCCGCGGAGGGCGGCGGACAGGGATTTTTGAGCTCGTAGTAGAGAAGCCGGTTATTTTGGCGCAAAAGGAGCTCAACGACCCGACTGCCTCCGGGAAGGCTCTCGCAGGCCGCAAGGGCGTTATCGAGGGTATTGCCGATGATGATATAGAGGTCCTCCGGCGGAATATCGAGCTCCGGGGCCACCCAGACTTGGAGCCGAAGGTCGATACCGGCCTTTTTCGCCCGCCTCACGGCGTCGTCGAGTATGCTGTTCACCACGTCGTTGCCCACGTCCACGCCGGAGGTCAGGCTCTCGTACTTCTCACGCACCAGCGTAAAGCACCGCTCCGCCTCCGCCGTCTTATCCGACGCGACCATCGTCTCCATGGCGGAGACGTATTTTTTTATGTCATGCCAAAGGGCCCGCGTCTCCTCCTGACGGGCCGACATATTCAGAAAATACTGCCGCTGCAGCTCCGCCAGACTCTCCGCCGCCGCGTCGGCGGCCCGGCGTTGGTAGTAGTCCTCAAGTATCCGCACATAGAAGCAGATAATGATATTGACCGCCATCAGCGACAGCGTAGTGAGCAGTATCGACCCTGAGTTTTCGCCGCTGCTCAGGGCGAAGAAGCTCCTGTAACAGGCAAAAAAGCTGAGGAGCTGGCAGATAAACAGCGGGACGGATATAAGCGGGAAGGCGCGGGGCTTGTCCCGCCTGAAAATAAGAAGCAGGATCTGGATAAGAAGGAGATTGACCGTCCGCGCCATCACTATAAGGGCTATTCGTTCCGACCCGCCCATAGCTATTTCCGTCCCGTGTCCGGCCGCCGTCAGGATCGCCGCGCACAGCACGTCGGAGAAAACGATGACCAAAAAGTACAGCGCCGTATTGTAAAGGCACGGCAGGGGCTTTGTCTTATAGGTGACGTAGTTCCCCACAAGCGCTATCAAAAAAAGAATGGACGACCGCAGCCAGGGGATCGGCAGGTAAAACGTCCCAAGCTCCCCGACCACGAACCACACGGCGTAGTAAATAAAGGCCGCGTATGGCCGCCGATGCTCCGCAAACAGCCCCTCGTACATATATACGCCCAAAAGGACCTCCACGGGCACCGCGGCAAACTCAACAAATGTGGTCATACATCATCGCCCCCTCAGATAATTTCCCAACCTCTCCCGGAAGGACTTGACAAAGCTCCTCCCCACGGGGAGCGCGGTCCCGTCCGTCAGGGTCACGCCGGTTTGCTCCGCCCGCTCCACAAAGGCAAGATTTACGCAGTAGCTCTTGTGGATCTGAGCGAAGTCGCAGGAGCGCACCTGCTCCATGACGGAGGAAAAGGTACAGCGCACCTGAAGATCGCGCTTTTCCTTCAGATGGAAACAGACGTTGTGACCGAACACCTCAAACCATAAAATGTTCGCCACGTTCAGGATCTCGGCGCCGCTGTCCGAGGACACGCTGATTTTTCGGGGCGTCCGCTCCCGCAAAGCAAGCTCCAGTACCTCGGCAAAATCGCCGTAGTCGATGGGCTTTGGCAGGTATCTCAGCGCCAGCCCATAGCCCCGAACGGCGTAGTTCAGGGTTTGAGTCGTGAAAATGATGATGGGAGCGTCCCGCTCCGCCCGGAGCCTTTGAGCGGCCTCAAAGCCGTTTGGGGGCTCCATCTCTATGTCCATAAACACTATGTCCGGCTTTTCCGTGGGATAAGAAGCCAGCAGCTCTTTTGCCGAAGGATATGTAATGACCGCGAGGCCGGGATCATACTGCCGGCAGTATCCGCGCAAAAGCGCCAGATCGCCGGGAGAATCATCGCAAATGGCTATGAGCATATCAGCGCCCCCTTTCTATAACTGATGGAAATATTATATATCGCCGCGGGACGAATTACAATACGCCCCGATGTCGTTCACGCCGCGAAAACCGCGGGTCGTGCCAAAGACATTGACAGATTGGCGGCAGACGGATTATACCATACTCAGCACGCCGATCACGATTGGAGGTATCCCAATGAAAACAAAATGGCTGAAAATCATCTTACCTGCTGTCGTCTGCCTTGCGTTTCTCACCGGCTGTGGCCGTGAAGCGCCCTCCGAAATACAGGTGGGGGAAGCCCTTGAGATCTCAAACGGGCTTGCCTCCGGGGCGCTGGAGGTGACGGTGAAAAGCGCCGAGCGGATCACCGATGTTTCCGAGCTTCCTCCGCAGGAGCTTTTTTTCGAGAATTATGACCACCATGTACTGTCAGACGGGACCATGAAGGAGGGCAGCTCCTTTATTCTTCTGAAGCTTGAGGTCAAAAGCCTCGACGCGGCGGCAAAGCCGGATCGTTACAATGACCCATACGTTTTCCGAGCAGATGACCTTCTGACACTCATTGATCTTACGGAAAAGCAGGGGAAAAATTATTATTACATACCCGTGGACTACTTCAGCCTCTACGGGCAGGAATCGGAGCACTCACACGCCTTCAGGCTGTCGCCGGGGGAGACCGTTGAATTTGACGTTGGCTATTTTGTAGGCAAAAAGAAGGACGGCTCGGAGAGGGACCTCTCCCGGCTTCGGGCTTGCACCACCAGCGGAAATGCCAACAGTGACTTCGTAGATTTGAAATTGGGGGAGGATCGTGATGATTAGATGTGTCCGGGCGGAATTGAATAAAGCCTTTAAAAACAGAATGTTCCTCATAAGCTTTGGTATCGGCCTTCTCATTTGTGGGGTCGATGTGATCCAAAATGCCTTGACGGTCAGAAGTCTCACTGAAACTATGTTGAGTCTTGACGACATTAGCAAATCTGCGGAGGGATTTTCCTTATTTGTCGAGTGGATAGCGGTCAACGGGTCCACTTTTGGAAACATGGTTTTCTATTTCGTCTGGCCCATTTTAGCGGTGCTCCCCTTCGGGTGGTCCTACGCGGAGGAGCGCAAATCGGGACTTTTCGATCAGATCGTCTCAAGAGTCGGACGGAAAACCTACTTTGTCTCCAAATATACGGCGGTATTTGTCAGTGGCGGCGCTGCCGTGGCCCTGCCGGTGCTGGCGGATCTTTTAGTCAATGCCTTGATCTGTCCCTATTGTGTGCCAGATGTGGTCACATCAATTACCCCCATCACAAACGGTTATTTCCTGTCCCGGCTTTTCTTCACCTCCCCATGGGCCTTTGCGCTCCTTTGGTGCTGTATGGAATTTCTCTGGGGCGGGGTCGTCGCCTGCATCTGCTTTGTGGCGGGCACCAGATTGCGCCATCAGGTGATGGTGCTCCTGATCCCTTTTGTCACTCTCGTCCTTCTGGACGCGGTATGCTCGCTCCTGATGGGCGTAGGGACTGGCAATATTGAACTTTCACCTATGCGTCTTATTCAGGCCGCACCCTTTTCCTCCAACCCCAGATGGCTCCTGTTTTCCTATCTGGGCTTTTTCTTCGCCGTCACCTTCATCGGCGGTTACAGGAAGGTGGTCAAGCATGAACTTACCTAAACTCATCAGCCACGACTTGCGTTGCGGCCTTTTGCGTCCTCGCTGCCTTCTGATTCCGATTATGGCGGCTCTGCCGTGCTGGTTATGTCATAAAATTGCCGTCACAGCGGGGTTCAACTGCGGCTGGGGCGGATACTTGATGTACTGCTTTATGGGTATCGAGCCCATCAACATTCTTGATACCATGGAAAAAACACAGCTCCCCATTTTGTGGCTTCTGCTGATAAGCGGCTGTCTGTATTTGAATCTCGATTATATGCTGAATGATCTCTCCCTGACGGGTCAGCAGATTATTGTGCGCTCCGGGAACCGCCGGGAATGGTTCATTTCCAAATGTATCTGGAACCTTTTGAGCTGTGGCGTGTATTTCATCATCGTTAGCGCGACCGCCGCGGTCTTTAGCCTTTTCACAGGAGGGGACTTATCCTTACGCTGTGAAGGTGCGGCGCTGAATATACTTTACCGGGGCGAGGTGGACGCCGGAACGGTTTCGTCCTTTACTGTTTTGGCGGTATCGCTTCTGCTCCCATATCTGACGGTCAGCGCCCTGAGCCTTCTTCAGATGACCTTGTGCCTTGTCTTGAAGCCAATTCTCTGCTTTCTTTTAAGTGAGGTTGTTCTGCTGGTGTCCGTCTACTGGTCCTCGCCCTTTATTTTGGGGAACGGGGCCATGGGTATACGGAGCGGACTGCTCACCGCCAGCGGCGTTGATCCGCTTACGGTCTGCGGGGAATGTGTAGCCATTATGCTTCTCTGCGCAGGTTTAGGAACGTGGGAGTTTAAAAGAAGCAATATAATCGGGGCAAAGGAGTGAAAAAATGAAAATCGACATCATAAACGCCACAAAGACCATCGGAAAAGCGACGGTCCTGAAGGACGTCGCCCTGTCCTTGGAGGGCGGGCGGATATATGGGCTCCAAGGGCCCAACGGATCGGGCAAGACCATGCTCATGCGACTTATGGCGGGACTAATCCGGCCCACATCGGGCGAAGTCCTCGTAGACGGCAAAAGGCTGGGCACGGATATGGATTTTCCCCCTTCCGTGGGAATGTTGATCGAAAATCCGGCCTTTCTGCCAAATTATACCGGGCTTAAAAACCTTGAGCTGTTGGCCTCTCTTAAAAATGAGATCGGCACCGACCGGATCCGCGAGACGCTGACGCGGGTGGGGCTGGACCCTAACGATAAGCGCCGGGTGCGGAAATACTCTCTGGGCATGAAGCAGCGCCTTGGCGTAGCGGCGGCGATCATGGAAAGTCCGGAGCTCCTTTTGCTGGACGAGCCCACAAACGCCTTGGACGATAAGGGGGTAGAGTGTATCCGCGGCATATTGCGCAAGGAGCGGGAGCGCGGGGCCCTTATCGTCATGGCCTGCCACGACGGGGAGCTTTTGCGGGAGTGCTCCGACGAGATACTCAAGGTGCAAAACGGACAGGTAGAGAGGGAGGACGCGGTATGAAAAAGCTAAAGCTTGTCATTATCCCTCTTGCGATTGTTATTCTGGCGGTTGCGTGGTGCGCCAGATACACTTCTCTCAACCAATTCTACGACAGCCTTGAAAACAGAGAGACGTTGACCTGCTCCATGGGAGAATTTGTCCCCTTTGGAGACGACGAGATAGATTATCATATTCAGGCAGACGGGTATCTCATATGTGTCAACGACTTTAAAATCGTAGACTTTGCGGAGGTCTGCCCGGATATAGAGGGAAATACGCCGGAAAAGCTGGCGCTGGTGGATATAACCCTCAAAAATGCCGGTAGCGACGCCGAGGGAGTCCCGCTTGCGGAGCTCACCCTTTACGGGGTCGACGAGCTCGTTTTTATAAACTACGAGGCGCTGGGCCGGCTGAATCCCGCTTTAAAGGAAAATTCAGACATAAATTCAGGCATCAGCCTGTCGGACGGTACGGAGTACCGGCTGACCCTGCCCTACGGTCTTTATAAGTCCAATTTCAGCCGAGGGACGTGGAACAGTCTTGACCGTTACGGTTTGTTCCTGCAGCTGACGGCCTATCCGACGCGCAAAATAATAGTCCTTCAATAAAACTGCTCAATTCCTCTCAGCGCTATGGGCGGAGCTCTTGCCGGCGTTATATTATCAAATCGAATTTTCTTGGTAATCGAACAGGAGGGTAATCATGAACAAATATATTCCATTGATCATGCGCATTTTTGCTATTATATCAGCAATTACGATGGTGGTGTTGGCGGCTATGTATTTAAAGCCCGGATACATAGGCCGGTCGTCGTCGCCGTTCCCGCCCTATATCATGCTCTCTTTCATTTCAACAGGGCTGTTTCTTGCGTTGAGCAAGCTGACGGACGACAAAGATGACAAATAAGCTCTGACATTGTTCTTTTTGCGGGGATCTGCTTTATGTTTGCTGTGAGCTTCCTATCATTACGGTGACGATAAAGGTGTTCTCCAACTCGTTGTATTCCCAGCTGTAATCGCCGTGATATTTCCTAAGTGTCTTACAGACGCTTTTGAGGCCGTATCCGTGGAGCCTTTTGTCCTCCTTGGCGGTGACCAGATGTCCCTCGCGTGTTTCGGGCGCGGTATCACAGCTGTTGCTTATGACGACTACGCTGTATCCGTTGCGCGTGGTCGTCTCCAGTGAGACGAAGCGTTTCTCGGACTGCTCCGCCGCGGTCAGTGCGTTGTCCATCAAATTCCCCAGGATCGCCACAAGGTCGATGTCCTCAACAGTCTTTAAGTTGCAGAATCGGACATAGTAGTCAAAGCGTATATCCCGGCGCTCACATTCCAGAACATATTTATTGATCATCACGTCCAGCATCATATTCCCGCTGTGGCAGTTGCTGGTATAGGTTTTCAGCTGATCCGATAAGGCCACGATGTATCTCTCTATGGCCGGATCTGTGTTTAAAGACTGTATCGCCGAAAGGTGGTTTTTCGCGTCGTGGGCGTAGGCCATCAGCTGCTGGTTTTGCTGATCCAAAATGTCATAATAGGATTTCTCCGTCAGAAGCCGTTCGTTTTCGCCTTTCATTCGTATCCGTTCACTGTCTATTTCCAGCTCATGCTGATAGGTTATGAACAAGAGAACAGTTGAGCCGAAAAAGAGCAAGCTGGAAACAGCCAACAAATATTGGATCTTGGGCGTTATGCCGTCCTGAAGGCAGATATACCAGAAAATCGCGAGACAGGCAATGGACAAAACCGGGAAAAACAAGAGGGAGAGCTGGTGCTTTGACCATCGAGCGCTGGGCACCGCAATATACGAGAGGATAAGGCAAGTCAGGAACAGCAGGGCCTTGCAGGTGGAGCACTCAACGATCAGCAGGGCGAGATTTGTGTTGTACGCCGTAGACTCCGTGTGGGTGAGGGCGGAAAACAGCAAAATGGACCCCACCTCCAGCGCGAAATTGATCACCGTAAGGCAGACGGCGTATCCCGCCGCCTGAAACGGGCGGAGCTTGAAGCACCAGACGCCGAAGCAGAAGTAGGTAACGATGGAAACAAAGGAATTGATCAGCGCGTTATTCCGGAATATCAGGTTGACAACGGAGCCCAGCTCGAAAAGGATCAGGCCCAAAAGGACGCACTTGCCCGTTGAAAATCTCTTTTCCGCGATCCGGGAGAAAAAGATGTAAATTATCAGCATATCAAAGGCGTAAACCGCGCAGGAAATGACAGGGTCGCGCATTTTTACCGCCTCCTTAAGTATTCAAACCAGTATTTATGGAAAGCGGCCTGCTTTCTGGGGGCGACGGGGATCCTTGTGCCGCCCGTCAGGATAAGCTCGGTGTAGGAGTATTTCTGTACATAGTGGAGATTTACAAAGAAGGATTTATGTACCTGATAGAAGAACAACGGGGGCATTTTCTCACACAGCTCGTCAAAATTGCAATGGAGCGTAAAGCTTTGGCGGTTGGTTTTCAGAATGACCTTTCTGTTGGACCGGGTGATGTAGAGTATGTCGTCAATGAGTACCCGCTGCTGGGCGTTGTCCCCGTAAAGAAAGATGTCCACATACGCCCCGTCGATGTATTCCATGGCCTTATCGAGGCCGGAATAGAGCCTTTTAACATCAAAGGGCTTTGAAAAGAAGCGGAAGGCGTTGACGTCCATGGCGTCGTCCTGGTACTCGTCGTGGTTCGTGACAAAAAAGATGGCGATCTTGCCGTTTCGGGCGCGGAGCTCCTTCGCCAGCGAAATGCCGTCCATGTCCTCCATTTGAATATCCAGAAAGGCGAGGTCAAAGCTCATATCGCCGGAAAGGACCTCCTTTGGGGAGGCCGCCAAAACGATACTGTATTTTATGAGCCGATGTTCCATATACTCCCGCACATAGGCGGATAATGTGTCGAGATATTGTAATTCGTCATCACAAATCAAGATTTTCAATCCGATCCCCCCTTTAAGATCCGCGAGATGCTCGCAAGTCTATTTTATCATTTTCGCGCCCCGTCATCAAGAGCCGGAGGGCCGTAGAAATCGGCAATTCTGCGCGTTTTTCTTGCCTTTCTGCGCGTTCGCTTGAAGCCGAAAAATTGGCGTGCTATTTTCTTAGCAGGAGGTGAAAACCATGAAAACAGCAAAACACTGATCGCGAGGGCCGCGGCTGAGAGGGCGTTGAAGGCGGACGCCAATCAGACTGCATACGTATTGTTTTATCAGCCTGAAGTACCTGTTGGCCTAAACCGGTTCAAGAAGACCGGAGTATAATACCTTGGCTTTCCCACGCATTACAGATGCGTTGTGTAAGACAGAAGCAGTTGAGGAAAAGGATAAGGAGGGGAATTTATCATGCGTAGTTCCAAGTTTGCTGTTTTATCAATTATATCTCTAATGTTATACGCAATAGTGGATTTTTGTAAAAATTCTCTCGAAGCCGCGCTGCATGTAAAACTTATAGCCGAAGCAGTTAACTATTCAAGTGGTGATTGGGTAGTTAACGCAGAGCTTTGCCAGCGCGTTTTGCTGATATTGGCAGCTATCTGCTTTATCGCCTTTGTGGTGGGGATAATCATTGATCTACTCAGTAAGCGCAAGAGCGGCAAGTTTTAAGTAAGTAAAATACGGAGGACATAGAAATGAAAGATAATGTTACAAATGCTATCTTGAGAGCGGGTATTTCCGTCGCGCTATTCGTGGGGATCTACTTTCTGTCCGGTCGAATTATCGGTTGGGCGCATTATGATATTTACCTTAAGGGCATCGAATTTCTGGCGGCGGTGATCGGCGCGGGGTGTTACTGGATAGGGAGCAATAAGCGTTGACTTTAAATCGAAAAATTCGGAGGCGCTGAGAATGAAAGAAACTGTCAAAGAATCCGTCTTAAGAGCGATTATTTCCCTCGCTCTATTCGTGGGGATCTACTTCCTGTCCGGTCGGATTATCGGTTGGGCGCATTATGATATTTACCTTAAGGGCATCGAATTTCTGGCGGCGGTAACCGGCGCGGGGGTATTATTGGATAGGGTGTAACGGCCGCAAGGCGGTTAACGCATTTGATTTAACGCCAAGCTCCGGCATTTGTTCAAGGGGGATTTGAAGTGAAGAAAACAGCAATTATTACCATGGCGGTCCTTCTGGCGGCGATCCTTGTTGCGGGAGCGGTAGTCTATTTCTGGCCCCACAGGCTCACCGAAAGGATCGCGGAAAACGATCTGCTCTCTGTGACCTGCACCGCCCTCGGCGCCAAGGACGGAGCGGCACGTAACGACACGCGGACATGGGAGAATATCGCTGTCGCAAAGGATATTTTGAACCTGATGGACGGACACACATTCAGGCGGAGCCTCCCGTTTTCGGACAGCGGCATGACGCCCCGCGAAAAGCTGCTCGTGATCTCGGTATACGATGGCGGCGCCTTGGTCGATTCCGTTATCCTTTCCGATTCCGGCCAGATGTCAATGGGCGGCGCGAATTACATAATGAGCGGCGCGGACGAATTTATCGGGGAGTTTACAAGGCTGTTAGAAACCACAGATTAAGGCACATTCCATTAAAATAAAGAAACGGAGGATTTATTTATGCCGCAAAAAGAAAACGGGGTATTTCCGTATGACTATGTACTGGATATTTTTAGCGGGGGACTTTTTAACGCTCCGGTGTTCGCCGAGGGGGAGCCGCTGAAAATAGAGTATGTCTTTGACTGCCCTGAATTTCGCAAGCTCCGGGAGCAATATCCCATCGAGCGTGTGGCGGGAAAGGGCGGAGACTTTGAGCGGGCTTTGCGGCTGTGCCGCTGGCTCGCGCCCCGGCTGAGGCACGAAAGCAACTATGATAACCATATTCCCTGCAATTCGCTGGCGCTGCTGGAGTACTGCTTTGAAAAGCCTGACGTTGGGATCAACTGCCTGAACAAAGCAAAGATATTGGCCGAGTGCTGCCTCGCCATTGGCATATATGCTCGCCGTGTCGGAGGAATGCCCTGTTCCCCCTACGACGGGGACAACCATGTGGTCACGGAGATTTTTGACCGAAAGCGCAAAAAATGGATAGCCCTTGACCCCACCTACGGCAGTTACTTCTCTGACGGGGAAAATCCGCTCTCCTGTCTGGAGCTCCGGCAGGCTTTCGGGTCGAGGATCCCGGTATCCGTCGTTCTCAACCGGCAAAATCCGGCTAAAATCGGGGAACTGCAAAAACGGAACGCCGGCGTCAACTGGTATTATGCCAAGAACTCATATTATTTCTTCTTCGATTCGGTGTCCGCCTTCGGCGAGCCGGAGGGGTGCGACACCTTCTATGTGGTCCCGGAGGGGTTCGACCTGCGGCGGCAGCGGATCACGGACCTTGAATATCGCAAAGAAATGTACGGTGCGGACGTGGAAGAACGGATCGCCAATGTCAAGAAGCGGACATTCCGTATCGCCTCCACGTCACTGTGGGACGACCCTGTTTGAAGCAAAGTAACCGTATTCTCCAATAAAAAGTAGACCGTTTATTGGAGAGATACCGCGTGTCTCCCATAACGCCACCGAAACCGCTTGCTCCCCCGCCGGCCTTTGGCCTTTGCCGGCGGGGGGCGGCGGGTTTTTCTTTTTGCGGGGAAAAGCGCCAAAATTAAGGGGGTTTTTCGGCGGGTTTACGGTTGCAAAGGCGGGGCTTTGATGGTATTATATACTGGGTTGGGATTGGAGAATTGATAGAATTTTGCCGGCCCACCCGTTATTTAACTTGTTTTTTGCCCCATGGGGGCGGAAAGATGGGGATATTTGCATGAAAAAAGTTCAATTTACAGAGACGGTGCTCCGGGACGCCAACCAGTCGCTGATGGCCACTCGCCTGCCCTACTCCGATTACGAGGGTATCCTGCCCACCATGGACAAGGCCGGGTACTACTCCGTTGAGTGCTGGGGCGGGGCGACCTTCGACTCCTGCCTCCGGTATTTAAACGAGGACCCATGGGAGCGGCTTCGGAAGATAAGGGCCGCCATGCCGAATACACGGCTCCAGATGCTCCTTCGCGGCCAGAACCTTCTGGGCTACAAGCACTACCACGACGATGTGGTGGAGGAGTTTGTACGTCTCTCCATCAAAAACGGCATCGACGTCATACGCATTTTTGACGCCCTCAACGATTTTCGCAACATAAAGACGGCCTTTGAGGCCACCAAGAAATACGGCACGGAGCGCACCGTGGCCTCCGGGTGCATCAGCTACACCCAGAGCCCGGTACACACGGTGAAGAAGTACGTTGAGATGTGCCGGGAGCTTAAGAAGATGGGCTTCGACACCATCTGCCTTAAGGATATGGCCGGTACCATGTCCCCCGCCGAGGCGGAGGGGCTCATAAAGGGCATAAAGGACGAGGTGGGCGACATACCCCTCATACTCCACACCCACTGCACCACCGGCATGGCGTACATGACCCTCATAAAGGCCGTGGAGTCCGGGGTGGACGTCATCGACACCGCTACCTCCTGCTTCTCCAACGGCACGAGCCAGGCCGCCACGGAGACGCTCTATTACGCCCTCACCCAGCTTGGCTACGAGACTGGCCTTGACGAGGGCGTGCTCAACAAGGTAAACGACTACTTCAAGCCCATAAAGCAAAAGTATATTGACTCCGGCCTCATAAACCCCAAGTCCATGGGCACGGACTCTCAGGCGCTGGTCTACAAGGTCCCCGGCGGTATGCTCTCAAACATGATAGCCAACCTCAAGGACATGAACGCCCTTGACAAATTCGACGAGGCGCTGGTGGAGATACCCAACGTGCGTAAGGACCTGGGCTATCCCCCGCTGGTGACGCCCCTTTCCCAGATGGTGGGCAATCAGGCTGTGGTCAACGTCCTCATGGGCGAGCGGTACAAGCAGATTTCCAACGAGGTCAAGAATTATTTCCGGGGCGAGTACGGCATCGCCCCCGCGCCGGTGAGCCGGGAGCTTCAGGACAAGATTATCGGCGCTGGCAACGAGCCCACGGACTGCCGTGTGGAGGACTCCAAGCGCACGGGGAAGGAATTTGAGGACGCCAAGGCGGCCTTGGGAGATCTTGCCGGGAGCGAGGAGGATATAATGAGCTATATCTGCTATCCCGACCAGACGGTGAAATTCCTGAAGGCCCGCCGCGAGGAGCGGGAGCACCACGTGAAGTACTCCATCGTAGAGGAGGCGTGAAGATGAAATTATCCGAGGCGGCCATTGACGCCGTGATGGGCTACGCCATCGTCTTTCTGGGCATCGCGCTTTTGGTCATAGTGGTAGTGCTGATGGGTAAGCTAATGGCCGCGAAAAAGCCCGCCGTGGTATCCCCGGTTGCCGGCACCGCTCCCGTGCCGCCGATACCGGAAAAGGAGCCGGAGAAGGCCCCCGGCGCCGCGGGAGAGCTGAAGCTCTACGACACGCCGGAGAGGGACGCGGCGATGATAATGGCCATCGTGGCAGACGAGCTCCACACACCCATCAACGAACTGCGCTTTATCTCTATCAGGGAGGTCAATAAAAAATGAAGTATTTAGTCACCTTGAACGGAAAGACCTACGAGGTGGAGGTCGAGCACGGCGAGGCCATGCTTTTGAATGAATACGACGCGGCGGCCCCCGTGGCCCCAGCCGCCCCCGCCGCCACAGCGGCCCCCGCGGCTCCGGCGACACCGGCGGCCCCCGCCGCTCCCGCCGCACAGATCGCGGAGGGCGAGGCCGTCAACGCCCCCATGCCGGGGAACATCGTCAAGATAAACGTGGCCGCCGGGGACAAGGTCAAGTCCGGCGACGTGCTTGTCATACTTGAGGCTATGAAGATGGAAAACGAGATAATGGCCCCAAGGGACGGCACCGTGGCCCAGGTGGTCACGGCAAAGGGCGCAAAGGTGGAGACCGGCTCGCCCTTAGTGGTGCTGGCGTAAGGGGGCGCGGACCATGGACAACATTTTAGAGACCCTGAAAAAGCTCTGGCTTGAGTCGGGCTTTATGGGCTTCTTCGCTTCGGGCGGCTGGAAGTCGCTCATTATGATAGCGGTGGCCTTGGTGCTTTTGTACCTTGGCATCAAAAAGAAGTTTGAGCCGCTGCTGCTGGTGGGCATAGCCTTCGGGTGCCTGCTCACAAATCTCCCCGGCGCGGGGCTATACCACATGGGCATGTGGGACGCGTATGTCCACGAGTGCCCATACGACCCCGTCAACGACTACGCCCTTTATAACCAAGCCGAGGAGCGGGTATATACTCAGGACGAGTATTATTACTACGTGGCGGCCCGCGCCTGCGGGCGGACGGGCGCCCAGATAGAGGAGCACCTTGAGACGCTCCACAGCGAGGGCGGGGACATAAGCGCCGATTTTCAGACGCTGGTCACGAGCCCGGAATATGACAACAGCGTGGCCATGAGCATCGACGGCAGTCTCGTGGTGGAGCTGTCCTTCACCGACATCGCCCACCTTGGGGGGCTTCTTGACATACTCTACATCGGCGTGAAGGCCGGTATCTACCCCTGCCTCATCTTTATCGGCGTGGGCGCTATGACGGACTTCGGGCCCCTTATCGCCAACCCCAAGAGCTTCTTTCTCGGCGCGGCGGCCCAGTTTGGCGTGTTCTTCGCCTTCTTCGGGGCGGTGCTTCTGGGCTTTAGCGGCAATGAGGCCGCGTCCATCGGTATAATCGGCGGCGCGGACGGGCCCACGGCCATAATGACGTGTATGCTGTTGGCCCCGGCGCTATTGGGCCCAATAGCCATCGCGGCGTACTCCTATATGGCCCTTATCCCCATGATCCAACCGCCCATTATGAGGCTTCTGACCACCGAGAAGGAGCGGAGCGTCAAGATGGAGCAGCTTCGGGAGGTCTCAAAAACCGAGAAGATAGTCTTCCCCATTTTAGTGGCCGGATTCGTCATACTGCTTCTGCCCTCCACAGCGCCGCTTATCGGGTGCCTCATGTTCGGAAATCTCCTTCGTGAGACGGGCGTCACAGAGCGGCTCTCCGACGTGGCCCAGAACGCCCTTATGAACATCGTGACGCTCTTTTTGGGCATCTCCGTGGGCGCGACCACCGTGGCGGCGAGGTTTTTGACGCTGAACACCATAAAGATCGTGGTGCTGGGCCTTATCGCCTTCTGCTTCTCGACCGTGGGCGGACTTTTGGTCGGCAAGCTTATGTATAAGCTCTCCGGCGGGAAGATAAATCCCCTCATCGGCGCGGCGGGCGTCTCCGCCGTCCCCATGGCGGCCAGAGTGGCTCAGGTGGAGGGCCAGAAGGCCAACCCCTCAAACTTCCTCCTCATGCACGCCATGGGCCCCAACGTGGCCGGCGTCATCGGCTCGGCCATCGCGGCGGGGTTCCTTATAAAAGTGTTTGGTGCATAATAAAAAAGCAGGCCGTCGGGCCTGCTTTTTTATGTCGGAAAGGAGTTGGGGGGCGGGACGGGGGTTCTAATCCCCCTGCCCCCTTTTCCGAAAAAGGGGGTATCCGCGCGGCGGGGACGGGCGGGTCTGGGACCCGCCCCTACGGGGTGATTGGGAAATCTTCCATGATTGCCGTAGGGGAGGGTTCTAAACCCTCCCGCGTTTAAAATGCGGCGAAGCCGCAACCTTATTCCCCTACCCCCCCTTTCGGAAAGGGGGGCGGCCCCGCAGGGCCGGGTGGTTCGAGCTTGTTCGTCGCCGCGATTTTTTGAGATTGACAAGGGGCTCATGGCGATATATATTTAAGATAGCTCCCAGATAATTCTATGTGGCGATGACGGGAGAAATAAAAAATGAGGGGAGAAAAGACTGTGAAAAAGCTTGTGGCAATGATAGTGGCGCTGGGGCTTTTGCTGGCGCTGGCGCCGGCCGCGCTGGCGAGCGAGGGCGAGGGGCGGCTTTTCACCGATGTGCCGGATAACGCGTGGTACGCCGACGACCTGGAGGTCTGCTGGGCCTACGACCTGGTGTCCGGGACCGGGGGAGGCAAATTCTCGCCGGACAAGAGCATCACCCTTGCGGAGGCCGTGACCTTCGCGGCGAGGGTCTACAACGTCCTCGGCTGGCCTGAGACGGAGTTTGTTCAGGGCGACCCATGGTATCAGGTCTATGTGGATTACGCCGTGGAAAAGGGGATAATTGAGAAGGAACAGTTTGCCGACCTGTCCGTACCCGCAACTCGCCGCCAGTTCGCCGCCATAATGGCCGGGGCCATGTCCGGGGAGGGCCTGAAGACCATTAACCCCGTGGAGGACGGGGCCATACCGGACGTGGAGGCGGGGAGCGAATATTATGACGAGATATACGCCCTCTACCGGGCGGGGATACTCACGGGCTCGGAAAACGGCAAAATGAAGCCCGATACGCCCATAAAGAGGTCCGAGGCCGTGGCGGTGATCGCAAGATGCGTGGACGCCGACCGCCTGCGCTCCTTCATGCTGACGAAGGAGGGCTACCGCGTAAGGTGCGCCGGGGGCATAGCCTACGATTTCCCGGAGGGCTTCACAGACGAGGAGAGCGCGGCAAATATGACCGGGGCCACCGCCACTGAGGACGGCGAGGTCGCCGCGGCGATAATGGTGTCGTACGCGCCAGCCGGCGTGACGCCGGAGACGGTGGGGAAGATAAAGCCGGCGCTTAAGAGCTTCCTGACGGGGGCGCTGGAGGGCGAGGGCGTGACGCAGGTGGAGCTTACGGAGACCCGGATACTGGGCTACGAGGGCATGAGGCTGAAGCTCGATATACCGGCCGACAGCGACAGCGCCGTACCGGGCGGTAAATGCGTAGTGGACGTAGTCCTCAACACGGACACCGGGTATCTGGTGACCTTCGCCCTTATCACGAGCTCCACGGCGAAAAAGGACTATAACGCCGCCTACGAGGCCCTCCTGGCCGGGGCCGTGCCCGACACCACCGGGTCCTTAAAGCCGGACATAAGGCCGGAGTTCATCACCGCCACGGACGAGATCGTAGTTTACATGAGGGACTATCTTGACTTGGCCCGGCGCTACGACGCCGCCACGGAGAGCCAGCGCCAGCTTCTGGCCTTGGAGCTCACCGGCCTTATGCAGAGATACGCCGATATTCAGGAGCGCTACGCCGAAATGACCGAGGATATGTCGGACGGCGAGATGACGTATATGGTCCTCATGATCCTGAGCCTCAGGGACCTTTTCCCCGACGGCGGCGAGGATATTGACGACCTGCTCCCGTTTTAAACGGTTTAAAAACATACAAATAGCCCCTTGACCCGCACCCCGTCAAGAGGACAGAGAAAAGATTAAAATAAAGTTTACAGATCAGACAGCGCCTACGGGTGCCGT